>NZ_VATT01000020.1:0-118150 GCF_005781225.1 Escherichia sp. E4736 | reverse complement strand
TGTTTCTGGGGGCTACATCAAACTAAAGCGCCTTTACTGGGTATCACTTCCATGCTAGTGGCATCTAATTCTGTATGCATGTTCATAGACATAGGGTCTAAAGAGATATTATTACGCCGATACTCCGTGGCATAAGGTACGACAGCATAGCCACGCCAGTCTGTCTTAACCCCCGTTCCGCGTTCCACATTTACATTGTTTGCCCCAGGTGCTTTTATCAGTATATTTGTTTCACCTAACGGCTGACTTAGCGTTAAACCATTTTCGTGAACAACCATGGCACCACTTAAACCATAGTTAAATTGCTGGTTACCATTATTATCGTAGCTGTATCCGGAATTTAGTGAACCATAAGTACCACGGTAATTTAAACCTACCGAGCCATTTCCACCATTGTTCTGATTGGCGAAATTTTGTTGAATATTATAATTGAGATTATGCTGATCCAGCAGTGAGCCAGATACTCCAGCATACTGATTCACATGACCGCTATTATCTTGACTGTAACCATAGGTCGCTGTCATAGAATTTGTCGCAGTGCGTCCATCGACTGCTGGTGATAACCAATTGCTGATCGGCAATGATATATTGACGGATAAGATTCTGTCCGCATCTGAACCTGGTGATTTGCTGTAGTTATAAGCAATGTTTAAATAAACCCCATGCACACTCGTATTATAGCCAACCTGGTATAAGGTATCTTTATTATTCGTATTCCAATAAGTTTGTTGACTCGCTGCCAAATACATAGAGCCATATTCGCCCAATGGTTGAGATATATTTGCCTGAAACTTTCCTCTTTTGTTATAACGTAAATTATAAAAATCATTCCAGTTATAAACATAGTCTTTTTCATTAAGGGTATCTGGATCGATAACCGTACCCGACATTTGTTTGTATGTGGTATCACTCAACGAATAAAATCCCTCCGTCGAGTAGCGATAACCAATAATCTGAAAAGCTGTACCTGTTTGCACTAACGATTTTGAGTATAGAAAACGGTACGATTGCCCTTGATGTTTACTGCCATCAGCAAGTGTGCTATTGGCTTGCGTCAAATCAAATGAGGTCGCACCAAACATACCAAGGTTGAACCCAAGCCCGAGTGCTATTGCCCGATAATTATTAGAGTATTGTATCCCTCCATAGGCGGTAATATCCCAGGGTAACCCCCAAATCAAATCTCCTTGAAAGATATTCGGATTGTTTTGATTATAGCTATTACTACGATATTTACCGGCAGTTGCGGAATATTTAATATGTCCTTCGCGTTGAAGGATGGGTACAGCGGCGTAAGGAATGGTATAGATAGTTTCGGAATTATCAGACTCTTTGATCGTAACTTCCAAATCCCCTGCGGAAGACGTAGGGTTCAGATCGTTGATTTCAAAAGGCCCAGGGGGAGTATAGGTCTGATAAATAACATAACCGTTTTGTTTAATCGTTACCTGAGCATTACTTTTAGCAATGCCGCGCACAGTAGGAGCAAAGCCACTTTGGCTATCCGGCAGCATGTTTTCATCGGATTCAAGTTTAGCACCACGAATACTCACGCTGTCGAAAACATCCGATGAAGACCAGGTATCACCTAGTGTTAATTCACTTTTAAAAGGAATAATTACTCGTTGTAACGTACTACTCACATGTGCAATTTTACCCGATGAATTAGCTGAACGACTCCATGTAGAATAATCACGAAAACGCCACGCTCCTAAATTTAAACCTGAACGAAGATTTAAATAATAACTATCAGACGCATAGTCTCCACGATCGCTGTTACCAGAAAAGTCATAATTAATAAGAACAGCCGGGATACCATTATCCCATTCCTCAGGTGGGATATAACCACGTGCTTCATGCTTTAATATTGCCTGCGGGAAGGTCAGTTTGAGTCGTTGCGCATCCAGTTCAGGAGTATATTGAACTTCAGCAAACCATATACGTAAATCGAGACAATGATTTCCCTCTGCTTGCGCCTGCTCCGGCAATGCACTTTTGTTAATTCCTAAAGTAATTAACTCATCGAGCGAAAAACAGGGAATCAACTGATTCTGCTCATCAGCTTTGAAAGTAACCTTACGTGATGTCAAAGGCGAATCATTGACCCATATTTCAACCTCATAGCTACCTGGCAGATACGTCATCCCTTTCTCAAAACGAGATAAATCAGCAACAGCTTCTGTATCACCCGACAAAAAGGCAGGATTAAAGCGCATACCCGCCACTGAACACGTAGGCAAAAGTGTCAGGAGAAGCGGTATACACAGCCTCATCTGCTTTTTCCTTGCCATCCAGTGTTCGAGTTTTCTGAGCTTTAGGTTCATATCCCTGACCTGAGTTGCTTTAACGTTTTAATCTTCCAGGTTTATTGCATCGTTCCCTTTTGCCTGGCCGTTGTGGCACCGTAATCATTGATAGTTTGATAAGTAATTTCGCCCGCTAACGTCACCGGAGAAGAAACTGTGATGTCACTTTTCGGGGGAACAAACGCATTGGGTAATTTTGCCCCTTGCACCCTGATTCCTGTCACCGTCAGATAATAGGGAGAAGGGTTAATGACTCTCAGCTTTTTAGCTTCGTATTTAAATCGCAACATATCCCGTGCTTTACCAGCTTGAACGGGTAAATTAGTCGGACGGTAAAATAATTTAATTCTGTTTTGTAACGCCAGTTGTAACGTGTTTTTCTGAGTATTCTTCTCATCCGTCGGCGGAATCGCTTTCACATTCATCCAGAATAATGTCTCTCGATCAGTCGGTAACTGCGATTTGCCAATAAACATTATCCTCAATGATGCCTCTTTTCGCGTTGGCAACATAAATAAAGGAGGCGTAACCACAAAATCCTGACTTTTTTTACTGCTTTGATTGTCATCAATCCATGACTGGATTAAATAGCTGGTGTTAGCCCCACCATTCTGTACACTTAACGTAATCTGCTGACTGTCAGATGGATAAACCAGACGCGTAGAACCAAGACCGAAACCACCCGCAGCCATAGCGTTGACAGATATGGCGGACAGCAAAAATAGAGCCGCTGCCCTTATGGCATATTGAGTCTTCAGCAAAGAATTTATATTTCTATTGGCTAAACATTTATTTTTTGAAATCCATCTCATACTGCATCCTTGTAGATGAAATTAATTGTAATTGCTGATACGTGTCTATTTATTATAAATAAACACGTAATATTAATTTCAGGCTACAATTAACTGTAACCTGAAATTATCTTGCTGTAATTATTCGTACAGCACAACGAAACTTGCCGTAGCTTTCACCAGACCTGGTGCAACGGTACTACCGTTCTGCGCATAGCCCGCAGTAAATGCCGCAGTATAATCATGTTTGGCTGCATCGCCAGGAATCACGTAAGCTGCCGAAGAACTACTCCCCTGAGGAGTTTGTGTATTCAGTTTAATCAGACCATCAGCTGTCGTGTTTTTAGAATAAATACGAATCCCTACACCTGTTGCACCTGCTTCGCCAGTACTATCAGCATCAGCGGCCCCTTCAACTTCATTGGCAAGCGTCTGGTTGGCACTGTCTGCTACGCCAGTAAAACGAAATTCAATGTTTTGACTGTCTGTATTGCTGCAGTCGGTCAGTTTAATGTTGAAGTCAGTCTGGTTACTGGCACCCGTTGCTTCGGTATCAATGCCCGTGAAAGCGTTAGAAGGTACGACTGGCAGTACCACTTCAATCTGTTTCGATTCTGTAGCAACCTTACACGTCGCTTTAACCACACGACCAGTAAAGCGGATATTTCCGCCCATCGCATCGGTGTTGCTATCCATATCGGTGAGTTTTGGATAATCAACGGTGCTCCAGTCTGTATCCGCACCACCAAATTGTGATGCATCGCCTGGCGCAGCAGTTACCGCAGTTGACATCAGCATACCTGATGCGAGTAAAACTACGGATAAATTAGATAGATTGAATTTCATTTATACCTTTCCTTTTGTTAAAAAATCCAAGCAATATTGGCGATTATTTTTACATTCAGCTTTAACAAATCACATTATTTAAATGAATAAAGCTGGTGTGGTTAATCCCAAAAAAATCAAGAGATAGAATGGCTGGAAAATATTATATGAGCTGCTTGGTAATGTAACTAAAAGAATCAATGCTCGCAATAATTGACTTTATATAAAAATACAGTTATTTGAAAACAAAGGAGTTTATTTTAGAAAGAAGATCTGAGGAGTGAAGGAATATATAAATACGGCAAATGATTTATTATTTATTTATAATGTTCGTTATATGGAATATACCCTAATGAGATGCCTTATTAATAAATAATAAATATTAATTATATATTGATAGCATATGTAAATTTTCATGACATTTTGTTTATCTGATATAAAAATGCCGTGTGCCCATTAACGGTAGCTTTATGGGAACACACGGCAGTTATCACTTTACGAACTTACAATCTCACTGGATCAATATGCCAGATATGATCGGCGTACTCTTTGATCGTACGGTCTGAAGAGAAGTAGCCCATATTGGCGATGTTCAGCATCGCTTTGGCAGTCCACTCTTCCTGACGCTCGTAGAGTTCGTCGACTTTATCCTGACAATCGACATAGCTGCGATAATCCGCCAGCACCTGATAGTGGTCGCCAAAGTTGATCAGCGAATCAACCAGATCGCGGTAACGGCCTGGGTCTTCAGGGCTGAACACGCCGCTGCCGATTTGCGTCAGCACCTGATGCAGCTCTTCATCTTTCTCGTAGTATTCACGCGGTTTGTAACCCTGACGACGCAGTTCTTCCACTTCTTCCGCAGTGTTACCAAAAATAAAGATATTGTCATCACCGACATGCTCCAGCATCTCGACGTTCGCGCCGTCCAGCGTACCGATAGTCAGCGCGCCGTTAAGAGCAAACTTCATGTTACTGGTGCCGGAGGCTTCCGTCCCCGCCAGTGAAATCTGTTCAGACAGATCGGCCGCCGGAATGATCAACTGCGCCAGACTAACGCTGTAGTTCGGAATAAACACCACTTTCAGCTTGTCGCCAATCTGCGGATCGTTGTTGATCACTTTAGCAACATCGTTGATCAAATGGATAATGTGCTTCGCCATGTAATAAGCCGAAGCGGCTTTGCCGCCAAAAATATTCACGCGCGGCACCCAATTAGCATCCGGATCGGCCTTGATACGGTTATAACGAGTGATAACGTGCAACACATTCATCAATTGACGTTTGTATTCGTGAATACGTTTGATCTGCACATCAAACAGCGCCTTCGGATTCACCACCACATTCAACTGCTGGGCGATGTACTCGGCCAGACGTTTTTTGTTATCCAGCTTCGCCTGATGCACCGCATGGTTGACCATCGGGAAATCACAGTGCTGTTGCAGCTCGCTCAGCTGGCTAAGGTCGGTGCGCCAGTTACGGCCCAGGTGTTCGTCCAGCACGGCTGAAAGCGATGGGTTTGCTACCGCCAGCCAGCGACGCGGCGTCACACCGTTGGTAACGTTGGTGAAACGACCTGGGAAGATTTTCGCAAAATCAGCAAACAGTGACTGCACCATCAGGTTAGAGTGCAACTCCGAAACACCGTTGACTTTATGACTCACGACAACCGCCAGCCAGGCCATCCGCACACGACGCCCGTTGGATTCATCAATGATTGACGCCCGTCCCAGCAGGTCAGTATCGTTCGGATACTGCTCTTGCAAGGTTTTCAGGAAATAGTCGTTGATTTCAAAGATTATCTGCAAGTGACGCGGCAGAATTTTACCCAGCATATCTACCGGCCAGGTTTCCAGCGCCTCGCTCATCAGCGTGTGGTTGGTGTAAGAGAAGACCTCGCAACACACTTCAAAAGCGTCATCCCAGCTGAATTTATGCTCATCAATCAGCAGACGCATCAATTCAGGAATCGACAGCACCGGATGGGTGTCATTGAGATGAATCGCGATTTTATCTGCCAGATTATCGTAGGTTTTATGCAGCTGATAATGGCGGCTTAAAATATCCTGAATGGTCGAGGAAACCAGGAAGTATTCCTGACGCAGACGCAGTTCACGCCCGGAATAAGTGGAGTCGTCCGGGTACAGTACGCGAGATACGTTCTCGGAGTGGTTTTTGTCTTCCACCGCCGCGAAGTAGTCACCCTGATTGAATTTACCCAGGTTAATTTCGCTACTGGCTTGTGCGCTCCATAAACGCAGGGTATTAGTTGCGTCAGTGTCATAGCCGGGGATTATCTGGTCATAAGCAACGGCCAGAATTTCTTCAGTTTCAATCCAGCGAGTTTTCTTGCCTTCTTGCTGAATACGTCCGCCAAAACGCACTTTGTAGCGCGTGTTGTGTCGTTTAAATTCCCACGGGTTGCCGTATTCCAGCCAGTAGTCCGGTGACTCTTTCTGACTGCCGTTAACGATGTTCTGCTTGAACATACCGTAGTCGTAACGAATACCGTAGCCGCGACCTGGTAACCCTAAAGTCGCCAGAGAATCCAGGAAGCAGGCCGCCAGACGCCCCAGACCACCGTTACCGAGGCCAGGGTCATTTTCCTCATCAATCAACTCTTCGAGATTTAACCCCATCGACTCCAGCGCTCCCTGGACATCGTCATAAATACCTAACGACAGCATGGCGTTGGAGAGAGTACGACCGATCAAAAACTCCATCGACAGATAGTAAACCTGACGAGTTTCTTGCGACAGCTGGGCACGATTCGAGCGTAACCAGCGCTCCACGAGACGATCGCGCACAGCAAATAACGTTGCGTTCAGCCATTCATGTTTATTGGCAACGACAGGATCCTTGCCAATCGTAAACATCAGCTTATAAGCGATAGAGTGCTTAAGAGCTTCTACGCTAAGCGTGGGCGATGAATATGTAAACGGAGCATTCATATAGGCGTTTCCTGAAAACTATTTCAAGCGATAGTAAAGCTCACGGTACGACTTCGCCGCGACCTGCCAGCTAAAATCCATTGCCATAGCCTGACGTTGCACAAACCGCCACAATGAAGGGCGGGACCACAGAACAAAAGCGCGTCGAATAGCCCGTAACAACGACCAGGCATTACTATCTTCAAAGACAAACCCACTGGCGACGCCATCTGCAAGGTTCTCAAGAGAACAGTCAGAAACCGTATCAGCAAGCCCACCGGTACGCCGCACTAACGGCAGCGTGCCGTACTTCAATCCATAAAGTTGCGTTAAGCCGCACGGTTCAAAACGACTGGGCACCAGAATGACGTCCGCGCCGCCCATAATGCGATGCGAAAATGCTTCGTGATAACCAATCTGTACACCAACCTGACCGGGGTGTTCCGCTGCTGCAGCAAGGAAACCTTCCTGCAATACCGGATCGCCCGCGCCGAGCAGCGCCAGTTGTCCGCCCTGTTCCAGAAGGCCCGGTAAGGCCTCTAACACCAGATCCAGGCCTTTCTGGCTGGTCAGACGGCTCACCACTGCAAAAAGCGGCACTTTATCGTCAACCTTAAGCCCCATTGCGATTTGCAACTGGCGCTTATTCTCCGCTTTATCCTCCAATGAATCGCGGGTGTAACGCGAGGCTAAAAGTAAGTCCGTCTCTGGACTCCAGATTTTCTCGTCCACGCCGTTCAGTACGCCGGAAAGTCGTCCTTCACGATGACGCTGCTGAAGTAAACCTTCCATACCGTAGGCAAACTGTGGTTCAGTAATCTCGCGAGCGTAGGTCGGACTAACCGCTGTAATATGGTCAGCGTAATACAGTCCGGCTTTCAGGAAAGAGATTTGCCCGTTGAACTCCAGCCCGTGAACATTAAAGAATGACCATGGCAATTGGATGTCATTCATGTGATGTGCATAAAACATGCCTTGATAGGCCAGATTGTGCACAGTAAACACCGACTTCGCCGGACGCCCGCGTGCCGCCAGATACGCAGGCGCAAGGCCGGCATGCCAGTCGTGCGCGTGCACTACATCAGGGCGCCAGAATGGGTCCAGCCCACTGGCCATTTCTGCCCCGACCCACCCCAACAGCGCAAAACGCAACACGTTGTCAGTGTAGGCAAATAAGTTGGTATCGTGATACGGGCTTCCGGGACGATTGTAGAGATGCGGCGCGTCAATCAGGTAAATACCAACCCCGTTGTAATGTCCGAACAGCAGCGTGATATGCCCGGCAAAGGTATCACGACGAGATACCACCTGCGCATCGGTCACGCCACGGCGAATATCGGGAAATGCAGGCAACAGTACGCGAGCGTCAACGCCGTCTGCGATTTGTGCTGCGGGTAATGCCCCAATAACATCAGCCAGACCGCCGGTTTTAAGCAGCGGGAACATCTCTGAACATACATGTAAAACCTGCATTATCGCTCCTGTTTATACCCTAACTTCCGTAGCATTTCGCGCGTAACCAGCACGATGCCTTCTTCTGAACGATAGAAACGACGTGCATCTTCCTCTGCATCTTCACCAATCACCATACCTTCCGGAATGACACACGCGCGGTCAATGACACAGCGGCGCAGACGGCACGAGCGACCTACCCATACTTCCGGTAACAATACGGCGGAATCAATGTTGCAGAATGAATTAACACGAACGCGCGAGAACAGAACGGACTGCACCACCACTGAACCAGAGATTACACAACCGCCGGAAACCAGTGAGTTAAGGGTCATCCCATGGCTACCGGAGCGATCCTGAACGAATTTCGCTGGTGGCAATGATTCATTGTAGGTGCGAATTGGCCAGTTGCGATCGTACATATCCAGTTCCGGCACCACAGAGGCCAGATCAAGGTTCGCTTTCCAGTAAGCTTCCAGCGTTCCCACATCGCGCCAGTACGGCTCGGCGTCTGGGTCAGACTGTACGCAAGAGAGAGGGAATGGATGCGCATAAGCCAGGCCTTCTTCGGTGATTTTTGGAATCAAATCTTTACCAAAGTCGTGGCTGGAATTTTCATCACGATCGTCTTCTTCCAGCAATTCATATAGATAGTCGGCGTCAAAGACGTAGATACCCATACTCGCCAGAGATTTGCTCGGATCGTTTGGCATTGATGGCGGGTTAGCCGGTTTTTCAACAAATTCGATAATTTTATCGTTTTCATCGACTGCCATAACGCCAAATGCAGAGGCTTCTTCAATCGGTACTGGCATACAAGCAACAGTACAACGCGCACCTTTTTCGACGTGGTCGATAAGCATTCGCGAGTAGTCTTGCTTGTAGATGTGGTCACCAGCCAGGATCACCACATACTCCGCTTTATAGCGGCGGATAATATCGAGGTTTTGAGTGACCGCGTCTGCGGTACCGCGATACCAGTTTTCCCCTTTCATTCTCTGCTGCGCGGGCAGCAGGTCGACAAACTCGTTCATTTCTTCATTGAAGAACGACCAGCCGCGCTGAATATGCTGCACCAGGGTGTGAGACTGGTACTGGGTGATCACGCCCATACGACGGATCCCAGAGTTGATGCAGTTGGACAGCGCAAAGTCGATAATGCGGAACTTACCGCCGAAGTGTACGGCAGGCTTTGCTCTCTTATTGGTTAAATCCTTCAGGCGGGTACCACGTCCTCCCGCAAGTATCAGGGCAACAGATTTCAATGGCAGCTGGCGCGCCAACATTAAGTGATCGTTCTTCTCTAAACTAACCATGACTAACTCCTTTTTTATCATCTCTGGAACACACACAATCCGTGTGCAGGTCCCGGCCAGACAGCCGTAATCACTGGGTTATCCTCTCCAGCGAATGGGGGAATGGCGTGCCACTCCCCAGCAGGTAAAACAATCTCTGTTACCTCAAGCGTGGCGTTTATTGCGATCAAAAAACGATCCGAAAGCAAAATTTGCAGCTGCTTTGGCCCGTTTTGCCACTCATCCGAGCTTAAAGGTTGAGCATATCGATTCAGCCAACGGACATTGCCATCGCCTTCTTCCCACCAGCGATCCTCTACCAAAGCAGGAATGCGCTTGCGCAAATGGATTAACGCGGCGGTAAACCCCGTTAACCCACTGTTTGCCTGCGACCAGTCCAACCACGTTAGTTGGTTATCCTGACAGTAGGCATTGTTATTGCCATGCTGGCTGTGACCATGTTCATCACCTGCCAGTAACATCGGCGTACCCTGGGAGAGCAACAACGTCGTTAACAGGGCGTGAATGCTGTCGCGCCGCCGTTCAATCAAATCAAGAGTACCGCCTAACCCTTCTTTACCATGATTGTTACTGTAATTGTTGTTGGTCCCGTCGCGATTTTCCTCTCCATTTGCTTCATTGTGTTTATGGTTGAAACAAACGCAGTCGCGAAGCGTAAAACCGTCATGCGCAGTAACGAGATTAATCGCAGCGCTCGGCAGACGGCCATTACGTTTAAAAACATCGCTGGAGGCGGCAAAACGCCCGGCAAACTCACCCAGCGACAAGTTATAGTGCAGCCAGAAACGGCGTGCGGCGTCGCGGAAATGATCATTCCACTCGGCAAACAGCGGTGGGAAATTGCCCACCTGATAACCACCTGGCGCGATATCCCACGGTTCGGCAATCAACTTCACTTGCGAAAGCACTGGGCAATTCTGGATAGCCGTAAACAGCGGCGCATCCTGACGAAACTCCGGTGTTCGCCCCATGACTGCTGCGAGATCGAAGCGGAAACCATCAACGTGGCAGGTTTCCACCCAGTAGCGTAGACAGGCGCTGGCGTACTCCACTACCGCCGGATGGCTCAGATTGAGCGTATTACCACAGCCGGTCCAGTTGTGATAATCGCCGTCTTCTCTTATCCAATAATAGCTACGGTTGTCGATCCCGCGCAGTGAGAATACCGGGCCGTCCAGGTCCAGTTCCGCACTGTGGTTGAGTACGATGTCGAGAATAACTTCAATACCCGCCTTGTGCAGGGCTTTCACTGCGTCGCGGAATTCGTCCAACGCCGTTTCGGGCGAGCTGGCATATGCCGGATGCAACGCAAACAGCGCCACCGGATTGTAGCCCCAGTAGTTACTTAGCCCCATGCGTTGCAGGCGCGGTTCACTGGCAAACTGCGCCACTGGCAACAGTTCCAGTGCGGTAATACCCAACCGTTTTAAATAGTTGATCATCACCGGATGGCCGAGCGCTTTATAGGTGCCGCGGATCTCAACCGGGATCTCCGGATGCAGATAGGTTAATCCTTTGACATGGGCTTCATAAATGATGGTGCTGCCCCACGGCGTGCGCGGCGGGGCATCATCCTCCCAGTCATAGTGATCGACCACCACCACGCATTTCGGCGCAATGGCGGCGTTGTCACGATAATCAGGTTCATTATGGCCTGCATGCAGCAGCGGGTTATCTTTAAACTCACCCTCAATTTGCCGCGCGCAAGGATCAATCAACAACTTCGCCGGGTTAAAACGATGCCCCACGGCAGGTTGCCAGGGGCCATGTACGCGATACCCATAGTGCAAACCCGGGCGAGCATCCGGCAAGTAACCGTGCCAGACATCGCCGCTGCGTCCTGGCAAGTCATACCGGTGTTCTATGCCCTGAGCGTCAAACACACACAGCTCTACCCGCTCGGCATGAGCGGAAAAGAGCGTGAAGTTGACGCCCTGGCCATCATAGTGCGCGCCAAGGGGAGCAGGTTTGCCAATGGCGAGTTGTGTCATTCTCCCTCCCGCACCAGCCAGATAGTGGCCAGCGGTGGTAGAGTAAGGCTCAATGAATGCTGACGACCGTGGCTGGCGATCTCATCGCTATGTACCGCGCCGCCATTGCCAGCATTGCTGCCGTGGTAGTGCATGGAATCGGTGTTGAGAATCTCACGCCACTTACCTGGCTGATTAATGCCAAAGCGATAATCATGGCGCGGCACCGGCGTAAAGTTGCTGGCAACGATAATTTCGTTACCCTCTTTATCGCGACGCACAAAGATCAGCACCGAGCGCTCATGGTCATCCACCACCAGCCATTCAAAGCCGTAGGCGTCGAAATCCAGCTCGTGCAGAGCTTTGTGGTGACGATAAGTATGGTTCAGATCGCGTACCAGTCGCTGGACACCGTGATGCCAGTTGTCGCCACCTTCCAGCAGATGCCAGTCGAGGCTGGCATCGTGGTTCCACTCACGCCCTTGGGCAAATTCGTTACCCATGAACAACAGTTTCTTGCCCGGGAACGCCCACATCCAGGCATAGTAGGCTCGCAGATTGGCAAACTTCTGCCATGCATCGCCAGGCATCCTGTCGAGAATCGATTTTTTGCCGTGCACCACTTCGTCGTGCGACAGCGGCAGGACGAAGTTTTCAGTGTAGTTGTAGAGCATCCCGAAGGTGAGTTTATTGTGGTGGTATTGACGATAAACCGGGTCGAGCTTCATGTAATCCAGAGTGTCGTGCATCCAGCCGAGGTTCCACTTGTACCAGAAGCCCAGACCACCAATATCCTGCGGGCGGGAAACGTTCGGGAAGTCGGTAGACTCCTCCGCCATCGTCACTGCACCAGGAACTTGTTCACCGATAATACGGTTGGTATTGCGAAGGAATTCAATCGCTTCCAGATTCTCGCGTCCACCATACTCGTTCGGGATCCACTCGCCTTCTTTACGGCTGTAATCACGATAAATCATCGAAGCAACCGCATCGACGCGCAGCGCATCGATACCAAAACGCTCGATCCAGTACAGCGCATTACCAACAAGGAAATTGCTGACCTCACGGCGGCCATAGTTGTAAATCAGGGTGTTCCAGTCCTGATGGTAGCCTTCACGCGGATCGCTGTGTTCATACAGATTTGTGCCGTCAAATTCGGCAAGTGCAAAGTCATCTGTCGGGAAGTGACCCGGCACCCAGTCGAGAATCACGTTCAAACCTGCTGCGTGGGCGGCATCAATGAAATAGCGGAAATCATCGCGAGTGCCAAAACGGCGAGTTGGCGCATACAAACCTGTCGGCTGATAGCCCCAACTGCCATCGAATGGATGTTCGTTAATTGGCAGCAGTTCGAGGTGGGTAAAGCCCATCCATTTAGCGTAAGGCACCAACTGATCGGCAAGTTCGCGATAGCTTAACCAGAAGTTGTTGTCTGCATGACGACGCCATGACCCCAAGTGAACTTCATAGATAGAAATTGGCGCATCAAACTGATTCGCTTTTTTGCGCTCTTCGGTCTGCACGACCTTTTCAGGCAGTCCGCAAATAAGGGAAGCGGTTTCCGGGCGCATCTGCGCTTCGAAGGCATAAGGATCAGACTTCAAACGCAGATTGCCATTGGCATCAATCATTTCGTATTTATAGAGCTGACCGTTATGCGCGCCAGGGATAAACAGTTCCCAAATGCCGCTCTCTTTACGCAGGCGCATCGGGTGACGACGACCATCCCAGTAGTTGAATTGCCCAACAACCGAGACACGGCGGGCATTTGGCGCCCAGACAGAAAAACGCGTGCCGGTAACGCCATCCATAGTATCTGCGTGCGCACCTAAGGTTTCATATGGGCGCAGGTGGGTACCTTCAGATAACAGCCAGGCGTCCATTTCCTGGATTAAAGGGCCAAAACGGTAAGGATCATCAATCAGATTCTGCTGGCCATGCCAGACAACCGCCAACTGATAGCGGAAAAAATTTTTACGCCGAGGAACGACGCCGCTGAAGAATCCACGAGAGTCGAGACACTCCAGTTTAGCGACTTTGCGTCCAGTTTTTGGTTCAATTACCCACACATCGGTGGCGTCAGGTAAAAGGGCACGGACTTCCAGTCCCGCTGTGGTTTTATGCATTCCAAGTACGGAAAAAGGATCCGCAAAATGACCTGCAATTAGCGCGTTAATCACGTCTCTATCGATACGATCGGACATGCTTGTCTTCCTGTTTTATTGTGTCACCCCATCCAACTAATTTTTGACATCTGGTTGTGACATTTTTTTGACCTGAACGGCGCAGCACTCTGTGCATCCTCTCTACGCCGTCCTCACTTCAGGTAAGGCATTGAATACGTATGTATCCCGCCACCCTTAAAGAATAGCCAATGCTCTACTTAACTCCCGGTAAATCATGAAACATCTGCGCTTACTCCTGTACTACGCACTAAAAGGGGCAGCATTACGCCCCAAATTTAATGAATAAACATTACGCCAGTTGACGAAGCATCCGGCGTAGCGGCTCCGCGGCCCCCCACAGCAGCTGGTCGCCCACGGTAAAGGCTGACAGGAACTCAGGTCCCATATTCAGCTTACGCAAACGGCCTACCGGCGTGGTCAGCGTACCGGTGACGGCAGCTGGGGTTAGCTCACGCATAGTGATTTCGCGATCGTTTGGAACCACTTTTGCCCACGGGTTATGGGCCGCCAACAGTTCTTCCACGGTCGGAATAGACACATCTTTTTTCAATTTGATGGTGAATGCCTGGCTGTGGCAGCGCAACGCCCCGACACGCACACACAAACCATCTACCGGAATAACGGAAGATGTGTTGAGAATCTTGTTGGTTTCTGCCTGCCCTTTCCATTCTTCGCGGCTCTGACCGTTATCAAGCTGTTTGTCGATCCACGGAATCAGGCTACCCGCCAGCGGCACGCCAAAGTTATCCACTGACAACTCGCCGCTGCGGGTTAAAGTCGTGACTTTGCGTTCAATATCGAGAATAGCAGAGGACGGTGTCGCGAGTTCATCCGCCACATGGCCATACAGTTGGCCCATCTGGGTTAACAACTCACGCATATGTCGCGCACCACCGCCGGAAGCCGCCTGGTAGGTTGCAACGGAAACCCAATCTACAAGATCATTGGCGAATAAACCGCCCAACGACATCAACATCAGGCTTACGGTACAGTTACCGCCAACAAAAGTCCTGATGCCTTTATTTAATCCATCAGTAATGACGTCCTGATTGACTGGGTCAAGAATGATGATGGCGTCATCTTTCATGCGCAGAGACGATGCTGCGTCAATCCAGTAACCTTGCCATCCGCTCTCACGGAGCTTTGGATAGATTTCGTTGGTATAATCGCCGCCCTGACAGGTTACGATGATATCGAGAGCCTTCAGCGCCTCCAGATCAAAGGCATCCTGAAGTGTGCCAGAAGCACCGCCGAAGGAAGGCGCAGCCTGACCAGACTGTGAAGTCGAAAAGAAGACAGGGCGAATGGCGTCGAAGTCGCGCTCTTCAACCATGCGTTGCATGAGAACGGAGCCGACCATACCGCGCCAGCCGATAAAACCAACATTTTTCATAAGCGTTTTTTCCTGCAAAGATGTGTGCTGTATATATGTGCCGGTGTCCTCATGGCACATCTTTCACCATACAAAAAGCAGCCAAAGTCGCAAGTGAAATTAATCAATGATAGCGAAGCCATCAGTAATGCGACTTATCCTGCTTTCGTAGCACGCAGAAAGTCCACGGCAATTATCAGGGAACTTGAGTTATGAATGAAATCATTTCTGCAGCAGTTTTATTGATCTTGATTATGGATCCGCTCGGAAATCTACCTATTTTTATGTCCGTACTGAAACATACAGAACCGAAAAGACGTCGGGCAATCATGGTGCGAGAGTTGCTTATTGCTCTCATGGTGATGCTGGTGTTCCTGTTTGCGGGTGAGAAAATTCTGGCATTTCTTAGCCTGCGGGCAGAAACCGTCTCCATTTCTGGCGGCATCATTCTCTTTCTGATCGCCATTAAGATGATTTTCCCCAGTGCTTCGGGCAATAGCAGTGGGCTTCCGGCAAGTGAAGAGCCGTTTATTGTGCCGCTGGCAATCCCATTAGTAGCAGGGCCGACTATCCTCGCCACATTAATGTTGCTGTCTCACCAGTACCCGAATCAGATGGGGCATCTGGTGATTGCGCTGCTGCTGGCCTGGGGCGGCACCTTTGTTATCCTGCTACAGTCATCGCTATTTTTACGTCTGCTGGGCGAGAAAGGAGTGAATGCGCTGGAACGCCTGATGGGATTGATTCTGGTGATGATGGCAACCCAGATGTTCCTCGACGGCATTCGGATGTGGATGAAGGGGTGACGAGAGGCATTACCAGGAAGGAGCCCGGTAGTGTAAGACCTACCGGGCAAACAGACTTAACTCAACAACTGGAACGCAATCATCCCGACGATGGCACCAACAGTGCCGAGGATGGTTTCCATCATGGTCCAGGTTTTCAGCGTTTCGGCTTCGGTCGCACCGGTAAATTTACCGAACAACCAGAAACCAGCGTCGTTAACGTGGCTGACAACAATCGAACCACCGGCGATACAAATCGACAGTGCCGCCATTTGCGCACCGGAGTAGTTCAGTTGTTCAATGACCGGCATCACCAGCCCCACCGCCGTTAAACAGGCAACGGTGGCAGACCCCTGAATGATGCGCACTGCAGCTGCCAACACGAAGCAGGTGATAGCAATCGGCAGGCCCATGCCGGTTAACGCTTCGCCCAGCGCCGGACCTACGCCAGAGTCAACCAGCACCTGTTTGAACACGCCGCCCGCACCAATCACCAGCAGAATGATCCCCGCCGGTTGCAGCGCGTGACCGCAAATCTCCATCACTTTGTCTTTTGGCATGCCCTGACACATTGCCAGGCCATAAATTGCTACCAGACAAGCAACCAGAATCGCGGTAAACGGATGACCGATAAACTCAAACCATTCGTAAGCAGTTGATCCTTCTGGTACAAAACGCGCAGCAATGGTTTTAAGACCTACCAGCACCAGCGGCAGCAGGATCAGCGACAGGCTAAATCCAAAAGACGGCATTTTGCCTTCGCCGAGATGCGGTTCGCTAATGTCGTCAGGAATATGCAGCTCAACGTAACGGCTGATGAAATTGCCCCACAGCGGCCCGGCAATAATCATTCCCGGAATTGCCGCACACAGGCCAATCAGGATCATCCAGCCAAAATCGGCATTCATCTGCGATGCCAGCAGCATTGGCGCTGGTCCAGGCACCAGAAATGCCGCCGCTGCCGCCACGCCTGCGAATAATGGGATTACCAGTTTCACCAGATTCGTACCGGTGTGGCGCGCCATCGAGAAGGCAACGCTAATCAGCAGAACAATCGCCACTTCAAAGAACAGCGGTAGCGCGCAGACCAGCCCCGCAAGGCCGATGGCATAATGCGCGCGGCTGTGACCGAAGGATTTGAGCATTTTGACGGCAATCTGATCGACTGCGCCGGTTTCATGTAAGATCTTGCCAAACATGGCTCCCAGGGCGACAACCACCGCCAGGAAGCCGAGGGTGCCTCCCATCCCTTTTTCCATCGTCGCTGCGATTTTATCGAGCGGCATACCGGAAAAAAGGCCAGCCCCCATAGACACCACCATCAAAGCCAGGAAAGCGTGCATACGCGCCTTCATGACTAAAAACAGCAGCAGTAAAACAGACCCTACTGCTGTTAAAACAAGCGTTAATGTAGTCACTACTTATTTGCCTTTTTTAATAACCTCAATGGTGCTTGCCACAACACCTTCCAGCGGTTGATCGATATCCACCACCAGTACATCGGTTTCGTCCGCACCCGGCTCCTGCAGCGTTTCAAACTGCGTCACCAGCATTTGGGTTTTAAAGAAATGGCCTTTGCGCGCTTTCAGGCGGCTTTCAATCACATCAAAATCGCCTTTCAGGTAGATGAAAGAGAGATTCGGATTACCTTCACGCAGCAAGTCGCGATAGTGTTTTTTCAGTGCAGAGCAGACGATCAGCGACACTTTATTGGTACGCTGCATGGCAAACGCGGCGTCGTTCAGCGCCTGCAACCACGGTTTGCGATCGTCGTCGTTCAGCGGTTCACCAGACGCCATTTTTTCGATATTGCAGCGCGGATGGAGGAAATCGCCATCAAGAAACGCGGCATGAAGTTGATGCGCCACTTCACTGGCGACCGCAGATTTGCCGCTGCCTGAGACGCCCATCAGAACGTAAATGTGGTGATCATGGTTAGTCGTGCTCAAAGTGGTGCCCCCACAGTACAAGAATTAAAAATGTTACGGGTAACTGTTATCGGTAACATTGTCCAGCCGGACAAAATCAGAAGCAATATCCATCCGTGCCTTAAGTGTATAAGTGTGAGCCACTTCAAATTTGTAGGCTTAAATAGATCCACCTGGTGACAAGGTGAAACCTAAATCTAACATTTTCGGCGTCACCGCTTCGCCACGAATACGCGCCAGCAGGCGTTCAGCGCCAATGCTGCCCATCCGCTCACGCGGCGTCAGCACACTTGCCAGCCGTGGCTCCATCACCTGGCCAATGTCATGACCGTGGAAACCGGCAATCGCCATATCGTCAGGAACTTTCAACCCCAGACGCTGACATTCAAACGCCGCGCCGACCGCCAGGTCATCGTTGGTACAGAACACGCCATCCAACTGCGGATATTCCCGCCGCGCCTGACGAATCAGTTCAATACCGGAAGAGTAAGAAGAAGATTGTTCAACCATCACGCTATATGGCACCAGGCCTGCATCCAGCATCGCCTGCTCATATCCCTTCTGTTTGATGATAGTACGTTCGTCGAGACGTGCGCCGAGATAAGCAATGTGTCGATGCCCGCGAGCAATAATGGCAGCAGTCATCTGGCGTGCCGCTTCAAAGTTATTAAAACCGACAGCGATATCGAGGCACGGCGACTGGCTGTCCATCAGCTCCACCACCGGAATACCCGCCACTTCAATCATCTTTAAGGTGCGTGGCGTGTGGGTGCGTTCGGTAAGGATCAGGCCATCGATATTCCAGGAGAGCATCGATTCAAGGCGTTCTTGCTCCATTTCCGGCTTATAACCGTAGTGCGCCAGCATCGTCTGATAACCGTGCGCGTCGGTGACGCTTTCGATTCCGCGTAATACTTCCGCAAAAACCTGGTTGGTGAGAGAAGGTAACAGGACACCAATCGCCCGGCTGGTGGCGTTAGAGAGGATATCGGGCGCGCGATTGGGAATATAACCCAGTTCATCAAGAGCGGCGGCAATCTTGCCACGTAGAGCGACGGAAACCTGCTCAGGGTTACGCAAAAAACGGCTGACCGTCATTTTGGTCACGCCTACACGGTCAGCCACATCCTGAAGTACGGGTCTTTTCTTTTTCATCGTCCTGAAAGGTACAAAAGGGATAGATTCCTTTAGTTTACCACGGACGCATCACAACCTTCCTGATTCCTCAGGAAGGTTTGTGAGATAAATTTAGACTGGCGGTAAATCGAACAGCAGGATTTCACTGTCGCTATCAGCGTGGACGGAAATCGCCTGCTCATCCCAAATCGCCAGACCATCGCTGGTCGAGGCTTTTACGCCGTTAATAGTGACATTACCTTTCACCACCTGGATCCAGACGCGGCGTTCAGCGGCAATCTGATGTATCGACTGCTCATCTTTTACCAGCGCCCAGCGGTACAGTTCCATATCCTGATACACTTTCAGCGAACCGTCACGCGCATCCGGCGAGAGCACCAGCTGTTTGCCCTGCACGGCATCGAAGCGACGCTGTTCATAACGCGGCGTAATACCGTTTTCTTCTGGCATGATCCAGATCTGATACAGGTGCAGACGCTCGGTGCTGCTTGGGTTGTACTCTGAGTGACGAATACCCGTACCCGCACTCATAATCTGGAACTCGCCCGCCGGAACCTGTTCTTTATTGCCCATGCTGTCCTGATGCTCAACAGTACCTTCCAGCACGTAGGTCAAAATTTCCATATCTTTATGCGGGTGAGTGCCGAAGCCCTGCCCTGCTTCAATCACGTCGTCGTTAATCACGCGCAGCGCGGAGAAGCCCATAAAGTTCGGATCGTAATAATTGGCAAAAGAGAAAGTATGCCAGGAGTCCAGCCAGCCATGATTAGCATGACCGCGTTCATTTGCTTTGCGTAAGTAGATCATTTGTATTCGCCCCCTGAATGATTTCGATGGGCTTAGTGTGGACCCGATCTGCCTGGGATGATAGAGGGTGAAAATTGCCCCCTCTGTTCAAAAAAATTGAACTATTCGAGGGGCCATCAAACTTACTTCACGAGAGTCACTGTGGAGGGAGAGGCTTGTTCAAAACCGCGTTCAAGGATTTCCAGATTGGTAAGAACTTCAGATTCCTTGACGTAATTTGGCGCACCGTTGGTGATGGTTTGGTACAACGCATCATACACACGTCCATAGTCGCCCATCTCTGGCTTCATCTCTTCTCTGACCGTCACGCCCTCGTCATTGACATACTCCAGCACACCGACCGAATCATCCGCCGCAAATCCAGGTTCGCCCGGCATAATATTAGCCTTCAGGCTGGTTTCCTGCTGGTCGATGCCGTATTTAATAAATGTACCTTTCTTACCGTGAACGATAAATTTCGGATAATCGATTTTCACCAGATGACTGGTTTTAACGATCGCTTTCAGGTCGCCATAAAACAGCTGCGCTTCAAAGGTGTCGTCAGGATTGGCTTTATTACGCAGGCTGCGGATGTCATAAGCGACGTGATCCGGGCGACCAAACAGCGAGATAACCTGGTCCAGGGTATGCACACCAAGCCCATAGAACGCGCCATCCTGCAGCAGTCCAGGTTTGGTTTCTGCCACCGGGCGGTAATAGTCAAAATGGCTTTCCACTTCGACAATCTCTCCCAGCTTGCCGCTTTCAATCGCTTTTTTCGCCGTCAGGAAGCAGGAATCAAAGCGACGATTCTGATACGGCGTGACGGTCAGCCCTTTACTTTTCGCCAGCGCAAACAGCTCTTTCGCCTGCGCAAGCGTCGGGGTGAACGGTTTTTCGACCAGTACATTTTTCCCGGCCTCCAACGCGCGCTTCGCGTACTCGAAGTGGCTGTCCGCGTGGGTGCAGACGACAACCAGCTTAACATCGGGATCGTTTAATACTTCGTCGAGATCGCTGGTGAAATGAATATGGGAATAAATGGGGGCCTGTTCTTCCGGCTTCGCATGGCGGCGAAAAATATGCGCGACATGCCAGCTATCCTTGCGGTTAAGTACATACGGAAGATGGTAACGGGTGGTGCTTTTGCCGAAGCCAATAAAGGCACAGTTGATGACCATGATTTCGTCCTTTTTAAGGTGGTTATTTACACCTTAGCGCAAAGCGGACGCGGTTCCTATGCCTGGGCTTCAGTACGTCAGATTGTTGGCAAAGTGCACTTTGATCATGCCGGATGCGGCGTGAACGCCTTACCTGCCTACACAAAATGGCATCGGTTTGTAGGTCTGATAAGCGTAGCGCATCAGGCAATTTTGCATTTGTCTCGACACGAGGAACACTTCACGTGGACAAAATGGCAAACAAACCAGTACGAAAGCAAAAAAAAAGCCAGCACCCGGCTGGCTAAGTAATACTGGAAGCAATGTGAGCAATGTCGTGCTTTCAGGTTCTCCGCGAGGGTCTTCCTGATCGCGAGACAATAATAATCATTCTCATTCGCACTTGTCCAACACTTTTTGCAAAAAAATGCATTTGACTCGTATTTGAAAGTCAATGATGTTGAAAGGGACATTTACCCTAAAGAGGACAGAGGAATGAGTGAGATAGTAATACGCCACGCAGAAACGCGCGATTATGAGGCCATTCGACATATCCACGCCCAGCCGGAGGTGTATTACAACACACTACAGGTGCCTCATCCTTCAGAACATATGTGGCTGGAACGACTCGCCGATCGCCCCAGCATCAAGCAACTCGTCGCCTGTATTGATGGAACTGTAGTAGGTCATCTCACCATTGATGTACAGCAACGCCCGCGCCGCAGTCATGTTGCCGATTTTGGTATCTGTGTCGACGCCCGCTGGAAGAATCGCGGCGTCGCCAGCGCCCTGATGCGAGAGATGATTGAAATGTGCGACAACTGGTTGCGGGTAGATCGTATTGAACTAACGGTGTTCGTCGATAACGCGCCAGCAATTAAGGTCTATAAAAAATTCGGCTTTGAGATTGAAGGGACCGGCAAGAAGTACGCATTGCGTAATGGTGAATATGTTGATGCGTATTATATGGCGCGGGTGAAATAGAGAATTTGTAATCTAAGTTTGTCATTTAAGCCCTCACCTACCAGGAGAGGGCTTAAGATATTAGTACCCTGCCGTTAAATCATCCACCGAGCGCGGGTCGGATGCGCCGTACAACTCACCGTCAGGCCCAACCATAATGCTTTGTGTACTGCCCATCGCCTCTTTCAGCGCCACTTTCTGACCTTTTGCTTCCAGCAGCTTGATCGTATCCGGGCTAAATCCTTTCTCGACACGCAGCTCGTCCGGCAGCCACTGATGGTGGAAACGCGGCGCATTGGTCGCTTCGGCAACGTTCATACCATAATCGATGCTGTTCACCACCATTTGCAGCACAGTGGTGATAATCCGGCTACCGCCAGGGCTTCCGGTGACCAGCCAGGTTTTACCGTCTTTCACCACAATAGTCGGCGACATCGACGACAGCGGGCGTTTGTTCGGCCCGACGGCGTTGGCATCACCGCCCACCAGCCCATAAACGTTCGGCACGCCTGGTTTGGCGGAGAAATCATCCATCTGGTTATTGAGCAAAATACCGCTCTCGCCTGCGACAATACCCGTACCGAAGGTGGTGTTCAGCGTATAGGTCACCGCCACTGCGTTACCGTCTTTATCCACCACTGAGTAATGGGTAGTTTGATTACTCTCATAAGGCGCAAGCTTGCCAGGACGAATTTCGCTGGATGGCTTCGCTTTATTGATATCGATTTGCTCGGCAATAGATTTGGCATAGGCTTTATTGGTCAGCGCCTGCCACGGTACTTTGACAAAATCCGGGTCGCCAAGATATTCCGAGCGGTCGGCGTAGGCGTATTTCTCGGCCTCTGCCATGATTTGCATCGCATCGGCGCTGCCAAAGCCGTATTTCTTCATATCGAAGTTTTCCAGAATATTGAGGATCTGCACGATATGAATCCCGCCGGAAGATGGCGGTGGCATGGAGTAAACCTGATACCCGCGATAATCGCCGCTAATCGGTGTGCGTTCTACTGCTTTATACGCGGCTAAATCTTCTTTCGTAATCAAGCCGCCATTTTTCTGCATCTCCTGAGCGATCTGCTCCGCTATCGTGCCTTTATAGAATTCATCCGGGCCGTTTTCGGCAATCATCTCCAGGCTCTTTGCCAGGTTCGCCTGCACCAGCTTGTCGCCCTTTTTCAGCGGTTCGCCCTCTTTCCAGAAGATAGCTTTGCTGTTTTCGTGATTCGGCAGCACTTCGCTACCGTAGGTTTTGAGATCGTCTGCCAAAGCGTCGTTAATGATAAAACCATCGCGTGCCAGTTTAAACGCCGGTTGCACCACTTTGTTCAACGGCATGGTGCCGTATTTATCCAACGCCAACGAGAAACCTGCTACCGTACCGGGCGTGCCGGAAGCCAGATGCGAAGTGAGTGATTTTTTGCTGTCCGGGTTGCCCTGATCATCAAGGAACATATCGCGGGTCGCTTTGGCGGGCGCCATTTCGCGGAAATCGATAGCCGTGGTATTGCCATTTTTCGAGCGGATTAACATAAAACCACCGCCGCCCAGATTCCCTGCCTGCGGATGCGTTACCGCCAGCGCGTAGCCCACCGCCACGGCGGCATCAACGGCATTCCCGCCCTCCTTGAGGATATCCACCCCCACCTGAGTGGCAGTAGCATCTACAGACGCCACCATCCCCTGCTTTGCGCGTACCGGATGGAAGACATCTTCCTCCACACCATAAGAAACAGGTGGCGCGGCTGCCGCACTAAAACAACATCCTGAAAGCAAAGCTGCAATCGCCGCCCGGCGTAAAAACGTCGGTTTTATCATCGTTATTCTCCAGTTATGTGTGGGGCAACCCCAGCTAAGCCTGGTATATAACTCTGAATTAATCATCGTTTTGCCGGGAAGCGAGTAAACTTAAAGGATATCTTCAGAGGAGGATACGCGATGAAACGACTTCTGCTTTTGACGGCACTCCTGCCGTTTGTCGGCTTTGCACAGCCCATTAATACTCTGAATAATCCTAACCAGCCGGGGTATCAGATCCCCAGCCAGCAGCGGATGCAAACTCAAATGCAGACTCAGCAAATCCAGCAAAAAGGGATGCTGAATCAGCAACTGAAAACTCAGACGCAATTGCAACAGCAGCATTTAGAAAATCAGATTAATAGCAACTCCCAGCGGGTATTGCAGTCGCAGCCGGGGGAGCTAAATCCTGCCCGGCAGCAAATGCTGCCCAACACCAACGGCGGGATGTTAAACAGTAACCATAATCCGGATAGTTCGCTAAATCAGCAGCATATGCTGCAAGAGAGGAAAAACGGCGACATGCTGAATCCGCCCAGCACGTCGCAGCCTGACATTCCGTTGAAAACTATTGGGCCGTAAAGTTCGGACCAATCACATCAATCGCATCGGTACAGATGCAATCCACGCCCCAGCGCAGCAACTCTGCCGCGCGCTGGGGTTTGTTGACGGTATACACCAGAATCCGCAGTCCGGCGTCTTTCAACTGCATCACTCGCGCTTTATCGAGCAACTTATGATTGAGATGAATAGAGACGCAGCCCAGCCGCGTGGTCAGTTCGCGCCAGTCGTCGCGCCACTCATCAAGCAACAAACCACGCGGCAGTTCCGGTGCAGCCTGTTGCGCAGCTTCTAAAGCATCAATCTCAAACGATGACAGCAGCGGCGGCGTCATACCTGCCCACAGTTCGCGCGCCGCCAGCGCCACCATTTTGCCCGTTAATGGCCCGGTGCCAGTGGTGGGCTTGATTTCGATATTCGCCATCATCCCATGTTCGCGACAGCGTTCCGCCACCTGCGAAAGCAACGGCAGCGGCTCACCTTTAAACGCTTTGCTGTACCAACTGCCCGCATCCACGCGCAGTAAATCCTGCCAGTTCAGCTCACCCGCGACGCCCCAGCCGTTGCTGGTACGTTCGAGGTTGTCATCATGGAGCAGAAAGATCTCGCCATCTTTCGATAACTTCGCGTCAAATTCGATCATCTTATGACCGTATTTTGCCCCTACGTCGATTGCCGCCAGGGTGTTTTCCGGGGCCAACTTACCGCCGCCACGATGAGCGACGATGCGGGGATAAGGCCAGTTACTCATACTCGTTGTCCTGTTTCACCATCAAAAAGATGTAGCTGATTTTCCGGCAGATGCAGCCACAGCGTGCTGCCTGCCGTCGGGCGCTCCTGATGCGCCAGTCGCACCACCAGCTTCTGTTCGCCCCAGCGTCCGTGTGCCAGATTATCAGCGCCGAGGATCTCCAGCGTGTCCATCACCAGTGGCACGCCGCCTTCTGCCTGCGAACTTAGCGCAATATGTTCCGGGCGGATACCGAGGGTCATTTTACGCCCGGCATACTGGCGATAGTAACCGTTTAGCGGCAGCGCAATACCGCCATCCAGTTCGAAATGCGTGCCTTCGTTATTCACGCGGCCAGCCAGTAGGTTCATCGCCGGGCTGCCGATAAAACTCGCCACAAACAGGCTGGCGGGCTTTTCGTAGACTTCAACTGGCGTGCCAATCTGTTCGGCAACACCGCCGTTCATTACCATCACTCGCTGGGCGAGGGTCATCGCTTCAACCTGATCGTGGGTAACATAGAGTGAAGTTGTTTTCAGGCGACGGTGCAGTTGTTGTAGTTCAAGCCGCATCTGCACGCGCAGCTTGGCATCGAGGTTAGAGAGCGGCTCATCAAACAAGAACACCGCCGGCTCACGCACAATCGCGCGCCCCATCGCCACACGCTGGCGCTGACCGCCGGATAGCTCACGCGGGCGACGTTTGAGCAGGCCGTCCAGTTCCAGAATACGCGCCGCTTCTTTAACGCGCTCGGCAATTTGCTGCTTGCCCATGCCGCGGATTTTCAGCCCCCACGCCATGTTTTCTTCGACGCTCATATGCGGATAAAGCGCGTAGTTCTGGAATACCATCGCAATTCCGCGATCTTTCGGCTCCATTTCAGTGACACGCTTGCGGTCGATCCAGATATCGCCCGTCGTTACCCGCTCCAGTCCGGCCACCATTCGCAATAACGTCGATTTCCCGCAGCCAGACGGCCCGACCATCACGATAAATTCGCCATCCGCCACATCAAGGGTCAGCGGTTTAATGACCTGGGTTTTGCCATCCCAGCTTTTGGTTACTGCCTGTAATTTCAGTCCTGCCATCTTATTTCTCACTATCGACCAGGCCGCGCACAAAGGCACGCTGCATCACTAAAACAATCACTACTGGTGGGATCAGGGTTAACAACATCGCCGCCATCACCGAGTTCCATTCCGTTGTACCTTCGCCAGTGGCGATCATCCCTTTAATCCCTGCCACGGTGGTGCCGAGATCAACGTCGGTAATAATCAACAACGGCCACAAATACTGGTTCCAGCCGTAAATAAAGGTGATCACAAACAGCGCCGCCAGATTGGTTTTTGACAGCGGAAAAACGATGTCGCAAAAGAAACGCATTGGCGACGCGCCGTCGATCCGCGCCGCTTCCACCAGTTCATCCGGCAGCGTCATAAAGAACTGGCGGAACAGGAAGGTAGCGGTCGCCGAGGCCATCAGCGGCAGCGTTAAACCAGCGTAGCTGTCGAGCATCTTCAGGTTGGCGATGACTTCCACCGTCGGGAAGATACGCACTTCAACCGGCAACATCAGGGTGATAAAAATCATCCAGAAGAAGAGGTTACGTAGCGGAAAACGAAACCAGACAATGGCAAATGCCGAGAGCATCGAGACGGTAATTTTGCCGAGCGTAATGCTGAACGCCATCACAAAGCTGTTAAGCAACATCCGCCAGAACGGCGCGCTATTCGTGCCGACCCCGTTCACCCAGATGTTGTGGATATTTTCCAGCAGATGCGTGCCGGGAATAAGCGTCATCGGCGCGGCGTAGACTTCTTGTTTATCCAGCGTCGCCGCGACAAACGCCACGTACAGTGGGAAGAGGATCACCGCGATCCCGAGGATCAGCATGGTATGGCTGAATATCGTCAGCCACGGACGGTTCTCAATCATTGGTAACGCACCTTGCTTTCAACATAGCGGAACTGCACCACCGTCAGCACGATGACGAGGAACATCAACACCACCGACTGCGCGGCAGACGAAGCCAGATCCAGTCCGGTAAAGCCTTCGCGGTAGATCTTATAAATCAGCGTCGTGGTGGCCTGAACCGGCCCGCCGGACGTGGCGGCGTCGATCACCGGGAAGGTGTCGAAGAAGGCATACACCAGGTTCACCACCAACAGGAAGAAACTCACCGGAGCAATAAGCGGCAGCGCAATCTTAAAGAAGCGGCGAATCGGCCCTGCGCCGTCAATAGCTGCGGCTTCAATCAACGAACGAGGAATGGATTGCAGCGCGGCATAGAAGAACAGGAAGTTGTAGCTGATTTGCTTCCACACCGAGGCAAACACCACCAGAAACATCGCCTGACCGCTGTTTTGCGCATGGTTCCAGTCGTAGCCGAACTCAGCGAGAAAATGTGTGATCAGCCCACGACCGGGGTTAAACAGGAAGATCCACAATACGGCGGCAACAGCGGGAGCCACGGCATACGGCAGCAGCATTAAGGTTTGATAGAAACGGCTGCCGCGCACGATGTACTCCACCAGCGCCGCGAAGAACAGCGACACCAGCAAACCGCTGACGGTGACAAAGGTGCTGAATTTTATCGTCGTCCAGAAGGAGTCGAGATAGTAGCTGTCATGGAACAGCGTGACGAAGTTATCCAGGCCGACAAACTGGCTGGAGAAACCAAACGGATCGACGCTTTGTAGCGAGTACCACAACGCTTCGCCCGCAGGCCAGATAAAAAAGATAACGGTGATGATGAGCTGCGGCGCGACCAGCAAATAAGGCAGCCAGCGCGAGCGAAACACCGGACGGGATGATGACATTACGGTTAATTCCTGAACTGTGCCGGATACGCTTCGCTTATTCTGCCTACACACGATGGCAGGTCGGATAAGCGAAGCGCACCCGACATTTCACTGGTTAAGACTTCGTCGATTTCTCAAAGCGGCGCAGCAACTGATTCCCACGCTCAACGGCGGTATCCAGCGCCTGCTGTGGCGTCTTCTTACCGGTCCACACGCTTTCCAGTTCTTCATCCACAATCACGCGGATCTGCGGCATGTTGCCCAGACGCAGCCCTTTGGTGAACGGCAACGGCGGCTTGTTCAGCATCTGACGCGTCGCGGTATCCGCCCCGGGGTTTTTCTCGTAAAAGCCCTGCTCACGGGTCAGGTCATACGCTGCTTTGGTGATTGGCAGATAACCGGTTTTCTGATGCCACTCGGCAGCGTTTTCTGGCTTCGCGAGGAAGTCGAGGAACTTCGCCACGCCGGTATACGTTTCTTTATCTTTGCCCTGCATCACCCACAGGCTGGCCCCGCCGATAATGGCGTTTTGTGGCGCACCTTTCGCATCGGCGTCGTAAGGCATCATGCCTACGCCGTAGTTGAATTTGGCGTACTCGCGAATGTTGGCAAGAGAACCAGAAGAGGCTGTCGTCATTGCGCAATCACCGTTATAGAACTTCTCGGTGGATTCATCCTTACGCCCGACGTAGCTGAAGTCGCCCTTCTTGTTCATCTCTTCGAGCATGGTGATGTGTTTCACCTGCTCCGGCTTGTTGAATTCAAGCACCGCGTCTGTGCCGTCAAAGCCGTTGTTTTTGCTGGCAAACGGCAGACCGTTCCAGGCGCTAAAGTTTTCCAGTTGGATCCAGCCCTGCCAACCGCTGGCGTAGCCGCAATTCATGCCGGAGGCTTTCAGTTTCGCGGCATAGTCAGCCAGATCCTGCCAGGTTTTCGGCGGCTGTTCCGGGTCTAACCCAGCTTTCTTGAAGGCGTCTTTGTTGTAATAGAGAACGGGGGTCGAGCTGTTGAACGGCTGGGAGAGTAAGTGGCCCGTTTTGCTGTCGGAGTAGTAACCTGAAACCGTCGGCACAAACTGCGACTCATCGAATTGAATCCCCGCCTCTTTAAACACGTCATACACCGGTTTAATGGCTTTCGATGCCATCATAGTGGCGGTGCCAACTTCATAAACCTGCAAAATAGCCGGCGCGTTACCGGTACGGAATGCGGCAATCCCCGCGCTTAAATTCTGTTCGTAGTTGCCTTTATAGGTCGGTACAATTTTGTAATCCGGGTTTTCGGCGTTAAAACGTTGGGCCAGAGAGTCCACCTCTTTCCCCAGTTCCCCTTCCATAGAATGCCAGAACGGAATGGTCGTCACTGCCTGCGCATTGCCCATTAACGCCAGTCCGAGCGCCAGTGCTGAAGCTGTATAATGTAACGGTTTCATTGATTATCTCTCTTGTTGTACCGAATGCGCGAATTCACGCGTTTTATGCTCGCGGGGTAACATGACATGCTCGAATTACAGAAAAATAACTCTTTTGTTACATTTTTAAGATAGTAAGGTGTCAGAAAGATGACAAGGCGGTGACGGCGTGGGTGAGGGAAAATGGGAGATGGGGCACGGATATCCCGAGAATGCACTGAAAAGAGGCGATTAACGACCAGCTAATCGCCAGAACGCCTTACCATGAAGAGTAAAAATGGCAGCAAATTCTGCATCCAGTTTTGCTGCCCGTTGAGAAGTACATTTTTCAATTTTAACAATAGATTGCCGCTACACTGGTCTAACGGCAAAGAAGATTTTCATCGCACCACACTCTGCTTCAGCCGTTCATTGGCGGTCTTAATCCATTCCCGGTGGTGTTTTCTATAATGAGGTCTTGAGCGTTTAGCCGTATCAACCACAGCAACATACTGCTCGTTGGCTTCACGTAACCGACTCATTTTCGCCAGCATTTCCGCATAGTAAATACGCGCCTGCGGGCCGGGGTAATAAGAAACCAACACGTCAAACTCACTTTCCGCATCAGCGTATTTTTCCTGAGCGGCTAAGGTTCTGGCAAATAACAAGTGCCCTTCTGCCGACTGAAAATCGGGGTTATAACGCATCACATCTTCCAGCGTCTGCTGGCAGGCGGCGAACTCCTGGATGGCAAATTGTGCCTGCGCCAGGCTCAACATCATTGCCGCTTCATGGACGAATATCCCGCTTAACGCCTGCTGATAATGGGGAACGGCTTCGTGATAACGCCCAAGGCGCGCCAGTTCATTAGCCAACGCATAATGGTTTTGATTAGTCTCGGCAATCGCCAGCTCTTCGGTTAATTTGCGCAGGTGCCGTTCCGGGTTGATTTTGTCCTGCAGACGCATCAGCAAAGTACGTCCGTGAAGGTCAGCGCCCGTTTCAGGCAGCATCACCATGACGAAATACGCCACGCAACCAATCACCGGAAAACAGAAGATGATAAAAAACCAATATCGCTCTTGTCCGGTACGGTAAGCGTGGATACAGCAAAGCATTTCAAGCATGGCGACAACGGCATAATGCATGGGAGGGAACCTTTCCGTGGCAAATAAGTGGTCTGGTTTTAATCCTCCCGGTCAGTTGAAACAAGTCTGTATACGGACGAAGTACATTGCTTGTCGGCTACCGGATTTAACGGCTATCCCCCGGTGTAAGACTGAATAAAGACGATGGCATATCCCACGACCAGTACGCTTGCACCAAGCATTAAGTTTATTTTTTTGTCCGCTAACCATAAGGCAACAAAAGGGAAAATAAATAACCCAAACCCTTGCAATGGCTCGCATGTTCTTCCAACCCATCCAGCATACAACCAGGCGCTAAAATAGACGATCAGCGTGCTACACGATTTATCGTTTTCGTCTGAAGAACTCCATCGCAAAACAACCGCACAGCAAAATAGCTTTAAAACGACCGTTAAGAAATCCATTATGATCCAGCTAATATTCCATTATCGGAATTAAACCATACTCCTGGCCGTCACTGAATCCAACTCAAGCGCCGTTTTTTATAGGCCCGGTGATCTGTATGCCACCGGGCAGATGACAATTTACCCGCCTAAATACGCACTTCTCACCGCTTCGTTCGCCAGTAGCGCATCACCAGTATCGGAGAGCACTACATGGCCGTTTTCCAGCACGTAGCCCCGATCCGCCAGCTTCAGCGCCTGGTTGGCGTTCTGCTCGACGAGGAAGATAGTCATCCCCTGCTCGCGCAGCTGCTCGATGGTGTCGAAGATTTGCTGGATGATAATCGGCGCAAGACCGAGCGAGGGCTCATCAAGCAACAACAAACGCGGGTTGCTCATCAGCGCGCGACCAATCGCCAGCATCTGCTGTTCACCGCCGGACATCGTTCCCGCCCGCTGAATACGGCGCTCATGCAGACGTGGAAACAGTTCATACACCCACTTTATGCGCTCCTGAAACTGGTCACGTTCGGCAAAGAAGCCGCCCATCGCCAGGTTCTCTTCCACCGTCATCCGCGAGAAGACGCGACGCCCTTCTGGGACAATCGCTACCGCTTCGCGCATGATTTTCGCCGTCTGCCAGTCGGTAATGTCTTTATCATCAAACACAATTCGCCCGCTGGTGGCGCGCGGGTCGCCGCATAACGTGCCGAGCAAGGTGGTTTTCCCCGCCCCGTTCGCGCCAATGAGGGTGACAATCTCGCCCTGATTGATATGCAGGCTCACCTCATGCAGCGCCTGGATTTTGCCGTAGTGGGCGCTGACTTTGTCAAAGGACAACATGACTTTTTCCATCTTATGCCTCACCTAAATAGGCACGGATCACGTCCGGGTTATTACGGATTTGCTCCGGCGTACCGTTTGCCAGCGGCGTACCCTGATTGACCACGTAGATTCTGTCTGAAATTCCCATCACCAGCTTCATATCGTGTTCAATCAACAAGATAGTGGTGTTGTGATGGTTACGCAGTTCGGCAATCAGCTCATCCAGCTCTTTCGTCTCTTTCGGGTTAAGACCTGCTGCCGGTTCGTCGAGCATTAAAATCTCCGGCTGCGTCACCATACAGCGGGCGATCTCCAGACGGCGCTGGTCACCGTAGGCCAGGTTACTCGCCTGACGGTTAGCGTGTTCCAGCAAACCAATGCGCTCAAGCCAGGTGGCGGCGCGATCGAGCGCTTCACTCTGGGCGCGACGGAAAGAAGGCGTTTTCAATAGGCCAGAGAACAGCCCGGTTTTCAGTTGCTGATGCTGCGCCACCAGCAGGTTTTCAATCACCGTCATTTCGCGGAACAGACGCACATGCTGGAAGGTACGCACCACGCCCATGCGGGCAATTTGCTGACCGGGCAAACCTTCCAGGTGCTGATCGCGCAGTAAAATGGTGCCGCCAGTGGGTTTGTAGAATCCGGTCAGGCAGTTGAAGACCGTGGTTTTTCCGGCTCCGTTAGGGCCGATTAACGAGACGATCTCCTGCGGGTGCAGTTCAAGATTGACGTTGTTCACCGCCAGCAGGCCGCCGAATCGCATCATCAGGCCGTTAACAGATAATAATGGCTGACTCATGCCTGCTCTCCTTTCGCTGCGCCGTTTTTCAGCTTCAGTTGCGGGCGCGTCATGGGCAGCAAGCCCTGCGGGCGCCAGATCATCATCAGCACCATCAAACCACCGAGCATTAACATGCTGTATTCGTTGAAATCACGCATCAACTCGCGCGATACCACCAGCAGAACTGCCGCCAGAATCACCGCGAATTGCGATCCCATACCGCCGAGCACCACTATCGCCAGCACAAACGCCGATTCGGCAAAAGTGAAGGATTCCGGGCTGACAAAGCCCTGGCGCGCAGCAAACAACGTTCCGGCAAAACCGGCAAACGCAGCGCTGATGGTAAAGGCAGTCAGCTTGATACGACGCGGGCTTAAGCCCAGCGAACGACAAGCGATTTCATCTTCACGCAACGCTTCCCACGCACGCCCCAGCGGCATCCGCAGCAGGCGGTTAATGACAAACAGGCTTAACACCACTAGCAGCAACGCTACCAGGTAGAGGAAAATGACGCGATCGGACGGATCGTATTTCAGGCCAAAGAAATTACTGAAGGTGTCCCAGCCGCCTTCACGGGCGGTACGGCTGAACTCAAGGCCGAAGAAAGTCGGTTTCGGGATCTGACTGATACCGTTTGGGCCGCCGGTAATCTCGGTGTTATTGAGCAGCAATATACGCACAATTTCGCCGAAACCGAGGGTAACTATCGCCAGATAGTCACCGCGCAGACGCAACACCGGGAAGCCGAGCAGGAAGCCCGCCGCCGCTGCCATCAATCCGGCAATCGGCAAACAGGTCCAGAAGCCAAGGCCGTAATAGTGATTGAGCAGCGCAAAGGTGTAAGCGCCGATGGCGTAAAAGCCGCCGTAGCCCAGCACCAGCAAGCCGGAAAGCCCTACCACCACGTTCAGCCCGAGGCCAAGGATAATGTAGATCATGGTCAGGGTGGCGATATCCACCGTCCCGCGCGACACCATAAACGGCCACGCCACCGCAAGCACCAGCAGCGCCACGAGGAACAGCTTTTGCTTCACCGTGGAGCCATCAATGGCGGGCAGGATAAACTTCGGCCCGGAAACGCTTTTTAGCCCTTTCTGGAAAGCAGGTCGCAAAAGCTGGAAGAAAAAGACCACCGCCGTGCCGATAAACACCCACTCCCAACGGACATCCGAAGCCGTGTCGACCACCAGTTTGGTGCCATCCAGCTCCAGCTGCACGCCCATAAAGACGCCCGCCAGGACAAAAAACATCGCGGCAGAGAGCAGCGCCATTGCAATATGCATCGGTTTCATACTTTCTCTACCTCCGGGCGACCCAGAATACCGGTCGGCATCACCAGAAGTACCAGAATCAGCAGGGCAAATGAGACCACATCTTTATATTCCGTACTCAGATAGGCAGAAGAGAGCGCCTCCGCAATCCCCAGGATCAGGCCGCCAATCATCGCCCCTGGAATACTGCCAATCCCGCCGAGCACCGCAGCGGTAAAGGCTTTCATCCCGGCCATAAAGCCGATGTAGGGGTTAATCACGCCGTAGAACTGACCGAGCAGCACACCTGCCACCGCCGCCATCGCCGCGCCAATCACAAAGGTCAGCGCAATCACCCGGTCGGTGTTAATGCCAAGCAGGCTCGCCATTTTCAGATCTTCCGCGCAGGCACGACAGGCGCGCCCCATGCGGGAATAGCGAATGAAAATCGTCAGCGCCAGCATGGCGAGGAAGGTAACAATCCAGATCACCGCCTGCATGGTAGTAATAGAGGCAGAGAAGTTTTCGCTATGGCCCACCACCCACTGACCGTTAAACAGGCTGGGCAGCGCCACGTCGCGCGAACCTTCGGTCAGGCTGACGTAGTTTTGCAGGAAGATGGACATACCGATTGCCGAGATGAGCGCAATCAGGCGCTTAGAGTTACGCACCGGGCGATAAGCCACCCGTTCGATACTCCAGCCGTAGGCGCTAGCAATGATGATTGCGCCGACGAATCCCGCCGCCACCAGCAGCCAGCCGGTATCAATGCCCATCATCATCAGCGCGGCGATGATCATAAATGAGACGTAGCTGCCGATCATGTAAACCTCGCCGTGGGCGAAGTTGATCATGCCGATAATGCCGTAAACCATGGTGTAGCCGATGGCAATCAGCGCGTAGGTACTGCCCAGCGTGACGCCGTTAAACATCTGCTGCAAGAAATATAAAAACTGCTCAGACATAAGGTAACCTTTTTAAACCCGCCCGCATTTCACGGGCGGTGGGATGATCACTTGGCTGCCGTGGATGAACCGTCGGCGTGCCACTGGAAGACACCAAAATCAAATCCCTTAAGATCGCCTTTTTCATCCCAGTTCAGCGGCCCAATCACGGTGTTTGCACCGTTAGCTTTTAAATCTTTCACCAGCGCCAGCGGCTCATCGCTGCCGGTACGTTCAAGGGCAGTTGCCAGAGATTGCACCGCCGCGTAAGTGATCCAGACATAAGGCCCGGACGGATCTTTCTTGTCTGCTTTCAGCGCATCAACGATGCCCTGGTTTGCCGGATCCTGGTCATAGCGTTTTGGCATGGTGACCAACATGCCTTCGGCAGCATCGCCAGCAATATTCGACAGCGACGCATTACCCACACCTTCCGGCCCCATGAACTGAGTTTTCAGGCCTACGGAACGGGCCTGGCGCAGCATCTGCCCCATTTCCGGGTAGTAACCGCCGTAGTAAACGAAGTCGATGTTTTCTTTTTTCAGGCGGGCAATCAGCGCAGAAAAATCTTTCTCACCAGCAGTAATGCCGTCGAAGAAAACGATGTTGGCATTAGCCGCTTTCAGACTGTCCTGCACCGAACGTGCCAGCCCTTCGCCATACTGTTGTTTGTCGTGAATGATGGCGATGCGCTGGGGCTTCACCGTCTCAATAATGTATTTCGCCGCCGTTGGCCCCTGGGAAGAGTCCAGCCCGGCAGTACGCATGATGTGTTGATAACCGCGTTGGGTCAGCTCCGGATTGGTCGCTCCCGGCGAGATCATCAGAATACCTTCGTCTTCATAGATATCTGACGCAGGTTGGGTAGAAGAAGAACACAGATGACCAATAACGTATTTAATGCCGTCGTTAACGATTTTGTTGGCGACCGCAACGGCCTGTTTCGGGTCGCAGGCGTCGTCATATTCCACGCCAACCAGCTTATCGCCTTTAATTCCCCCTTTGGCATTGATGTCTTTGATTGCCTGACGCGCGCCGTTAAATTCCATATCGCCCCACTGGGCAACCGGGCCGGACATCGCGCCGACAACGGCAACTTTAATATCGTCGGCTAAAGCGGTGTGTGATATTGCCAGTGCAATCATCCCTGCGATGATAGTTTTCGCATTCCGTTTCATTATTCAAAATCCCCACTCGTAATGTTGTGCTGCTTTGTTTTTATGTATTCAGAAATCAGACTGTTCTTTTTTTATACTGCACTGTTTTTACCTGTCTGATTAAGGGTTTAGCACAGTATATTGTGATAATAGCGATTAAAATCCCTATTTTTCAGTCGATTAAGAACAGATAATATTCTGAATATGTTGATAGATAAACAGAAAAAAGCGTCGTTGTCAGCATAAAATAACGGCATAAAGGGCGGAACAATTCACTACCCATCAGGGGATTATGCTGGACAATTTTCATTCTCTAATGTTTTTAATTTGTAATTATTGCTGAAAAAAAATTAATCACCTGCCAAAAGAAATAAAAAAGAGAAAGCCTCCGATTAAATTATTTCGCTACACTGGTTCCACTTTTGTGATTTACACGGGTTACCCATGAAGCTGACCATCATTCGATTAGAAAACTTTAGCGACCAGGACCGGATTGACCTGCAAAAGATCTGGCCGGAGTATTCCCCTTCCTCTTTACAGATTGACGATAACCACCGTATCTACGCCGCGCGTTTTAACGAGCGTCTGCTCGCGGCCGTGCGGGTAACCTTAAGCGGCACCGAGGGAGCACTGGATTCCCTGCGCGTGCGGGAAGTCACCCGGCGTCGCGGTGTAGGGCAATATCTGCTGGAAGAGGTTTTGCGTAACAATCCTGGCGTTTCAGGCTGGTGGATGGCGGATGCTGGCGTGGAAGACCGCAGCGTGATGACAGCGTTTATGCAGGCATTGGGGTTTACGGCACAACAGGGCGGCTGGGAGAAGCGTTAATCGTCAAGTTTAATTTCAAAAGTGATGACCAACGAGAAATTGCCTGATGCGCTACGCTTATCAGGCCTACAATGTGTGTTGCAATTTACTGATTTCTTTGGTTCTTGTAGGCCGGATAAGGCGTTTACGCCGCATCCGGCATGAAGCAACGTACTCGATATTAGCAATTTGGCGGCAACCCAAAGTTGCCGATTAATGATTACTTCGCATCGGTCGCCGTGCCGTTGGCGTGCCAGTCAAATACGCCGAACTCAAAACCTTTCAGGTCGCCTTTCTCATCCCAGGTCAGCGGCCCCATCACGGTATCCACCGAGTTCGCTTTCAGGTATTTGGCGATCTCCGCCGGATCGTCAGACTGATTCAGGCCCGCCTGCAAAGATTGCAGCGCCGCGTAGGTAGTCCAGACGAATGCGCCGCTTGGGTCCTGTTTTTTCGCTTTGATGGCGTCAACAATTGGTTTGTTCGCCGGAACCTGATCGTAGTTCTTCGGCTTAGTCACCAGCAGCCCTTCCGCTGACTCGCCCGCGATATTAGACAGCGAGACGTTAGCCACGCCTTCCGGCCCCATAAACTGAGTTTTCAGCCCTGCCGCGCGTGCCTGACGCAGGATTTGCCCCATTTCCGGGTGGTAGCCGCCGTAGTAAACGAAGTCGATATTCTCTTTCTTCAGACGCGCCACCAGCGTTGAGAAATCTTTTTCCCCGGCGGTGATACCATCAAAGAACACCACGTTAGCATTGCCTTTCTTCAGGCCGTCCTGCACCGCACGCGCCAGACCTTCGCCGTACTGTTGTTTGTCGTGGACGATAGCAATACGCTGCGGTTTCACTTTCTCAAGAATATATTTCGCCGCCGTCGGTCCCTGGTCGGAGTCCAGGCCGGTGGTGCGCATAATCAACTTATAGCCGCGCGCGGTCAGCTCTGGCGCGGTTGCCGCTGGGGTGATCATTAAAATGCCTTCGTCTTCGTAGATGTCAGACGCTGGCTGCGTTGATGAAGAACAGAGGTGACCAATCACGTATTTAATGCCGTCGTTAACGACTTTGTTCGCCACCGCGACCGCCTGTTTCGGGTCACAGGCATCGTCATATTTCACGATTTGCAGTTTGTTGCCTTTGATACCGCCTTTAGCGTTGATATCTGCAACCGCCTGCTCTGCGCCAGTAAACTCCTGGTCACCGTACTGGGCCACCGGACCAGACATCGCGCCCACGACCGCAACTTTAATATCTTCCGCCAGAGCCATATTGCTGAATGCCAGCGCGATACATCCTGCCAGTAACGCTTTACCCTTTATATTCATCCTGAGAATCCCCATTCTTCTGGTTATTACGTGTGTTGTGATGTTGTTATTCAGCACTTTATTTCGTTTTATGCATGGCCACCCGTGCTTTAGCAGCATACTCTGCTAAAACATACCCGATTTTTATGATATTGGAATAGCTATTTTGACAGTTTATTAACAATCTGCGTGGGGATTGGCGTTTTGCCGGAGGGGGAAATTGATTATTGCAGAGGCCCAAAAAACAAAAACCCCGGACTCTCATCCAGGGTTCTCTGCTTAACAGCGGAAATTACGCTTCAATAGCAGCGCGAAGTTTTTTCATCGCGTTCTTTTCCAGCTGACGCACACGCTCAGCGGAAACACCGTAACGGTCAGCCAGTTCCTGCAACGTGGACTTGTTGTCTTCGTCCAGCCAGCGCGCGCGGATGATATCCTGGCTACGCTCGTCCAGACCTTGCATCGCATCGGTCAGGCGGTTTGCCGCCTGCTCTTCCCAGTTATCATCTTCAATGCCGTCGGCAAAGTTGGATGATTTATCCTGCAGATAGAGCACCGGAGCCATCGGCTGGCTATCGGAATCGTCGTCGGAAGACAGGTCAAAGGTCATGTCCTGCGCTGCCATACGTGACTCCATCTCACGCACGTCTTTGCTGGTTACGCCCAGTTCACGGGCCACCATTTCGACTTCGTCCTGGTTAAACCAGCCCAGACGCTGCTTGGTTTTACGCAGGTTGAAGAACAGTTTGCGTTGCGCTTTGGTGGTCGCAACTTTGACGATACGCCAGTTACGCAGAACGTATTCGTGGATCTCTGCTTTGATCCAGTGAACGGCGAAGGAGACCAGGCGCACACCCACTTCCGGGTTAAAACGGCGCACTGCTTTCATCAGGCCGATGTTACCTTCCTGAATCAAATCCGCCTGTGGCAGGCCATAGCCCGCATAATTACGAGCAATATGAACAACAAACCGCAGGTGAGACAGGATCAGCGTTTTAGCTGCTTCCAGATCGCCATGGTAATGCAGCTTTTCAGCCAGCGCCCGCTCCTCGTCAGCCGACAACATCGGCCACGCGTTAGCTGCCCGGATGTAGGAATCCAGGTTGCCAACAGGGGCTAAAGCTAAACTTTGCATTTTGTCAGTCATTCAAATCCTCTCAATCGATATCTTCTGGCGCCTCAGTGGTAGCAACAACTGTGCCAGAGCTTAAGAGCAATGAGGTTATCATTCACTGTTTTATCAGACCGTGATTTTATCCACAAGTTCAATGCAACGCTGTGAATAAATTACGCACAAAATGTGACATAGAGATGAAATACCGGGAAGAGACAACGGGGTCTCTTTCCCTGCTACGGAACCCATTGCAGGGAAAGAGTATAACACGCTTTTATTATTCAGGCGTAAAATGGCGTAAATGTTGTACCGTGGCAAGCCAGGCTGCCACCCAGCCAATCATCGAACACACCAGCAGCAAAAGCAGACATTCATCGAACGATAAGCCATTGATATCAAACTTAGTTCCGAAAACCTGCGCCACTTCCGCCACCGCTGACGACAAACGCAGTACCAGAATTTCTGACAAAATTAATGACAACAATGCGCCAGAAAATCCCAGCAGCGCACCGCCGTACAGGAACGGGCGAAGGATGAAACCATCCGTCGCACCAATCAGTTTCTGCACGTTGATGGAGTCACGGCGAGCAAAGATGCTCAGACGTACGCTGTTGCCGATGACGAGGAACACGGCCGCCACCATCAATACGCCAATCATCGCCGAAACGCGCCCGACCAGCCCGGTCAACGCCGCCAGACGGGCAAACCAGCTGTCATCCATCCGCACTTCGTCAATGCCGTTAATCTGAGTGATACGATCGCGCAGCGTATTCAGTGACTCCGTCCCCTGAAAATCGAGTTTCGGGATCACCACCGCTACTGCCGGAAGCGGGTTTTCCTCCAGCATATCCAGCGCGCCGCCAAAGCCAGACCAGTTACGGAACTCGCCCAGTGCGTCTTCACGAGAAAGATAGTTCACTTTCTCCACGCCCTGCTCGGCCTGTAGCTGCGCCACTACGCCTGCTGCGGCGTCATCATCCAGTGTTTTTTGTAGATAAACAGTGATTTGTGGTGACGGATAATACTGCGTCGCCGCCTGGTTAACGTTTTTGTACACCATATAACAGACGCTTGGCAGCGTCAGGGAGATGGCGATGACCATCACGGTTAGAAACGTGGCGAACGGTTTGCTTTTCAGATCCTGCAAAGCGCCGTGGAACGCATAGCGCACCTGTTCGTTGAAAACGTTGGTTTTGCGATTTGCCGGTTTTGGCGAGGACTTCGCGCGTTTCGGCGCGTTACGCCCCCCGTCGCCAGAGCCGCCAGCCGATTTACGGAAGCGATCAAGACGCCCGCCAAACTGCCGGATATGATTGATTGCATCGCGCTTATTCATGGCCCACGCCTCCATGCAAGTGACCATCGCTCAGGGTGAGCATGCGATAGGAACGTCGTGAAATCAGGTTGATGTCGTGTGTAGCCATCAATACTGTTACCCCAACGCGATTAAACTCTTCAAACAGACGTAAAATCCCTTCTGACAGCGCATCATCCAGGTTACCGGTCGGTTCGTCCGCCAGCAGTACCGCAGGTTTGTTCACCACCGCGCGGGCAATGCCAACGCGCTGCTGTTCACCGCCAGAAAGCTGTATTGGAAAGTTTTTCGCTTTGTCCAGTAGCCCGACTTTGTCCAGCGCCGCCGATACACGGCGACGAATATCGTCACCGCTGGCACCGGCGATAATCAACGGGATCGCCACGTTATCATAGACAGTACGGTCCATCAGTAGATGGTGATCCTGGAAAATCATGCCGATCTGGCGGCGCAGAAACGGAACTTCACGGTTTTTCAGACGCGTGATGTCATGGCCGCTAAACCAGATTTTCCCGGCGCTTGGCCGCTCAATCCCACAGATCAGCTTCAGGAGGGTACTTTTCCCTGCACCGGAATGACCGGTCAGAAACGCCATCTCACCCGGCTGCATATGAAACGTAACGCCCTGCAGCGCCTGTCTCCCACCGAGATAAGCCTTGCTGACATGTTCAAAGCGAATCATTGTTAATCCTCTCGGGCAAAAAGTGCCTCTATAAAGTCGTCCGCCTTAAACGGACGCAAATCCTCAATACGTTCGCCGACACCAATATAGCGGATAGGAATACCAAACTGGTCAGCCACCGAGAAAATTACCCCGCCTTTCGCCGTGCCGTCCAGTTTCGTTAACGTGATGCCGGTTAAGCCAACCGCTTCGTGGAACAGTTTGGCCTGGCTTACCGCATTCTGCCCGGTGCTGGCATCGATAGTCAGCATAACTTCATGCGGGGCTTCAACGTCGAGTTTCTTCATCACGCGGACGATTTTCTTCAGCTCTTCCATCAGGTGCGATTTGTTCTGCAAGCGTCCGGCGGTATCGGCAATCAGAACGTCAACATTACGCGCCTTCGCAGCCTGAATGGCGTCGAAGATAACAGAGGCGGAATCCGCACCAGTATGCTGGGCAATCACCGGGATATTGTTGCGCTGCCCCCAGACCTGAAGCTGCTCAACCGCTGCCGCACGGAAAGTATCGCCCGCCGCCAGCATGACAGATTTACCTTGCTGTTCAAACTGACGCGCCAGCTTGCCAATCGTCGTGGTTTTCCCCACGCCATTGACGCCGACCATCAGGATCACAAACGGCGCTTTGCCTTCGACGTTCAGTGGTTCATCGACTTTCGCCAGAATCTCGCCCATCTCTTCTTTCAGCAGGCCATAGAGCGCCTCGGCGTCACGAAGCTGCTTGCGGGATGCGCCTTCTGTCAGATTGGTGATGATTTTACGCGTGGTTTCCACACCCACATCGGCGATCAAAAGCTGCTCTTCCAGCTCCTCAAACAGATCATCGTCGATTTTTTTACCGCGGAACAGGCTGATAAATCCGGAACCGAGATTTTCTTTGGTTTTTAACAGGCTGCGTTTCAGGCGCGCGAAGAAACCTTCTTTGGTCGGTTTTTCTTGCTCCTGGGCAATTTCTTCAACCGGCTGCTCTTCTTCTGCCGGAGGAACCACCATCACCGCCTCTTCTGCCGCTTCGGCAGCCAGCGCCTGTGCTTCCAGCTCTTCGTCGGTGATTTCTTCTTTAGCCGCTTCTTCTTGCGCCGCTGCGACAATCTCCACGGTTTCCGCTTCTGCCTGCCATTCTTCTGGCGAAACCTCTTCGGCGTTGACGTCTTCCGGCAATGGCAGCTCTTCACGCTCGATAGCCACTGGCTCCGGCGTAACTTCAGGTTCAACTACCGGTGCTGGCGATTCTTCCACTACGAGTTCTGGCTGCGCACTGACTTCCGCTTCGATAACAGCTCCAGGCTGCACTTTCTCGCTTTCGGCAACCTGTTCCGTCACTTCCACCACTTCGGCAGCAAAAGTTTCCGCCTCGGCTTCAGTATGGGCCTGCGGCAACTCCTCAACAGGTTGTTCAGCAACCTTCGCAGGCTCTTCTGCCTGGACAGTTTCTTCTACAACCGATTGATCATTTTGGACTTCTGTCTCTTTTTCCGGGGTCTGCTCTTTTTGACCAAAGCCCAGCCAGGAAAAAAAGCCACGTTTTTTTTCTTTCGCCATCTGCGACTACACTCCTCGCTGTTGCTTCATGGCACAGCGTTAACGCTATGTACATAGCAGCTAAAAAAATGATGAAATAGTCTATCACTTAACTGAATACACATCACCGCCTGCAATTATGTGTTATCTGGCGGATTGAGCAATTTATCATGAAAAAACCGAATCATTCCGGTAGCGGCCAAATCCGCATTATTGGCGGGCAGTGGCGAGGCCGTAAACTCCCGGTTCCGGACAGCCCTGGCCTGCGCCCCACCACCGATCGCGTGCGCGAAACGTTATTTAACTGGCTGGCTCCGGTTATCGTCGATGCGCAATGTCTGGATTGCTTCGCCGGTAGCGGCGCGCTGGGGCTGGAAGCCTTGTCTCGCTACGCTGCGGGTGCCACGCTGATTGAGATGGATCGTGCGGTGCATCAGCAATTAATCAAGAATCTGGCAACCCTGAAAGCAGATAATGCGCGGGTAGTTAACAGCAATGCAATGTCATTCCTGGCGCAAAAAGGCACACCGCATAATATCGTGTTTGTCGATCCGCCATTCCGCCGAGGCTTGTTGGAAGAAACCATTAATTTACTGGAAGACAACGGCTGGCTGGCTGACGAAGCCTGGATATATGTCGAGAGCGAAGTAGAAAATGGCCTGCCGACTGTTCCGGCAAACTGGTCGTTATATCGGGAAAAAGTGGCGGGGCAAGTTGCTTATCGGTTGTATCAGCGTGAAACACAAGGAGAAAGTGATGCTGATTAATATTGGACGTTTGTTAATGCTTTGCGTATGGGGATTTTTAATCCTCAATCTTGTTCAGCCATTTCCGCGACCGCTGAATATTTTCGTTAACGTGGCGCTGATTTTTACCGTGCTGATGCATGGTATGCAGCTGGCGCTATTGAAATCCACTTTGCCGAAGGATGGTCCGCAGCTTACCACCGCCGAAAAGGTGCGTATTTTCCTTTTCGGCGTGTTTGAACTGCTGGCCTGGCAGAAGAAATTTAAAGTTAAAAAATAACCTTATTCTTCGCCAACAAAGCTGACAAAACGCGTGCCTTTATAGCTCAGCGTACCTTTATCGCCCACTGTCAGGGCGTGGTACTGCTGGGCGTCGAGGCGGAACGTCTGCTCCAGTCCACCGCTTTGCGGTTTGAAGCTTGCCTCATAGCGCATACTGGTGCCAGCCGGAGTCACTTCCTGCTGGCGCGAACGGCGATCGTTAATTGGTTTTTCCCGCTTGTTACTCACCACCACCAGTTTTTGCTGGAGCGGTGCCATATCATTATCAACTTTTTCCCGCCGCTGCTGCATAAAGCGAAACGATGCAGCGATAACAATTAAGCCAATGATAATAATAAAGAAAAGAGGTGGTTTACTCATCTTTGTACCTTATCGGAAAATGCGGAAATAAGCATACCCTGCCCGTTATGGTGTTGTCATCTGTCCGCCCTCGCCACTAAACTGAATAGCAAGACTGTAGGCATTCCGCTTACTAAATAATAACGAATTCAAGGAACTAAGATGCTTTGGTCGTTTATCGCTGTCTGTCTTTCCGCATGGCTATCTGTGGATGCCTCCTATCGTGGTTCAACCTGGCAACGCTGGGTGTTTAAGCCGTTAACTCTTCTTCTCCTGCTATTACTGGCCTGGCAAGCGCCGATGTTCGACGCCATTAGCTATCTGGTGCTGGCGGGGCTATGTGCGTCGCTGCTGGGCGATGCGCTAACGCTATTGCCACGTCAGCGTCTGATGTACGCCATTGGCGCATTTTTCCTCTCGCACCTGCTGTACACCATCTATTTCGCCAGCCAGATGACGCTCTCTTTCTTCTGGCCATTGCCGCTGGTGCTGCTGGTACTGGGCGCGCTGTTGCTGGCCATTATCTGGACACGCCTGGAAGAGTTACGTTGGCCCATTTGTACCTTTGTCGGTATGACGCTGGTGATGGTGTGGCTGGCAGGTGAACTGTGGTTCTTCCGTCCGACCGCTCCGGCGCTCTCTGCGTTTGTCGGCGCTTCGTTACTGTTTATCAGCAACTTTGTCTGGCTGGGTAGCCACTATCGCCGCCGCTTCCGGGCCGATAACGCGATTGCTGCTGCCTGCTACTTTGCCGGTCACTTCCTCATCGTCCGCTCGCTGTATCTCTGATAAAACTTGACTCTGGAGTCGACTCCAGAGTGTATCCTTCGGTTAATGAGAAAAAACTTAACCGGAGGATGCCATGTCGACTCCTGACAATCTCGGCAAGAAAGCCCCTCAATTTGCTGCGTTCAAACCGCTAACACCAGTAAAGAACGCTAACGACTGTTGCTGCGACGGCGCATGTTCCAGTACGCCAACACTCTCCGAAAACGTCTCCGGCAACCGCTATAGCTGGAAAGTCAGCGGTATGGACTGTGCCGCCTGTGCGCGCAAGGTAGAAAATGCCGTGCGCCAGCTTGCAGGCGTGAATCAGGTGCAGGTGTTGTTCGCCACCGAAAAGCTGGTGGTTGATGCCGACAATGACATCCGTGCACAAGTTGAATCTGCGGTGCAAAAAGCAGGCTATTCCCTGCGCGATGAACAGGCCGCCGACGAACCGCAAGCATCGCGCCTGAAAGAGAATCTGCCGCTGATTACGCTTATCGTGATGATGGCAATCAGTTGGGGACTGGAGCAGTTCAATCATCCGTTTGGTCAACTGGCGTTTATCGCGACCACGCTGGTTGGGCTGTACCCAATTGCTCGTCAGGCATTACGGCTGATCAAATCCGGCAGTTACTTTGCTATTGAAACGTTAATGAGCGTAGCCGCCATTGGTGCGCTGTTTATTGGCGCAACGGCTGAAGCTGCGATGGTGTTGCTGCTGTTTTTGATTGGCGAACGACTGGAAGGCTGGGCCGCCAGCCGCGCACGTCAGGGCGTTAGCGCGTTAATGGCGTTGAAACCAGAAACCGCCACGCGCCTGCGTAACGGTGAGCGGGAAGAGGTGGCGATCAATAGCCTGCGCCCTGGCGATGTGATTGAAGTTGCGGCAGGTGGGCGTTTGCCTGCCGACGGTAAACTGCTCTCACCGTTTGCCAGTTTTGATGAAAGCGCCCTGACCGGAGAATCCATTCCGGTGGAGCGCGCAACGGGCGATAAAGTTCCTGCAGGCGCCACCAGCGTAGACCGTCTGGTGACACTGGAAGTGCTGTCAGAACCGGGTGCCAGCGCCATTGACCGGATTCTGAAACTGATCGAAGAAGCCGAAGAGCGCCGCGCGCCCATTGAGCGGTTTATCGACCGTTTCAGCCGTATCTATACGCCCGCGATTATGGCCGTCGCTCTGCTGGTAACGCTGGTTCCGCCGCTGCTGTTTGCCGCAAGCTGGCTGGAGTGGATTTATAAAGGTCTGACGCTGCTACTGATTGGTTGCCCGTGTGCGTTAGTTATCTCCACGCCCGCGGCAATTACCTCCGGGCTGGCGGCGGCGGCACGTCGAGGGGCATTGATTAAAGGTGGCGCGGCACTGGAACAGCTAGGTCGCGTTACCCAGGTGGCGTTTGATAAAACCGGAACGCTGACCGTCGGGAAACCACGCGTTACCGCCATCCATCCGGCAACGGGTATTAGCGAATCTGAACTGCTGACACTGGCGGCGGCGGTCGAGCAAGGCGCAACGCATCCACTTGCGCAAGCCATAGTTCGTGAAGCACAGGTCGCTGCACTCGCCATTCCCGCCGCCGAGTCACAGCGGGCGCTGGTCGGGTCCGGCATTGAAGCGCAGGTTAACGGTGAGCGCGTATTGATTTGCGCTGCCGGAAAACATCCTGCTGATGCATTCGCCGGTTTGATTAATGAACTGGAAAGCGCCGGGCAAACGGTAGTGCTGGTGGTACGTAACGATGACGTGCTGGGTGTCATTGCATTGCAGGACACCCTGCGCGCCGATGCCGCAACTGCTATCAATGAACTGAACGCGCTGGGCGTCAAAGGGGTGATCCTCACCGGCGATAATCCACGCGCAGCGGCGGCAATCGCCGGGGAGCTGGGGCTGGAGTTTAAAGCTGGATTGTTGCCGGAAGATAAAGTCAAAGCGGTGACCGAGCTGAATCAACATGCGCCGCTGGCAATGGTCGGTGACGGTATTAACGACGCGCCAGCAATGAAAGCTGCCGCCATCGGAATTGCAATGGGTAGCGGCACAGACGTGGCGCTGGAAACCGCCGACGCAGCATTAACCCATAATCACCTGCGCGGCCTGGTGCAGATGATTGAACTGGCGCGCGCCACTCACGCTAATATCCGCCAGAACATCACCATTGCATTGGGGCTGAAAGGCGTTTTCCTCGTCACCACACTGTTAGGGATGACCGGGTTGTGGCTGGCAGTGCTGGCAGATACGGGGGCGACGGTGCTGGTGACGGCGAATGCGTTAAGGTTGTTGCGCAGGAGATAAAGGTGTTGCCTGATAGCCTCTGGCTATCAGGCTTAGTGCTGAGGCGGGAACGGCGGCATGGTCAGAATAGCGTAATATAGCGCTAACATCAGAATGACTGAGATAACACAGCATGCAGCAACCAGGCGGGATGCTAATGATGGCCTTTTGAACATCAACCACAGGGCATAAGCAAGCCCAACACCGTTAAGTAAAGGTAAAAAAATCATTAGCCAGAGCCAACCCCAGGCAAGTACCCCCAGCCATCCCCCCACGACGATAAAAACAGGGATCAGCCCATTGGGAGTGAAGATCGCCAGCAATCCCAGCAATGCCAGACAAACTGGAATTAAATAATCCATTTTTGTATTCCATTACGCTTGCGTGCCGGATGCGGCGTGAACGCCTTATCCGGCCTACATAAGGCATCGAACTCGTAGGCATGATAAGACGCGACAGCGTCGCATCAGGCATTGCGCACCGTATCGCCAGATGCAGCTTGAACGTTTTATCCGTCCTACAAACCCGTTGCAAACCGCAAAATTGAGCGCGATCGGTCCGCTAGCCTGCTCCACCTTAACCCGATTTGCGAATCAAATAACGATAAGGCAGTCCATCCGTCTCTTTAGCAACCAGTTCGTGTTCCATAAAGGTACAAAACCCAGGAATATCGCGAGTCGTCGCCGGATCGTCAGCAATAATCAGCAACGTTTCGCCAGGCTGCATATTGCGCACGGTTTTGCGCACCATCATCACCGGTTCCGGGCAGCGCAGGCCAAGCGCGTCGAGTGTGTGGTCAGGGCTGGAAAAGAGATCGGTCATTTTCTTCTCATCACATAAAAAAACGGCGCTAGTTTACGCTCTGTGAGTCCGTAAGCAAACCAGGTTAACGATTGCGTGAAAATTAACCATTGCATTGTCAACGTAAAGCAGTATCATGCGGCGGCTCGAAAAAAGGGTAAGCACGTTATTATGTTAAGGTAACAGACGTGTCGTACGTATTGGGTTCCCTCACCCCAATGACTAATCAAAAAGGTACAATATGAACGTTTCCTCACAAACTCAACGCTATAAGGCGTTGTTCTGGTTATCGTTATTTCATCTGCTGGTGATCACCTCCAGTAACTATCTGGTTCAGCTTCCTGTCTCCATTTTTGGTTTTCATACCACCTGGGGCGCGTTTAGCTTTCCGTTTATTTTCCTTGCTACCGACCTGACCGTGCGTATTTTTGGCGCACCGCTGGCCCGTCGTATCATCTTTGCGGTGATGATCCCGGCGTTATTGATCTCCTATGTCATCTCGTCGCTGTTCTATATGGGTTCATGGCAGGGATTCGGCGCTCTCGCCCACTTCAACCTGTTTGTCGCCCGTATCGCTGCCGCCAGTTTTATGGCCTACGCACTGGGGCAGATCCTCGACGTGCATGTATTTAACCGCCTGCGCCAGAATCGCCGCTGGTGGCTGGCACCGACGGCGTCCACACTGTTCGGTAACGTCAGTGACACATTGGCCTTCTTCTTCATTGCTTTCTGGCGTAGTCCGGATGCCTTTATGGCCGAACACTGGATGGAAATCGCGCTGGTTGATTACTGTTTCAAAGTGTTAATCAGCATCGTTTTTTTCCTGCCAATGTATGGCGTATTACTCAATATGCTATTGAAAAGACTGGCAGATAAATCCGAAATCAACGCTTTGCAGGCCAGTTAAAGGTTCGTTATCAGACTTGTGATAAGATGGATGAATGAGCCGTTATGGCCGTTTATCGAAAGGAAGATGTCAATGCGCAATCTGGTTAAATATGTCGGAATTGGCCTGCTGGTTATGGGGCTTGCGGCCTGTGATGATAAAGACACTAACGCTACAGCGGAAGGTACAGTCGCGGAAAGTAACGCTACCGCGAATCCCGTCAACCTGCTTGATGGCAAGTTAAGCTTCTCGCTGCCAGCGGATATGACCGACCAGAGCGGTAAGCTGGGAACACAGGCCAATAACATGCACGTCTGGTCCGACGCCACCGGGCAGAAAGCGGTGATTGTTATTATGGGCGATGATCCGAAAGAAGACCTGGCTGTGCTGGCGAAGCGTCTGGAAGATCAGCAACGTAGCCGCGATCCACAGCTGCAAGTGGTGACCAACAAAGCCATTGAGCTGAAAGGTCACAAAATGCAGCAGTTAGACAGCGTTATCTCTGCTAAAGGCCAGACGGCGTACTCTTCCGTCATTCTGGGTAACGTGGGCAACCAACTGCTGACCATGCAAATCACACTGCCTGCTGACGATCAGCAAAAAGCGCAGACCACCGCAGAAAACATCATTAACACGCTGGTTATTCAGTAAGTTTTAAGATGACGAAACGGCCTCAGGTGCTTCCACCGGAGGCCGTTTTTTTAATCGCCACGTCAGCAACAACGCGATTGCGACCAGCCCCGCCGCCGCCAGATAAATCACCGGTACGCCCGCCCAACTCATCACCAGCCCTGCCAGTGGTCCGGTCACGCCAAGCGATAAATCCATAAATACGGTGTAGGTTGCCAGCGCCGCCCCCTGATTCTGCTGCGGCACCGCTTTGACCGCCACTACGCCCAATGCCGGGAACACCAGCGAAAAGCCCGCCCCCGCCAGTAAGACGCCGATTTTCGCCATCCACGGCATAGTCGCCACGCCAACCAGCAGCAGGCCGATTATCTCAACGCTAAAGCAGAGCATCGCCACGTTTAAGCCACCAATGCGGTTTATGCCGTTAGGGAATAACAATCGCGTTCCAACAAACGCACAGCTAAACAACGTCAGCGCGAAGGCCGCACCGTCCCAGCCCTTAGCGTCATAAAACAGTGTGATAAAGGTGGCGATAACGCCAAACCCGGCGGAAGCCAACGCCAGCGCCATACCGTACAGCCAGACGCGCCCAAGCACCGCGCGAAACGGCAGAGGTTTGCCTTTACTGGCTTTCACCGTCGGACGCGGTATTGCCAACAAAATAGCCACCAGCGCCACGCCCATAATGATTAATGCCAACGCCTGCAAACCGCCCCAGTGATAAAACACCACACCTAACGGCGCGCCCATCGCCATCGCTCCGTAAGTGACAATGCCATTCCACGAAATCACTCGCCCGATATGCAGCGAACCGACCACGCCAACGCCCCACAGTGTCGACCCCGTTCCGGCAAAACTTTGCCCAATCCCAAGAATCACGCGCCCCAGGCAAAGTAGTAACAGACTGATAATTGGCAGACTGGCGGTTAACCCAGCCACCAGATAACCCAGCCCGCTCAAAAAGCAGCCGCACAAACCGAAGACGACAATCTTTTTTGGCCCCAGCAAATCAGCATAACGCCCGGCATGAGGACGACTCAGCAACGTGGCGAAATATTGCAGACTGATAACCAACCCCGCCCAGAAGGCGCTAAAGCCCATCACATCATGGACATAGCCCGGTAGCACGGCGAGCGGTAACCCAATGGTCAGATAGCTGGCGAAGTTAAACATGACAATGGAGACAATGCGCAAATTCAGGCGCATTCCGTTAAGCGCCGGTTCGGCAACAGGTACGGGCATGAGAAGCACCACATTTTTACAACAGTGTTTCATTTTTACCACGTGGTGGCGTGTAAATCAGCAAGAAGAATCAGAATATTGCTGGCGTGACTCCCGCTACACTTAATACAAAAAGTCATAAGGAAGCCCCAATGGAAACATCTCAACCCGATAAAACGGGCATGCACATTCTACTCAAGCTGGCTTCACTGGTAGTAATCCTCGCGGGTATTCACGCAGCGGCAGATATCATTGTGCAATTGTTACTGGCGCTGTTTTTCGCCATCGTCCTCAATCCACTGGTGACCTGGTTTATTCGTCGCGGAGTTCAGCGTCCCGTTGCCATTACGATTGTAGTCGTAGTGATGTTGATTGCGCTTACTGCGCTGGTCGGTGTGCTGGCGGCATCGTTTAACGAATTCATCTCTATGCTGCCGAAGTTTAATAAGGAGCTGACGCGCAAGCTTTTTAAATTGCAGGAGATGCTGCCTTTTCTTAATTTGCATATGTCGCCGGAACGAATGTTGCAGCGGATGGATTCAGAAAAAGTGGTTACCTTCACCACCGCTTTAATGACCGGGCTTTCCGGGGCCATGGCGAGCGTACTTCTGCTGGTGATGACCGTTGTTTTTATGCTGTTTGAAGTACGCCACGTCCCTTACAAAATGCGCTTTGCGTTGAATAACCCACAGATTCACATCGCCGGATTACACCGCGCATTAAAAGGCGTTTCGCATTATCTGGCATTAAAAACGCTGCTAAGTTTATGGACGGGCGTTATCGTCTGGCTGGGGCTGGCGCTGATGGGCGTGCAGTTTGCGCTGATGTGGGCGGTACTGGCTTTTTTACTCAACTACGTCCCCAATATCGGCGCGGTAATTTCCGCCGTACCGCCAATGATTCAGGTGCTGCTGTTTAATGGTGTTTACGAATGTATTCTGGTCGGCGCATTGTTTTTAGTTGTCCATATGGTCATCGGCAATATTTTAGAACCACGGATGATGGGCCATCGCCTGGGGATGTCCACCATGGTGGTATTTCTTTCGTTGTTGGTTTGGGGATGGCTGCTCGGTCCGGTAGGGATGCTACTTTCGGTGCCATTAACCAGCGTCTGTAAAATCTGGATGGAAACCACGAAAGGCGGTAGCAAACTTGCGATTTTACTGGGGCCAGGCAGACCGAAAAGTCGGTTACCGGGGTAATAGCGCACCCTGATCAGACAATGGCCACCGTTTATCTAACGGTGGCCATTTGATTCGAGAAAATGATGCAATATTATTCAGAAAATTAATTTCTAAAAACCACTCCTTAAGTCAAATATATATAAACACCAAATAATCATTAAATTCCCATCCCAGAGAACGCACTGATTATATTGTGTTATTTTTATTGCCTCATTTTTCTCACTCACTTATAGTTGGTCCCCGCTGGCAGTAATTTAGTCATCTCAAAATGATTTGTTCTGATGTGCACTTACTGACTTATCTCATAAGTAAATTTTTCGCTAAATAAAGAATAGTGATACCAGCAATTACAGTTAAATCCTGCTTTACTCGTAAAAACAATACTTTAATGGGGCTTTAATGAAACACTACATGAAATGGTTTGCTGCTATTGCTGTTGTCGGCGCTTTAGCGGGTTGTGCGCGTACTGCACCAATTGATCAAGTCCACTCAACCGTCAGCGCCGGTCATACCCAGGATCAAGTTAAAAAAGCGATTCTGAAAGCTGGCGTTGAACGCAAATGGATTATGTCCGAAGCCGGACAAGGTGTAATTAAAGCACGTCAACAATCACGCGATCATTCAGCAGAAATTCGCATTAACTACACGGCATCCAGCTACGATATCAATTATGAAAATAGTCAGAACCTGCAAGCATCAGGCGGACAAATTCATAAAAACTATAATCGCTGGGTCCGCAATCTCGACAAAGATATTCAACTGAATTTGTCGGCTGGCGCAGATTTGTAATTTCCCCTAAAGTCGGGCCGCTTCGGTCCGATAATAATTTAATTCCCTCTTAACAGGTTGTGCCCAACATGTACGAACAGGATTCTCTTAGCGCACTGGATGCGATTACCGAAGCTCAACGCATTGCCTTTGCCCCCATGCTTTTTCAAACAGCTCTCTGCCTGCGTAATGCGGGTGTACTTTCTTATCTGGATCGGCAAGGCAAAGATGGCGCAACGCTGTCTGATATCACCGAAAATAGTCATATCAACGAATATGCTGCCAGCGTTCTGTTAGATATGGGCTTAAGCGGGCGAATTATTACCTGCAAAGAGGGAATTTATTACCTGGCGAAAATCGGTCATTACCTCCTGCATGACACCATGACGCGCGTGAATATGGATTTCACCCAGGATGTCTGTTATCAGGGGCTATTCTTCCTCGCCGATTCACTCAATGAAGGCAAACCTTCCGGGTTAAAAGTATTTGGCGACTGGCCGACGATATATCCGGCACTTTCACAATTACCTGACGCCGCCCGTGAAAGCTGGTTCGCGTTTGATCATTACTATTCAGATGGCGCATTTAACGCCGCACTGCCTTATGTATTCGCCAACAACCCCACAACCTTGTACGATGTAGGCGGCAATACCGGTAAGTGGGCTTTGCGCTGCTGTAAATACAACGAAAACATCACCGTTACGTTATTAGATCTGCCACAACAAATCGTGCTCGCCAAAGAAAATATCGCGAATGCAGGCTTTTCTGATCGTATAGATTTCCATGCTGTGGATATGCTAAGCGATGCGCCGTTACCGGGCGAGGCTGATATCTGGTGGATGAGTCAATTTTTAGACTGTTTTTCACCCGAACAAATAATTAGCATACTCAGCAAAGTTGCCAGCGTAATGAAGCCCGGCGCAAAACTTTGCATTATGGAGTTGTTCTGGGATGCGCAGCGGTTTGAAGCGGCATCGTTTAGCCTGAATGCCTCCTCACTTTATTTCACCTGCATGGCAAACGGTAACAGTCGTTTCTATAGCGCAGAGAAATTTTACGACTATCTGAATAAAGCAGGATTTCAGGTAGCAGAGCGCCACGATAATTTAGGCGTTGGGCATACATTATTGATATGCCAAAAGAAATAATCGTCACTTAATAATTTTGGTTTACCGCGGGCGCGCGTTGATGAAATTTACATTAAATATTACCGACTGGAAGGCACTGGCGCCTGGACTTAGCGAAGTCCAGCAATGGCAAGCATGGTCGTGCCAGCCGTGGGCGGTTGACCCTGCTGCACCGTTGGCAAAATTATGCGAATTGCCAATGATGACCGCCCGCCGTCTCAGTTCTGGCAGCAAACTGGCCGTGGAGTGCGGTCTGGCAATGCTACGCCGCCATCAAATAGACGCCGTTTTGTATACCAGTCGTCATGGCGAACTGGAACGCAATTACCGCATTGTTCATGCACTGGCAACCGAACAGGCACTCTCTCCGACAGACTTCGCGCTCTCCGTACATAACTCTTCCGTGGGTAACCTGACCATTGCGGCCAAACAACCGATCGTTTCGTCATCGCTTTCGGCTGGTCGCGACAGTTTCCAGCAAGGTTTATGTGAAGTGCTTAGCCTGTTACAAGCGGGATACCAGCGCGTGTTGATGGTCGATTTTGATGGCTTTCTGCCTGAGTTCTATCACCCACAACTGCCAGCAGAAATGCCGACCTGGCCGTACGCCGTCGCGCTGGTGATTGAAGCTGGCGATGACTGGCAATGTGAAACACAGCCAGCCATTGCGGGCAATGAAACATCACTGCCGCAAAGCATGTTGTTTTTACAGCACTATTTACAAAACGCTAATAAATTTTCACTGCATGGCGAGCGCGTGCAATGGCGCTGGAGCCGCAGATGCGTAAGCTGATGTCGCGCCTGGAGTGGGCATGGCGATTGGTTATGACCGGGTTGTGTTTTGCCCTGTTTGGCCTCGGCGGACTACTGCTCTCTGTGGTGTGGTTTAACGTATTGTTAGTTTTGGTGTGGGATACTTCCCGCCGCCGTCGTGTGGCGCGCCGCAGCATTGCCGCCAGTTTTCGTCTGTTTTTAACAGTCGCAAAAGGGCTTGGCGTGCTGGATTATCGGATTGATGGGGCTGAAATTTTACGTCAGGAACGCGGTTGCCTCGTCGTAGCCAATCATCCCACGCTGATCGATTACGTACTGCTGGCGTCAGTCATGCCAGAAACTGACTGCCTGGTGAAAAGCGCGCTGTTAAAAAATCCTTTTCTTGGCGGCGTCGTGCGGGCGGCAGATTATTTAATCAACAGCGAAGCTGAAACCCTCTTACCCCGTTGCCAACAGCGACTGGCACAGGGCGACACTATCTTGATTTTCCCCGAAGGCACGCGAACGAAGCCTGGTGAAAAAATGACGTTGCAGCGCGGGGCAGCGAATATTGCCGTGCGCTGTGCCAGCGATTTACGCATCGTGACGATCGGCTGTAGCGAGCATCTGCTGGATAAACAAAGTAAATGGTATGACGTTCCGCCTGCCAGGCCGTTTTTTACGGTTGAAGTCCGTGGGCGGGTAGAAATCAATAAATTTTACGATGCAACTTCACAAGAACCGGCGCTGGCAGCAAGGCGGTTAAACCGGCATCTTTTGCTTCAATTACAACAAGGTTGTTTACCTCTCTCAGGAATAAATAATGCAAGCGCTTTATCTGGAAATTAAAAATCTCATCATCAGCACCCTCAATCTGGACGAGTTGACTCCTGATGATATCGATACCGATGCGCCGCTGTTCGGCGACGGTTTAGGGCTGGATTCCATCGATGCCCTGGAACTGGGGCTGGCAGTGAAAAATGAATATGGCGTTGTACTTTCCGCGGAAAGTGAAGAGATGCGTCAGCACTTTTTCTCCGTCGCCACTCTGGCCTCTTTCATTGCTGCGCAACGCGCCTGAGGAAAGCCATCATGACAGAACAACAAACCGTCTATCAGGAAGTCTCAGCCCTGCTGGTCAAGCTGTTTGAAATCGATCCGCAGGACATCAAACCTGAAGCGCGCCTGTACGAAGATCTGGAACTGGACAGCATCGACGCCGTTGACATGATTGTGCACCTGCAAAAGAAAACCGGTAAGAAAATCAAGCCGGAAGAGTTTAAAGCAGTGCGTACAGTCCAGGATGTCGTAGAGGCCGTAGAACGCCTGCTACAAGAAGCCTGATCTGATGTCGGGCATTCGCTCGCTACCGATTATAAAGCTGCTGACCGGATTATTGCTGCTCGCCTGGCCGTTTGTAATTTGGCTTGGTTTGGCACATAACGGCCTGCATTGGCTGTTGCCGCTGATGGCGCTGCTGCTTTTGTTGCGCCTGCGCCAGACCCGTCGCCAGGCGGGGCCGCTCCAGGTCGTCACACAAATCGTCGCTGTCGTGGGCATCGCCTTGTGTGTCGCCAGCTTTCTGTTGAAAACGCACCAGCTACTGCTGTTTTACCCGGTAGTGGTTAATGCGGTAATGCTGGCGGTTTTTGGCGGTTCGCTGTGGTCGGCAATGCCGATAGTTGAGCGGTTGGCGCGTTTGCAGGAGCCAGACCTTCCAGAAAAGGGCGTGCGCTATACCCGCCACGTCACGCAAATCTGGTGCGGCTTTTTCATCATCAACGGCGGAATTGCCCTCTTTACCGCGCTGCATGGCGATATGTCGTTATGGACTGCCTGGAACGGCATGATCGCTTATTTGTTGATGGGAACATTAATGGCTGGTGAATGGCTGGTGCGCCGTCAGGTGATGAAAAGAGATCGCTCATGAAGCAGACCTTACCGCTTGCACGCTGGCTGACTGCGCCACGCCCTGATGACACGCCCATTGCGTGGCTGGACGAAAGCACTTGGGCACTGGGCGATTTGCGTCACGATGTCGCGCAACTTATCTGCCGTTTACAGCAACAGCCCGGGAAACGCTGGGCGCTATGCTTTGAGAACAGCTATCTGTTTATCGTTGCCCTGCTCGCCACGCTACACGCCGGAAAAACGCCGGTGCTTCCGGGGCATAACCGCGTCATCCAGCTTAATGAGCAACGTGAACTTTTTGATGGTGTGCTTAGCGACAGCGAACTTAACTGGCAAGGTTCATTGCTGTTGGTAGCAAGTTCCCCACAAGTCGCGCCACAATCATTCACCTTTGTTGCTATAGCGCCAGACGCTTATATCGAGCTATTTACCTCTGGTTCCACGGGGCAGCCGAAGCGGGTGATTAAACCTGTTCATTTGCTGGACCGTGAAGCAGAACTGCTGGCTGAACGATTAGGCGCACGTCTGGCGGGTTGTCGGGTGGTCGGTTCCGTATTACCGCAGCATTTGTACGGCCTGACTTTTCGCATTTTCTTGCCAATGGCGCTGGGATTACCCCTGCATGCCGCCATGCTCTGGTATGTCGAACAGTTTGCCGCGTTGAGTCATCAGCATCGCTATATATTCATCAGCAGCCCGGCATTTTTGAAGCGTCTGGATGCTCAGCTATCCCCGCCGCCTGTTCAGGTGCTTCTCTCTGCTGGTGGTGAGCTACCGTGGCAGGACGTACAACACACCGCGAGCTGGCTACGCGTCTGGCCTGATGAAATCTACGGCAGCACGGAAACCGGCGTCATTGCCTGGCGTTACCGCGATCAGGAGCAACGACGCTGGCTGCCCTTTCCAGGTATGAAGTTCCAGGCCGAAGGTGATTCTTTTCGCCTCTTTTCACCGCTGATGACGGAAGATAACGGCCTGTTGCTCGACGATGCCTTACAGTTTAGCGAAGACGGCCAGTTCCATCTGATGGGGCGTCGTGGGCGCATCGTTAAGATTGAAGAAAAACGTATTTCTCTGCAGGAAGTGGAACAGCGTCTGCTGGCGCTGGACGGTATTCGCGAGGTGGCGGCAGTTCCCGTTACGCGCGGCGGGCGTCAGTGCATTGGCGTTTTGCTGGTGCTGGATGACGAAGCTCATCTGCAATGGCAGAACGGTGGCGGGCATAGCCAGGAAATGACCTGGCGGCGATTACTGCGCCCGACGCTGGAGCCAGTTGCCATTCCGCGTTACTGGCGCGTTATTGATGAAATGCCAGTAAACAGTATGAACAAGCGTGTCTATGCGCAATTACAGGAGTTATTTCATGAAGCCCCATGAAATCGAGCGCCATCAGGCACAAGCGAATCACCTTGAGATTGTTTTGCATCTCAGGGCAGATCTGTTCTGGTTTCGCGGTCATTTTGCCGTGCAACCATTACTCCCTGGCGTGGCGCAAATCGACTGGGCGATGAGCTACGCGCTCACTCTGCTCGCGCCCGGCTGGCGTTTTCACTCCATTCAGAACATAAAATTCCAGTCTCCGTTGCTGCCGGAAAACCGCGTCACGCTCACGCTTAACTGGCAGGAAGATCGCCAGATTCTGAGCTTTAGCTATCAGCGTCACGACGGTGACGCCCGCCACACCGCCAGTAGCGGGAAGATCCGCCTATGTCGGTAAACTTTTCTCCCTGCGTGTTGATCCCCTGCTACAACCACGGCGCAATGATGCCGGGCGTGCTGGCGCGTCTTAAGCCATTTAATCTGCCCTGTATTGTGGTGGATGACGGCAGCGATGCCGCCACGCAACAGCAACTGGATAAGCTGGTTAGCGAACAGCCTGGCGTGACCTTAATTCGCCAGGCAGAAAACGCAGGCAAAGGCGCGGCGGTGATGCGCGGCTTACAGGCGGCGGCAGACGCGGGGTTCAGCCATGCGGTGCAGGTGGATGCTGACGGTCAACACGCGATTGAAGATATCCCCAAACTGCTGGCACTTGCCGAACAGCACCCTGCGGCGCTGATCTCCGGCCAGCCGATTTACGATGACTCCATTCCCCGCTCACGGCTGTACGGGCGCTGGGTCACCCACGTCTGGGTATGGATCGAAACGCTCTCCCTGCAACTGAAAGACAGCATGTGCGGCTTTCGCGTTTATCCGGTTGCGCCAACGCTGCAACTGGCAAAACACGCCACCATCGGCAAGCGGATGGATTTCGACACCGAAGTGATGGTGCGCCTCTACTGGCAGGGAAATACCAGTTATTTCGTGCCGACCCGCGTCACCTATCCGCTGGACGGGCTTTCGCATTTTGATGCCCTGAAAGATAACGTCCGCATCTCGCTCATGCACACGCGTCTGTTTTTCGGCATGTTGCCGCGTATTCCTTCGCTGTTAATGCGCCGCTCTTCCAGCCACTGGGCGCGGCAGAGTGAAGTGAAAGGATTATGGGGAATGCGCCTGATGCTGCTGGTCTGGCGTCTGCTGGGAAGAACGGCGTTTAGCGCGCTGCTTTACCCGGTAGTGGGCGTCTACTGGCTCACTGCCAGCCGGGCGCGTAAAGCGTCGCAAGACTGGCTCGCCCGTGTGCGCCAGCATCAACCACAGGCAGCAAAACTCAACAGCTACCAGCACTTTTTACGTTTCGGCAACGCCATGCTCGACAAAATCGCCAGTTGGCGCGGCGAGCTGCAACTGGGGCGCGATGTGCTGTTTGCGCCAGGCGCAGAAGCGGCGCTTGACGTCCGCGATCCGCGCGGCAAATTGCTGCTGGCCTCGCATCTTGGCGATGTCGAAGTGTGCCGGGCGCTGGCAAAAATTCAGGGCTACAAAACCATTAACGCGCTGGTGTTTAGCGAAAATGCCCAACGCTTTAAACAGATAATGCAGGAGATGGCTCCTCAGGCAGGCATTAACCTGCTCCCGGTAACAGATATCGGCCCGGAAACCGCCATCCTGCTGAAAGAGAAGCTGGATAACGGCGAATGGGTGGCGATTGTCGGTGACCGCATCGCCGTCAACCCGCAACGCGGCGGCGACTGGCGCGTCTGCTGGAGTCCGTTTATGGGCCAGCCTGCGCCTTTCCCACAGGGGCCGTTTATTCTCGCGTCCATTTTGCGCTGCCCGGTGAATCTGATTTTCGCCCTGCGCCAGCACGGCAAGCTGCATATTCACTGCGAAACCTTTGCCGACCCGCTGCAGCTGCCGCGTGGCGAACGCCAGCAGGCGCTGCAAAACGCTATCGATCATTACGCCGCGCGTCTGGAACATTACGCGCTCCAGTCGCCCCTCGACTGGTTTAATTTTTTCGATTTCTGGCAACTGCCGGAAGTCCAGGACAAGGAGTAAAGGGTGCTGAACGATCCCCGATTTACCGCTGAAGTTGAACTGACCATTCCCTTTCACGACGTCGATATGATGGGCGTGGCCTGGCACGGTAACTATTTTCGCTACTTTGAAGTGGCCCGCGAGGCGCTGCTCAACCAGTTCAATTACGGCTATCGGCAGATGAAAGAGTCCGGTTATTTGTGGCCGGTGGTCGATGCGCGGGTGAAATATCGCCACGCCCTCACCTTTGAGCAACGCATCCGCGTGCGTGCGCATATCGAAGAGTTCGAAAACCGTCTGCGGATTGGCTATCAGATTTTCGATGCCGAAACGGGAAAACGCGCCACCACCGGATACACCATCCAGGTCGCAGTAGACGAGCAAAGCCGCGAACTGTGCTTTGTCAGCCCCGATATTCTGTTTGAACGCATGGGAGTCAAACCATGAAATTTTTACCGCTGCTGGCGCTGCTGATTAGCCCGTTTGTGAGCGCCCTGACCCTGGACGATCTTCAGCAACGCTTTACCGAACAGCCGGTGATCCGCGCCCATTTCGATCAAACTCGGACGATTAAAGATCTGCCGCAGCCGCTGAGATCGCAGGGCCAGATGTTGATCGCCCGCGACCATGGGTTATTGTGGGATCAAACCTCACCGTTCTCCATGCAGCTATTGCTGGACGATAAACGCATGGTGCAGGTGATCAACGGTCAGCCGCCGCAAATCATCACGGCAGAAAATAACCCGCAGATGTTCCAGTTTAACCACCTGCTGCGCGCGCTGTTCCAGGCCGATCGCAAAGTGCTGGAACAAAACTTCCGCGTCGAATTTGCTGATAAAGGCGAAGGCCGCTGGACGCTGCGCCTGACCCCAACCACCACGCCGCTGGATAAAATTTTCAACACCATCGATCTCGCCGGGCAAACCTATCTGGAGAGCATTCAGCTTAATGATAAACAGGGCGATCGCACCGATATCGCTCTTACCCAACATCAACTGACGCCAGCGCAACTGACCGATGACGAACGCCAACGTTTTGCCGCCCAGTAAACGCCCCGCGCTGTTATGGGGGATCGTCTGCCTGGTCATGGCGGCGGCGTTGCTGATTCTGCTGCCGCAATCACGGCTGAACAGTAGCGTGCTGGCAATGTTACCCAAACAGGCGATGGGCGATATTCCCCCAGCGCTGAATGACGGCTTTATGCAGCGTCTGGACCGCCAACTGGTGTGGCTGGTCAGCCCCGGTAAAGAGGCTAATCCCAGGGTGGCTCAGGAGTGGCTGACGCTGCTGCAAAAATCCGCTGCGCTCGGCGACGTTAAAGGGCCAATGGATGCCGCCAGCCAGCAGGCGTGGGGAGCATTTTTCTGGCAGCACCGCAACGGCCTGATTGACCCCGACACTCGCGTCCGCCTGCAAAACGGCGGCGAAGCGCAGGCGCAGTGGATCCTCTCCCAGCTTTATTCTGCGTTCTCCGGGGTAAGCGGCAAGGAGCTGCAAAACGATCCGCTGATGTTAATGCGCGGCTCGCAGCTGGCGATGGCGAAAAACGGCCAGCGTTTACGACTGATGGACGGCTGGCTGGTGACGCAGGATCCCCAGGGCAACTACTGGTATCTGCTGCACGGAGAACTGGCGGGATCGTCGTTTGATATGCAGCAAACCCACAAGCTCATCACGACCCTGAATACGCTGGAAAAAGATCTGAAAACACGTTACCCGCAGGCGCAGCTGCTCTCGCGCGGCACGGTGTTTTACAGCGATTACGCCAGCCAACAGGCGAAGCAAGATATCTCCACCCTGGGCGTGGCAACGCTGCTGGGGGTGATATTGCTGATTGTGGCGGTGTTCCGCTCTCTACGTCCGTTGCTGCTTTGCGTGATTTCCATCGGCATCGGCGCGCTGGCGGGAACGGTCGCCACCTTGTTGATTTTCGGTGAATTACACCTGATGACGCTGGTGATGAGCATGAGCGTTATCGGCATTTCCGCTGACTACACGCTCTATTACCTCACCGAACGGATGGTGCACGGCAACGACGTTTCGCCGTGGCAAAGCCTGGCGAAAGTGCGTAATGCCCTGCTTCTGGCGCTGCTCACCACCGTGGCGGCATATCTGATTATGATGCTCGCCCCCTTCCCCGGTATTCGCCAGATGGCGATTTTTGCCGCCGTCGGGTTGAGCACCTCCTGTCTGACCGTCCTGTTCTGGCATCCGTGGCTGTGTCGTGGCCTGCCGGTGCGTCCGGTTCCGGCGATGGCGCTGATGCTGCGCTGGCTGGCAGCGTGGCGGCGTAATAAAAAATTGTCGCGGGGTCTGCCCGTCGCGCTGGCGCTGTTTTCGCTGGCGGGGATGTCAATGCTGCGCGTCGATGACGATATCTCGCAGTTACAGGCGCTGCCGCAGCATATTCTGGCGCAGGAAAAAGCCATTACCGCCCTGACCGGACAAAGCGTCGATCAAAAATGGTTTGTAGTTTACGGCGACTCCCCACAGCAAACCTTGGGACGACTGGAGACATTTACCACCTCGCTGGAGAAAGCGAAAAAAGACGGCCTTATCAGCAACTACCGCACTATTCCGCTGAACTCCCTGGCGCGGCAGAAGGAAGATTTAGACCTGCTGAAAACGGCGGCCCCGACGGTAACGAAAGCGCTGCAAAATGCCGGGCTGACGGCGGTGAAACCAGATCTCAACGCCATGCCAGTGAACGTTGATGAATGGCTGGCAAGCCCCGCCAGTGAAGGCTGGCGTCTGCTGTGGCTGACGCTGGAAAACGGCGCAAGCGGCGTACTGGTGCCGGTTGAAGGGGTTAAAAGTAGCGAGTTGTTGCAGGAAATAGCCAGCTATTACCCTGGCGGCATTGCCTGGGTTGATCGCAAAAGTACCTTTGATGAATTGTTCGCACTTTACCGCTACGTCTTAACCGGCTTGTTGCTGGTGGCGCTGGCAGTAATTGCCTGCGGCGCGGTGGCCCGCCTCGGCTGGCGCACAGGGCTTATCAGCCTTGTACCTTCGGTGCTTTCTCTGGGCTGCGGTCTGGCAGTGCTGGCGATGAGCGGGCAGGCGGTGAATCTCTTTTCGCTACTGGCGCTGGTGCTGGTGCTTGGCATCGGCATCAACTACACACTGTTTTTCAGTAATCCGCGCGGTACACCGTTAACTTCACTCCTGGCGATCACGCTGGCAATGCTCACCACCTTACTGACGCTGGGAATGCTGGTATTCAGCGCCACCCAGGCCATCAGCAGTTTTGGCATTGTGCTGGTGAGCGGTATTTTCACTGCCTTCCTGCTTTCGCCGCTGGCTATGCCCGATAAAAAGAGAACAAAAAAATGATCAAACCCACATTCTGGCGAGCGTTCGCCCTGACCGCTACGCTTATCCTCACCGGCTGTAGCCACTCGCAACCGGAACAGGAAGGTCGCCCGCAGGCGTGGCTGCAACCTAGCACGCGCATCACGCTGCCTGCGCCGGGGATTTCACCCGCCGTCAATTCCCAGCAACTGTTGACCGGCAGCTTCAACGGCAAAACCCAGTCGCTGCTAGTGATGCTTAACGCCGACGACCAGAAAATCACCCTTGCCGGGCTGTCGTCGGTCGGCATTCGCCTGTTTCTGGTGACCTACGATGCGCAAGGGCTACGCGCCGAGCAATCCATCGTCGTCCCACAGTTACCGCCCGCAAGTCAGGTACTGGCTGACGTAATGCTCAGCCACTGGCCGATTAGCGCCTGGCAACCGCAACTCCCCGCAGGCTGGACGCTTCGCGACAACGGCGACAAACGCGAGCTGCGTAACGCCAGCGGCAAACTGGTCACGGAAATCACCTATCTGAATCGCAAGGGCAAACGCGTGCCAATCAGCATTGAGCAGCATGTCTTTAAATACCACATCACCATTCAATACTTAGGTGACTGATATGATTTATATTTCCGCCGTTGGCATGATCAACGCCCTGGGAGATAACCTTGACGAAATCGCAGCCAACCTGGCTCGCGGTGTTGCTCCCGGAATGCGCCCACGCGCAGGCTGGTTGCAGGGGCATCCGCAGGCGGTCCTGGCTGGCGTGGATGGCGAGCTTCCGCTTATCCCGGAAAAATTCGCTGCGCACCGCTCGCGCAACAATCAGATCCTGCTGGCGGCGCTGGCGCAGATCCAGCCGCAGGTTGATGACGCTATTGCGAAATATGGCCGCGAGCGCATCGCGATTGTGCTTGGCACCAGCACCTCCGGCCTGCATGAAGGCGACACGCACGTTAAGCTGCGCACCAACGGACAGCCGAGCACCACGTGGCACTATGCACAACAGGAACTCGGCGATCCGTCGCGTTTTCTCAGCCACTGGCTGGCGCTCGACGGCCCGGCCTATACCCTTTCAACCGCCTGCTCCTCCAGTGCCAGAGCGATGATCAGCGGGCGCAGGCTTATCGAGGCGGGGCTGGTCGATGCCGCCATTGTGGGTGGCGCAGATACCCTGAGCCGTATGCCGATTAACGGTTTTCACAGCCTCGAATCACTGTCGCCAACTTTATGTCAGCCGTTTGGTCGTGACCGCGCAGGTATCACCATTGGCGAAGGGGCGGGGCTGATGTTATTAACCCGCGAACCGCAGCCCATCGCGTTGCTGGGCGTTGGTGAATCAAGCGACGCTTACCATATTTCGGCCCCGCATCCGCAGGGCGAAGGGGCGATCCGCGCTATTAATCAGGCGCTGACCGATGCGCAGCTTACGCCAGATGACGTCGGCTATATCAACCTGCACGGCACCGCCACACAACTCAACGATCAGATTGAATCAATGGTGGTTAACGCCCTGTTTGGCGAACGCGTACCTTGCAGCTCCACCAAACATTTGACCGGACACACGCTGGGCGCGGCGGGCATTACCGAGGCAGCAATCAGCATGTTGATCTTACAGCGTGATTTACCGCTGCCCGCTCAGGACTTCAGCCTGTCGCCGCGCGATCCCAGGCTGCCACCGTGTGGCATTATCGAACAACCGCAGCCGCTGGCACGTCCGGTGATCCTGTCCAATTCCTTCGCCTTTGGCGGCAATAACGCCAGCATTCTGCTCGGGAGGGTTTCGTGAGCCACTATTTATCACCCGGCGCTTATCTGCCCCACGACGCGCCCATGTTACTGCTGGAAGAAGTGGTGAGCGTCAGCGATGACAGCGCGGTCTGCCGCGTAACAGTCTCGCCCAGTGGCGTACTGGCACCGTTTCTCGACCCGGACGGCAATCTCCCTGGCTGGTTTGCCCTTGAACTGATGGCGCAAACCGTCGGCGTCTGGTCTGGCTGGCATCGCCACCAGCAGGGCAAAAACAGTATTGAGTTAGGGATGGTACTGGGCGCGCGTGAATTGCTTTGCACCACTGGCATTCTGCCCGCAGGCCAGACGCTGACCATTACCGTCAAACTGCTGATGCAAGACGATCGCTTCGGCAGTTTTGAGTGCAGCATCAACGACGGCGAGGCGACGGGCCGCATTAACACCTTCCAGCCGACCGCGGAAGAACTTACCACCCTGTTTCAACAAGGAGCGTCCTGATGAGTCGTTCAGTTCTGGTTACTGGTGCCAGCAAAGGCATTGGTCGCGCCATCGCCTGCCAACTGGCGGCAGACGGCTTTAACATTGGCGTTCACTATCACCGTGACGCCGCAGGCGCTCAGGAAACGCTGAATGCCATTGTCGCCAACGGTGGTAACGGGCGTTTGCTCAGTTTCGACGTCGCAAACCGCGAACAATGTCGGGAAGTGCTGGAGCACGAGATCGCGCAACACGGCGCCTGGTACGGCGTAGTCAGTAACGCCGGGATCGCCCGCGACGCCGCTTTTCCGGCTTTAAGCGATGACGACTGGGATGCGGTGATCCACACCAATCTCGACAGTTTCTACAACGTCATTCAGCCGTGCATTATGCCGATGATCGGTGCACGCCAGGGTGGACGCATCATCACGCTGTCCTCGGTTTCCGGCGTAATGGGCAATCGCGGCCAGGTGAATTACAGCGCTGCCAAAGCCGGAATTATCGGCGCAACAAAAGCACTGGCTATCGAACTCGCGAAGCGCAAAATCACCGTCAACTGCATCGCGCCGGGACTTATTGATACCGGGATGATCGAAATGGAAGAGAGCGCCCTGAAAGAGGCAATGTCGATGATCCCAATGAAACGCATGGGCCAGGCGGAAGAAGTTGCCGGGCTTGCCAGCTATTTAATGTCTGATATTGCAGGTTACGTCACCCGCCAGGTTATTTCCATCAACGGAGGGATGTTATGACACGTCGCGTAGTGATTACAGGAATGGGCGGCGTGACTGCCTTTGGTGAAAACTGGCAGGACGTTTCTGCACGCTTACTGGCGTATGAAAACGCGGTGCGCAAAATGCCGGAGTGGCAGGTCTACGATGGCCTGCACACCCTGCTTGGCGCGCCTATTGATGATTTCACGCTACCGGAGCACTACACCCGCAAGCGTATCCGTGCGATGGGCCGCGTGTCGCAAATGTCGACCCGCGCCAGCGAGCTGGCGTTAGAGCAGGCAGGGTTGATTGGCGATCCGATATTAACCAGCGGCGAAACGGGCATTGCGTACGGTTCATCGACCGGCAGTACCGGTCCGGTGAGCGAATTTGCCACCATGCTGACGGAAAAGCACACCAATAACATCACTGGCACCACCTATGTGCAGATGATGCCGCACACCACCGCCGTTAATACTGGCCTCTTTTTCGGCCTGCGCGGGCGGGTGATCCCAACCTCCAGCGCCTGTACCTCCGGCAGCCAGGCGATCGGTTATGCGTGGGAAGCCATTCGCCACGGTTATCAAACGGTGATGGTTGCTGGTGGTGCCGAAGAGTTATGCCCTTCAGAAGCAGCGGTATTTGATACGCTTTTCGCCACCAGCCAGCATAATGATGCGCCGAAAACCACACCTTCACCGTTCGATGAAAACCGCGACGGGCTGGTGATTGGTGAAGGCGCTGGGACGCTCATTCTCGAAGAACTGGAGCACGCCAAAGCGCGCGGCGCAACCATTTACGGTGAAATCGTCGGCTTTGCGACTAACTGCGACGCGGCACATATTACCCAGCCGCAGCGCGAAACCATGCAGTATTGTATGGAGCAATCGCTGAAAATCGCCGGGTTAAGCGCACAAGATATCGGCTATATTTCGGCGCATGGCACGGCGACCGATCGCGGCGATGTGGCAGAAAGTCTGGCGACAGCAACCATTTACGGTGATAATGTGCCGCTCTCCTCGCTGAAAAGTTATTTTGGTCATACGCTTGGTGCCTGTGGCGCGCTCGAAGCCTGGATGAGTCTGCAAATGATGCGCGAAGGCTGGTTTGCTCCTACGCTAAACCTGAATAAACCAGACCCGAATTGTGGCGCGCTGGATTACATCATGCATGAAGCCCGCAAGGTTGATTGTGAGTTTTTGCAGAGTAACAACTTTGCCTTTGGCGGCATTAATACATCCATCATCATTAAACGTTGGCCCTGATATGTATCGGATAGTTCTGGGGAAAGTTTCGACCTTAAGCGCAGCTCCACTGCCACCGGCTTTACACGATCAAGCACCGCAAGGTCCACGACGCGAACGCTGGCTGGCGGGGCGTGCATTGCTTTCGCACACGCTTTCCCCGCTACCGGAGATCATCTATGGCGAACAAGGCAAACCGGCATTCGCGCCGGAAACGCCGCTATGGTTCAACTTAAGCCATAGCGGTGACGATATCGCCCTGCTGTTGAGCGATGAAGGCGAAGTCGGCTGCGATATCGAAGTGATTCGCCCGCGCGCCAACTGGCGCTGGCTGGCGAACGCGGTGTTCAGCCTCGGGGAACATGCTGAGATGGACGCCGTGCATCCTGATCAGCAACTGGAAATGTTCTGGCGCATCTGGACGCGCAAAGAAGCCATCGTTAAACAGCGTGGTGGCAGCGCCTGGCAAATCGTCAGCGTAGACAGCACCTATCAGTCATCGCTGTCAGTCAGCCATTGCCAGCTCGACAATTTAAGTCTGGCAATCTGCACCCCTACCCCCTTTACGCTCACCGCCGACAGTGTGCAATGGATCGATTCAGTTAACTGATCCGCCCGTCCGACTGCCTATCTCTTGATCCAGAACAGGTAATCAGTATGACGAATATTTAAAATCGTCATACTTATTTCCGCCATCTATTTTAATCCATTGGGGTTACCATGCTCTCCACACTCCGCCGCACTCTATTTGCGCTGCTGGCTTGTGCGTCTTTTATCGTTCATGCCGCCGCGCCAGATGAAATCACCACCGCCTGGCCGGTGAATGTCGGGCCACTAAACCCACACCTTTACACGCCTAATCAGATGTTCGCCCAGAGCATGGTTTATGAACCGCTGGTGAAATATCAGGCAGACGGTTCGGTGATCCCGTGGCTGGCAACAAGCTGGACCCATTCGGAAGATGGCAAAACCTGGACCTTCACTCTGCGTGATGGCGTGAAATTCTCTAACGGCGAACCGTTTGATGCAGAGGCGGCGGCAGAAAACTTCCGCGCAGTGCTCGATAACCGTCAACGTCACGCCTGGCTGGAGCTGGCAAACCAGATTGTTGATGTCAAAGCACTCAGTAAAAACGAGCTGCAAATCACCCTGAAAAGCGCCTACTATCCTTTCCTGCAAGAACTGGCCCTGCCACGCCCTTTCCGCTTTATCGCCCCCTCGCAGTTTAAAAACCATGAAACCATGAACGGGATTAAAGCGCCGATTGGCACCGGGCCGTGGGTATTGCAGGAATCGAAACTGAATCAGTACGATGTCTTCGTCCGAAACGAAAACTACTGGGGCGAAAAGCCGGCGATTAAAAAGATCACGTTTAACGTGATCCCGGACCCGACTACCCGCGCGGTGGCGTTTGAAACTGGCGATATCGACCTGCTGTACGGAAACGAAGGGTTATTACCGCTCGATACCTTCGCCCGCTTTAGCCAGAATCCGGCTTACCATACCCAACTGTCACAGCCGATCGAAACCGTGATGCTGGCACTTAATACCGCCAAAGCCCCCACCAACGAGCTGGCAGTACGTGAAGCTCTCAATTACGCGGTAAACAAAAAATCGCTGATTGATAACGCGTTGTATGGCACCCAGCAGGTCGCAGACACTCTGTTTGCCCCTTCTGTACCCTACGCCAACCTCGGCCTGAAACCGCGCCAGTACGATCCGCAGAAAGCGAAAGAGTTGCTGGAAAAAGCCGGTTGGACGCTGCCTGCTGGCAAAGACATCCGCGAGAAAAATGGTCAGCCGCTGCGCATTGAACTGTCGTTCATCGGCACCGATGCGTTAAGCAAATCGATGGCGGAAATCATTCAGGCTGATATGCGCCAGATTGGCGCAGATGTCTCGCTGATTGGCGAAGAAGAGAGCAGTATCTATGCTCGTCAGCGCGACGGTCGTTTTGGCATGATTTTCCACCGCACCTGGGGCGCGCCATACGATCCACACGCCTTCCTGAGTTCAATGCGCGTACCGTCGCACGCTGACTTCCAGGCACAGCAAGGTTTAGCCGACAAGCCGCTGATTGATAAAGAGATCGGCGAAGTGCTGGCGACCCATGACGAAACGCAACGTCAGGCGCTGTATCGCGACATTCTGACCCGTCTGCATGACGAGGCGGTTTATCTGCCTATCAGTTACATCTCAATGATGGTGGTTTCAAAACCGGAACTGGGTAACATCCCCTACGCGCCGATCGCCACCGAAATCCCGTTCGAACAGATTAAACCGGTGAAACCTTAATGTTGCGTTATGTATTACGCCGCTTTCTGCTGCTGATCCCGATGGTGCTCGCCGCCTCGGTGATCATTTTCCTGATGCTGCGCCTCGGCACCGGTGACCCGGCGCTTGATTATTTGCGTTTATCTAACCTGCCGCCGACGCCGGAGATGCTGGCCTCTACCCGCACCATGCTGGGGCTGGATCAGCCGCTGTACGTGCAATACGGCACCTGGCTATGGAAGGCGCTGCATCTCGATTTCGGTATCTCATTCGCCAGCCAACGCCCGGTGCTGGACGATATGCTGAACTTCCTGCCCGCCACGCTGGAACTGGCGGGTGCGGCGCTGGTATTAATTCTGCTCACCTCCGTGCCGCTCGGTATCTGGGCGGCGCGCCACCGCGATCGCTTGCCCGATTTCGCCGTCCGTTTCATCGCGTTTCTCGGCGTGTCGATGCCTAACTTCTGGCTGGCGTTTTTACTGGTGATGGCGTTTTCGGTGTATCTGCAATGGCTACCCGCAATGGGTTACGGCGGCTGGCAGCACATCATTTTGCCTGCGGTATCCATCGCCTTTATGTCGCTGGCGATTAACGCGCGTTTGCTGCGCGCCAGTATGCTGGACGTCGCCGGTCAGCGTCATGTGACCTGGGCGCGGCTGCGCGGCCTGAATGACAAACAGACCGAACGCCGCCATATTCTGCGCAATGCCTCGCTGCCGATGATCACTGCCGTGGGGATGCACATTGGCGAACTGATTGGCGGGACGATGATTATCGAAAACATCTTTGCCTGGCCGGGCGTCGGGCGCTATGCGGTGTCGGCGATTTTCAACCGTGACTATCCGGTGATCCAGTGCTTTACGCTGATGATGGTGGTGGTTTTTGTGGTCTGTAATTTGATTGTCGATTTGCTCAACGCCGCGCTGGACCCGCGTATTCGTCGTCATGAAGGAGCGCACGCGTGAACTTTTTCCTCTCCTCCCGCTGGTCGGTTCGCCTGGCGCAGATCATTATCGCCCTGCTGGCGCTGATTGCGCTCACCAGCCAGTGGTGGCTGCCGTATGCCCCCCAGGCGATTGATTTGCCTTCGCGCCTGCTTTCGCCGGATGCGCAGCACTGGCTGGGCACCGATCATTTAGGGCGCGATATTTTCTCGCGGCTGATGGCGGCGACCCGCGTGTCGCTCGGTTCGGTAATGGCCTGCCTGCTGCTGGTACTGACATTAGGGCTGGTTATTGGCGGCAGCGCCGGACTGATTGGCGGGCGCGTTGATCAGGCCACCATGCGCGTTGCCGATATGTTTATGACCTTCCCGACTTCGATTCTGTCGTTCTTTATGGTTGGCGTGCTCGGCACCGGGCTGACCAACGTAATTATCGCCATCGCCCTGTCGCACTGGGCGTGGTATGCACGCATGGTGCGCAGCCTGGTGATTTCACTGCGCCAGCGCGAGTTTGTGCTGGCGTCACGACTTTCTGGTGCGGGCCATGTGCGGGTGTTTGTTGATCATCTGGCAGGTGCGGTGATCCCCTCGCTGCTGGTGCTGGCAACGCTGGATATCGGCCATATGATGCTGCACGTCGCGGGTATGTCCTTCCTCGGCCTCGGCGTGACCGCGCCGACCGCCGAATGGGGCGTGATGATTAACGACGCGCGCCAGTATATCTGGACCCAGCCGCTGCAAATGTTCTGGCCGGGGCTGGCGCTGTTTATCAGCGTGATGGCCTTTAACCTGGTGGGTGACGCACTGCGCGATCATCTGGATCCTCATCTGGTGACGGAGCACGCACACTAATGCCGCAACAGATTGAACTACGTAATATCGCGCTACAGGCCGCGCAGCCGCTGGTGCACGGTGTATCGTTAACCCTGCAACGCGGGCGCGTGCTGGCGTTAGTCGGCGGCAGCGGCAGCGGAAAATCACTGACCTGCGCCGCAGCGCTGGGCATTCTGCCCGCTGGCGTTCGCCAGACGGCGGGGGAAATTTTAGCCGATGGCAAACCGGTTTCTCCCTGCGCCCTGCGCGGCATCAAAATTGCCACCATCATGCAGAACCCGCGCAGCGCCTTTAATCCGCTGCACACCATGCACACCCACGCGCGGGAAACCTGCCTGGCGCAGGGGAAACCCGCCGACGACGCCACGCTTATCGCCGCTATAGAAGCGGTAGGGCTGGAAAACGCCGCACGCGTGCTGAAGCTGTATCCGTTCGAGATGAGCGGCGGCATGTTACAGCGCATGATGATTGCGATGGCGGTGCTGTGTGAATCACCGTTTATCATCGCTGATGAACCCACCACCGACCTTGACGTGGTGGCGCAGGCGCGCATCCTCGATCTGCTGGAAAGCATTATGCAAAAACCAGCGCCGGGAATGCTGCTGGTCACCCATGATATGGGCGTTGTGGCGCGTCTGGCGGATGACGTGGCGGTGATGTCGCACGGTAAGATTGTCGAACAGGGCAATGTAGAAACGCTGTTTAACGCCCCCAAACATGCGGTGACGCGCAGCCTGGTTTCCGCTCATCTCGCCCTTTATGGTATGGAGCTGGCATCATGACTTTACTTAACGTCTGCGACCTTTCCCATCACTATGCGCACGGTGGATTTAGCGGTAAGCACCAGCATCAGGCGGTGCTGAATAACGTTTCCCTGACCCTGAAAAGCGGTGAAACCGTCGCCCTGCTGGGGCGTAGCGGCTGCGGGAAAAGCACTCTCGCGCGGCTGCTGGTAGGCTTAGAATCGCCCTCACAAGGGAATATTAGCTGGCGCGGCGAACCGTTGACGAAACTTAATCGCGCCCAGCGAAAAGCCTTCCGTCGCGATATTCAGATGGTATTTCAGGACTCTATCAGCGCCGTTAACCCGCGCAAAACCGTGCGCGAGATCCTGCGTGAACCGATGCGCCACCTGCTATCGCTGAAAAAATCGGAGCAACTGGCGCGCGCCAGCGAAATGCTGAAGGCGGTCGACCTCGACGACAGCGTGCTCGACAAGCGCCCACCGCAGTTAAGCGGCGGCCAGCTCCAGCGCGTCTGCCTGGCGCGCGCGCTGGCGGTCGAACCGAAACTGCTGATTCTGGATGAAGCCGTTTCTAACCTTGATCTCGTGTTACAGGCGGGCGTCATTCGCCTGCTGAAAAAGCTACAACAACAGTTTGGCACCGCCTGCCTGTTCATCACCCACGACTTACGTCTTGTAGAACGCTTCTGTCAGCGGGTGATGGTGATGGACAACGGACAAATCGTCGAAACCCAGGTGGTGGGAGATAAATTAACCTTTTCCTCTGACGCCGGACGTGTGCTACAAAACGCGGTATTACCCGCATTCCCCGTGCGCCGTCGCGCCACAGAAAAGGTTTAACGCAAATGCAACGAGTCACCATCACGCTTGATGACGATTTACTGGAGACGCTGGACAGCCTGAGCCAGCGTCGTGGTTATAACAACCGTTCCGAAGCTATCCGCGATATTCTGCGCAGCGCCCTGGCGCAGGAAGCTACCCAGCAGCACGGCACACAAGGTTTCGCGGTGCTGTCGTATGTGTATGAACACGAAAAACGCGACTTAGCCAGCCGTATTGTCTCCACGCAGCATCACCACCACGATCTCTCGGTCGCCACGCTGCATGTGCACATTAATCACGACGACTGTCTGGAAATTGCCGTGCTGAAAGGTGACATGGGCGACGTGCAGCATTTTGCCGATGACGTTATCGCCCAACGCGGCGTGCGGCACGGGCATTTGCAGTGCTTACCGAAGGAAGATTGAGTTATTTCTAAAACGAGGAAAGAAAAGATATTAACTGAACTTAATTTATATAATTAAGTTCAGTTGCATAGATAGATCCTGTAAAGGCAGATATTCTGCGTAATGTACGCCGCTAAAATTTATAAATGATTCAAACGCTCATTCAGCGTTTCAATAATATAAGTATTAACAGAGACTTGTTGCTGCGCAGCCGCATTATTAAGGCGTTCACTCAGCGATTCTGGATAGCGTAACGTAAAGGTTTTAATCTTTTCTGTACGCGCATACGGCTCAATACCCGCAGCTTTACAATCCTCAAGATACTCTCGCAGGGAAAGCTCCCCTTCTTTTTGCAGCCCCTGAATGCTGTCAGAGACAAAATCACAATAACCTGACAAGCCCAGGAATTTGCCACGAAATGCATTTAGTTCTGGCACGTAGGTAATAACAGCAGGTTGCCCGGCAATCTCCATAGAGTTTGGCGTCTTCAGTTTGATCATGGTTTTACCCCTATACTTAGTAACCAGTCACGCACGCTTTCTACAGCGCCTTTATCGGTATCTGGCGACGGATGAGGCCGATGGAAACACGCAACGCTCATATTTAGTATGAACTTACAACGCGAACCCCTTCCTTAATTTCTCCGCCTAATGCTTTAACCAGTGACTCTATATCAGACCACTTGATCCCTTGAGGAACAGGAGATTTAAATATTTGATCCAATGTGTTTTTTTGTTTCTTCCGTAAAGCCTGTACCTGGGTTCTCATGGCATGTCCTTATGACTTCACTTTATGACATCAATAGTATGACATCACAGTATGAAGTCAAGTTTCCCTTCCTTACGCCATTGTTCCAATCGTCTTCCTGAATCGCAGTAGCGCGATGGTGAAAAACGCGCCGCCAATTGCCATCAGCGTCAGGAACTGCGGCCAGACGATTTCGAATCCGGCACCACGGTAGAGAATGGCCTGTGCAAGGCTGACAAAGTGTGTCGTCGGCATGGTCAACATAATGTCCTGCACCATCTGCGGCATACTTTCGCGCGGCGTAGAGCCACCAGAAAGCATTTGCAGCGGCAGCAGCACCAGAATCACCAGCAGCCCCAGTTGCGGCATTGAACGCGCTATCGTCCCCATAAAAATGCCAATTGACGTAGTGGCAAACAGACTGAGCGCCACGCCCAGCATAAAGAGCGGGATCGAACCTTCAATCGGTACGCCCAGCACGCCTTTCACCATCAATACCAGCGATAATCCCGATACCGCCAGCACTACCAGCCCCATCGACCAGACCTTCGCCATCATGATCTCAAACGGCGTTATCGGCATCACCAGTAAGTGTTCCACCGTGCCGTGTTCGCGCTCGCGGATCAGCGCCGATCCGGTCAATACAATCGCCAGCATGGTAATGTTGTTGATGATCGCCATCACCCCGCCAAACCACGCAGGATCAAGGTTCGGGTTAAAGCGCATCCGGGTTTCCAGCGATACCAACGGTTCGCTGTTATCACGGTAGCGCGCGACGAAACTGTTCACTTCACCGTTGATAATATTCTGGATATAACCGTTGCCAGTGAATGCCTGGCTCATGCGCGTGGCATCAACGTTCACCTGAATATCCGGCTGGCGTCCGGCGAGGACATCACGCTGAAAATTAGGCGGGATATTTATCGCGAAGGTATAGCGTCCGGCGTCCAGTCCGGCATCCATCTCATCGGCGGTGATCATCTCCGGTGGCAAAAACCACGGGCGATAGAAGCTGTTAACGATCCGGTTCGATAACTGCGATTGATCCATATCGGCAATGGCGATCGGCGCCAGGTTCAATGATCCTGGCGTGACGGTCGCTGACGAATACACCGACGCCGTAAACGAGAAGACAATCAGCGTCAGCATCGCTTTATCGCCGAGCAGGCTGCGCAACTCTTTGATACCCAGATTAAAAATATTGCGTAAATGGCGCATCATCCCTCCTGTTTTTTCAGCAGCAGGATGCTTAAGCCCATCACCAGCGGGATGGCTATCAGAAACGGGATAAAAAGTTGCCACAAATCAGTCAGATCAAGTGCCTTCGAGAACGTCCCGCGGGCGATAGTCAGAAAATGACTGGTCGGGTAAACCTCGCCGATCCAACGTCCAGGCCCTTCCAGCGAAGCTACCGGATCGATCATCCCGGAAAACTGTGTCGCCGGGATCAACGTGATAATCGCCGTACCGAAAATGGCGGCAATCTGGCTTTTCATAAAGGTGGAGATCAGCAGCCCCATTCCAGTGGCGATGATGATATACAGCAGCGCCGCCAGGGTGAGCGTCAGGAAACTGCCTTTATGCGGTACGCCAAACACAAACACCGACAGGCCGCAGAGCAGGAAAAAGTTCAGCATCCCCAGCGCGATGTACGGCAGCTGTTTGCCAAGCAAAAATTCGCTGCGGGTGGTAGGAGTCACGTAAAGGTTGATAATCGACCCAAGCTCTTTTTCCCGCACCACGCTAAGGGCGCTTAACATCGACGGAATCATCATCAGCAACAGCGGGATCACCGCAGGAACAATCGCTGGCAGGCTTTTTACGTCCGGGTTATAGCGATAGCGCGTCTCAATGTACATCAGCCCGCTTTGGCTGGCAGGCGTGGATTGTCGACTCGCCACATCCTGTAGCCAGCTCTGGTGCATGGCCTGCACGTAACCTTTTACCGTTTCGGCACGGCTCGGCATTGCACCGTCGATCCAGACACCGAGTTCCACAGGCGTACCACGCGCGATATCGCGCCCGAAATTGGGTGGGATCTCAATCGCCACCGTGATATCGCCCGCACGCATCCGACGGTCAAGTTCGTCATAACTGGTGAGCGGCGGCTGTTCGATAAAGTAACGGGAACCGGAGAGATTGAGCGTCCACGCCTGGCTACTGACGGTCTGGTCGCGGTCAAGCACCGCAAAGCGCAGGTTTTCCACATCCATACTGATGCCGTAACCCATTATCAGCATCAGGATCACCGTTCCCATCAGCGCCAGCGTCGAACGTACCGGATCGCGTCGCAGTTCCAGTGCTTCGCGACGGCTGTAGCTAAACAGACGGCGCAGGCTAAATCCCTGACGCGGCGCGTGGGTAGTGTCATGTACCACAGGTGGCGCTTCGGCTTCGTTGCTCTGCCCTGCCGCCTCCTGCAAATAGGCGATAAATGCCTCTTCCAGACTGGCGGCTCCACGTTTTTCAACCAGTTCCTGCGGTGTACCGCTGGCAAGCACTTTTCCGGCGTGCATCAGTGAGATACGGTCGCAGCGTTCCGCTTCGTTCATAAAGTGGGTGGAGATGAAGATAGTCACTTTGTCCTGGCGCGAGAGATCGACCATCAACTGCCAGAACATATCCCTCGCCACCGGATCGACGCCAGAAGTGGGTTCATCGAGGATTAACATTTCCGGGCGATGAATCACCGCCACCGCCAGCGAAAGCCGCTGGCGAATGCCGAGCGGCAATGACTCCGGCAGAACATCTTCAACGTCGTTGAGCTTAAAACGCTCGCTCATTTCAGCCACTCGCGCGGGAATTTCCGCTTCCGGGATGTGAAACAAACGGGCATGTAACTCCAGGTTTTGCCGCACGGTGAGTTCGTTATAGAGCGAAAACGCCTGCGACATATAGCCCACCCGACGGCGAGTATCGATATCTTTTGGATCAACCGGTTGCCCGAACAGCCACGCCTCACCTTCGCTGGCGGGCAGCAGTCCGGTAAGCATTTTCATGGTGGTGGATTTACCGCAGCCATTCGAACCAAGGAAACCAAAAATCTCCCCGCGTGGAATGCGGAAATTGACGTGATCAACGGCAACGAAGGAACCAAAACGCATGGTCAGATCGCGCGCTTCGATGGCAATCTCTGCGTTTTCAGGTTGATACGGTGGGATCACTACCGCCTGATGCGCCTGGCGTTGCGCTTCTGGTAACAAAGCGATAAACGCTTCTTCCAGCGTGGCGCTTTGCGTTTGCTGCCGCAGCTCTTCGGCGCTGCCAGTTGCCAGCACTTCTCCGGCATTCATCGCTACCAGCCAGTCGAAGCGTTCGGCCTCTTCCATGTAGGCGGTGGCGACCAGCACGCTCATGTTGCTTTGTCGCTGGCGAATACTGTCGATCAGATCCCAGAACTGGGCGCGAGAGAGCGGGTCAACCCCCGTTGTTGGCTCATCAAGAATCAACAGTTCCGGGTCGTGGATTAACGCACAGCACAGCCCAAGTTTTTGCTTCATCCCGCCGGAGAGTTTCCCTGCCGGACGATCGCGAAATGGTGCTAACCCGGTGCTGGTCAGCAGCTCGTTAATTCGCACTTCCCGCTCCGCTTTGTCGTGACCGAACAGGCGGGCGAAAAAATCGACGTTTTCATACACCGACAAGGTGTGGTAGAGGTTTTTGCCCAGCCCTTGCGGCATCCAGGCGATGCGCGGGCAAACGTCGCGGCGATGCTTCGGGTCGCGCATATCGCCGCCCAGCACCATCACGTTGCCCTGCTCAATGACACGAGCACCGGAAATCAATGACAATAAACTCGACTTACCGACGCCGTCCGGGCCAATCAGCCCGACCATGCAGCGGGCCGGAATCTCGAGAGTGATATTGTTCAGCGCAACGGTTTTTCCATAATGCTGGCTCACGCCCACCAGTTGCGCGACAGGCGGGACGGGAACCAGTTCCAGATGCGTCATTGCGGCAACCTCACCACCAGGTCGTCAGGCCACGGAAGTTCTTCATTCACCCGCACCCACGCTACGCCCGGCAATCCGGTTTTGACATATTCCAGATGCTGCTGGAGTAATTCCGGTGGGATACGCGCTTTGACGCGAAACATCAGTTTCAGCCGTTCATCGCTGGTTTCGACGGTTTTTGGCGTGAACTGGGCGACGCTGGCGACAAAGCTGATGGTCGCAGGAATACGCAGATCTGGCGCAGCATCGAGGATCAGCCGGGCTTCACCACCCAGTTTCAGCGTGCCCGCTTGTTCGGTTGGCAGGAAGAAGGTCATGTAGACGTCGCTCAAATCGACCATATTCAGCACCCGACCACCTGCTGCCAGCACTTCGCCTGGCTCGGCAACCCGATACTGCACGCGTCCGTCACGCGGGGCTTTCAGTTCGCTGTCATCGATATCTGCGGCAATGCGCCGTTCAGTGGCTTGTGCCGCTTCGACGCGCGTTTGCGCCTGAATGATATTGGTGCGTGCCGCCTCTATAGCGGCTTTAGAAGCCGAAACCTGGGCTTTTGCCGATTCCAGCGCAGCACGGGCGCCTTCGGCAGCGGCGCGGTCGTCATCCAGCTGTTGCGCAGAAATAGCCCCACGATGGGCGAGCGAGCGGGAACGGGTATGACGTTTGGCTACGGAGTCCAGTTCAGCCTGGCGTTGATTAACCAGCGACTGTGCGGCACGAGTTTCACTTTGCCGCTGTTCCAGCAAAGCCTGCGCGGCGGCAACGGCACTTTGCGCCTCTTTGATTTGCGCGATGGCTTCCAGTCGCTGTTCCTGCAACACACGAGTATCCATCTTCGCCAGCACTTCGCCTTTGCGAACAAACTGGCCTTCTTTCACCAGAATGGTGTCGATACGCCCGGCAATTTTGCTGGCGATATCCACTTCCGTCGCTTCAATGCGCCCATTGCTGACGGCAAAGCCTTCCGGCACACCTGCCGGACGCAACAGCCACCACGCCACGATAGCAGCCACCGCCAGTAACCCGACAACCCACCACGCCAGATGGCGCTTAATATTATCCATAATCGACCCGCCATAATCCCTGTAAGCAATCGACGCGTGTTACAACTGCCACCGAACGACGTTCAGCGAATTATTCCATCCGGGATAAGAAGGAAACGGCAAAGGCGGCCAGGGCGCAGCAAACTGAGCGCCAACGGGGAAGGTCTGGTGAAAACGGGTAGTAATGTTGTCATCATCAGCATTCCTGGCCGTAAATGAAACACGCATACTCATAAGTGAAATCAATTAAATACTAACAGTTATATTCATGTTGTCTATTTGATTACCATCAGCTTGTGATACATCGCGATGTTCTTCTGTCCGATAGCGTTTTTAACCAAAAATCTTCTGCACAGGTTCTCAGGTACTACTGCGTAGATTTCCGTAACAGAAAACCCGATGACTATCACATAGCGTTATTATCGCCGAGGTGCAAATATTTACCGAAAGCGAAATAATTTTTTAAAAAGATGATAAAGGCTTATGTATTAAATAAAGCAGTCTCGAACAAGGTCGTTTAAAGCAACAAAATAAAAATATACTCGTCATACTTCAAGTTGCATGTGCTGCGTCTGCGTTCGCTCACCCCAGTCACTTACTCATGTAAGCTCCTGGGGATTCACTCGCTTGTCGCCTTCCTGCAACTCGAATTATTTAGGGTATAAGATAAAGATATTAACTCGGAATTTACCTTAGGATAAATATTTATTTATCAGCATTAACTCACATCTAAAACTTAACACTCCGGGCAATAAATCCGGCTATAGTAAAGTTACTTGTTACATTTGGTGGTATCTCATTGTTATATTTAACTGACTAAAAATACTACTGATACGCTTTCTTATATTAGCAGAAAGTACACATGGAGTTTAAAATGAATATATATATCGGATGGCTATTTAAATTAATCCCTTTAATTATGGGGATAATATGTATTGCATTGGGTGATTTTGTATTAGCAGGTTCCGGGCAAAGTGAGTATTTTGTGGCGGGGCATGTACTTATTTCGCTTTCTGCAATATGTCTGGCGTTATTCACTACTGCATTTATTATTATTTCGCAGTTAACGCATGGTGTGAATAAGCTCTACAGCACACTTTTTCCTGTTATTGGTTACGCTGGGTCTGTCGCAACTATGATTTGGGGATGGTTGCTGCTGGCAAGTGATAATGTCATGGCCGATGAATTTGTTGCCGGGCATGTTATTTTCGGTGTTGGGATGATTGCTGCCTGCGTATCAACCGTGGCGGCGTCTTCCGGGCATTTTCTGCTAATTCCCAAAAACGCCTCGGGCAGTAAGAGTGATGGTACGCCGTTGCAGGCTTATTCTTCAACAATCGGTAATGGCTTAATTGCCGTTCCCGTTCTGCTTACTCTCTTTGGTTTCATTTGGTCAGTCGTGCTGTTACGTAGTGCAAATATCACACCACATTATGTTGCTGGTCACGTACTGTTGGGGTTAACGGCAATTTGCGCTTGTCTTATTGGTCTTGTCGCCACTATTGTCCATCAAACGCGAAATACGTTCTCAATGAAAGAGCATTGGCTGTGGTGCTATTGGGTTATTTTACTTGGCTCACTGACGGTTATTCAGGGGATCTACGTTTTAGTCAGTTCTGATGAAAGTGCCAGACTGGCACCCGGCATTATTCTTATTTGTCTGGGAATGATTTGCTACAGTATTTTCTCCAAAGTGTGGTTGTTGGCGCTGGTATGGCGACGCACCTGTTCGTTAGCCAACAGAATACCCATGATTCCGGTATTTACCTGTCTGTTTTGCCTGTTCCTCGCAGCGTTCCTTGCTGAAATTGCGCAAACCGATATGGCTTATTTTATTCCTTCGCGAGTTTTGGTTGGCTTAGGTGCAGTGTGTTTTACACTGTTTTCCATCGTTTCTATATTAGAAGCGGGGTCTGCGAAAAAATAATAGAAAAGGCTTCAGATAAGGCGTCGAGCGTCTTATCTGGACTTTGTTCAGGTAATCCCCCCCTGGTTACACCGCGAAAACGAGAGGGGGGGGGCATTTTGCCTCTTATTCTGCAGCCAAATCCTGCGCACAAGCCCACGCACTGGACCACGCCCACTGGAAGTTATAGCCCCCTAGCCAGCCGGTAACGTCCATCACTTCGCCGATAAAGTACAAGCCCGGAACTTTACGTGCTTCCATCGTCCGTGAAGAGAGTTCATTGGTGTCCACGCCGCCGAGTGTCACTTCGGCGGTGCGATAGCCTTCAGTGCCGTTAGGTTGTACGCGCCAGTCGGTCAATGTGGCAATGAGCGCCTGTTGGTCACGCACGTTGAGCTGTTTTAACGAGACGTCCGGGATCTGCCCAAGTTGTTGTAACCGTTCAACCAACCGTTTCGGCAGATGAACCGCCAGCGTGTTTTTCAGGCTCTGATTCGGATGCGCGTTACGCTGTTCATTAAGAAAAGTGTCCAGGTCGACATCCGGTAGCAGATTGATGCTGACAAATTCACCCGGTTGCCAGTAGCTGGATATCTGCAATACCGCAGGGCCAGACAAGCCGCGGTGGGTGAAGAGTAAGTTCTCACGGAACACGGTGCCGTTTTCAGCGGTTATCACAGAAGGCACCGCCACGCCCGCCAGCACCTGTAACTCCTCCAGCAACGGTTTATGCAGGGTGAATGGCACCAGGCCTGCGCGCGTCGGCAACACGTTGAGGCCAAATTGTTCGGCAATCTTATAACCAAACGGCGACGCACCCAGCCCCGGCATCGAGAGGCCTCCGGTCGCAATGACCAGTTTATCGCAACCTACGGTCATGCCGTTCAGTTCAAGCGTGAATCCCGCGTCATCCTTCGTCACGCTCAACACTTCGCTACGTAATCTGAAGGTCACATTGCCCTTCTCGCACTCATCCACCAGCATGTCGACAATCTGCTGAGCGGAGTCATCACAGAAGAGTTGCCCTAACGTTTTCTCGTGCCAGGCGATGCCGTGCTTATTGACCAGATCAATGAAATCCCACTGAGTAAATCGGGCAAGCGCAGACTTGCAAAAATGCGGATTCTGGCTCAGATAGGCACCTGGTTCGACATAAAGGTTGGTGAAGTTACAGCGCCCACCACCAGACATGAGGATTTTGCGCCCCGGTTTTTTGCCATTATCGATCAGCAAAACTCTGCGCCCTGCCTGACCTGCCAGCGCAGAACAGAACATACCCGCCGCGCCAGCGCCTATAATAATGGCATCAAACTTTTCCACGTTGCGTTCCTCTTAGAAAAAACGGGCGTGAATTGTAAAGATTCCTCAGTGGTCGCACCAGCATCAATATTACTTAGGGGAAGTATTTGTCTGAATTATATAAGATAATTATTTTTTGAGCGAAATTCATACAGGAGGCAAATCAAAAAAATCTATATTTCACTTTGCCCGCGCCGCGAAAGTCACTGATAATGCGCCGCGTTCATGTCCTCAAAATGGCGTAACGTCCTATGCTACATTTGTTTGCTGGCCTGGATTTGCATACCGGGCTGTTATTATTGCTTGCACTGGCTTTTGTGCTGTTCTACGAAGCCATCAATGGTTTCCATGACACAGCCAACGCCGTGGCAACTGTCATCTATACCCGCGCGATGCGTTCTCAGCTCGCTGTGGTTATGGCGGCAGTGTTCAACTTCCTGGGTGTTTTGCTGGGTGGTCTTAGTGTTGCCTATGCCATTGTGCATATGCTGCCGACGGATCTGCTGCTTAATATGGGATCGTCCCATGGTCTTGCCATGGTGTTCTCTATGTTGCTGGCAGCAATTATCTGGAACCTTGGTACCTGGTACTTTGGTTTACCTGCATCCAGCTCCCATACGCTGATTGGCGCGATCATCGGTATTGGTTTAACCAATGCGTTGATGTCCGGTACGTCAGTGGTGGATGCACTCAATATCCCGAAAGTATTAAGTATTTTCGCATCTCTGATCGTTTCCCCTATTGTCGGCCTGGTGTTTGCTGGCGGCCTGATTTTCTTGCTGCGTCGCTACTGGAGCGGCACCAAGAAACGCGCCCGTATCCACCTGACCCCAGCGGAACGTGAAAAGAAAGACGGCAAGAAAAAGCCGCCGTTCTGGACGCGTATCGCGCTGATCCTTTCCGCTATCGGCGTGGCGTTTTCTCACGGCGCGAACGATGGTCAGAAAGGCATTGGTCTGGTTATGTTGGTTCTGATTGGCGTCGCACCAGCGGGCTTCGTGGTGAATATGAATGCCACTGGCTACGAAATCACCCGTACCCGTGATGCCATCAACAATGTGGAAGCTTACTTTGAGCAGCATCCTGCGCTGCTTAAACAGGCGACCGGTGCCGATCAGTTAGTACCGGCTCCGGAAGCAGGCGCAACACAACCTGCGGAGTTCCATTGCCATCCGTCGAATACCATTAACGCGCTCAACCGCCTGAAAGGCATGCTGACCGCCGATGTGGAAAGCTACGACAAGCTGTCGCTTGACCAACGTAGCCAGATGCGCCGCATTATGCTGTGCGTTTCTGACACTATCGACAAAGTGGTGAAAATGCCTGGCGTCACTGCGGATGATCAGCGTCTGTTGAAGAAACTGAAGTCCGATATGCTGAGCACCATCGAGTATGCTCCGGTGTGGATCATCATGGCGGTCGCGCTGGCGTTAGGTATCGGTACGATGATTGGCTGGCGTCGTGTGGCGACCACTATCGGTGAGAAAATCGGTAAGAAAGGCATGACCTACGCTCAGGGTATGTCTGCTCAGATGACGGCAGCGGTGTCTATCGGTCTGGCGAGTTATACCGGGATGCCGGTTTCCACCACTCACGTACTCTCCTCTTCCGTAGCGGGGACAATGGTGGTTGACGGCGGCGGCTTACAGCGTAAAACCGTAACCAGCATTCTGATGGCCTGGGTGTTTACCCTCCCGGCTGCAGTTCTGCTCTCCGGTGCGCTGTACTGGATCTCCTTGCAGTTCCTGTAATCGCACGCATAAAAACGAGCGGGTCAGTTTACTGGCCCGCTTCAGATTGTTGACACAGTGCGCTTTGTTCATGCCGGATGCGGCGTGAACGCCTTATCCGGCCTACAAAAACATGCAAATTCAAGAGATTGCAGAGATTATGTAGGCCTGATAAGCGTAGCGCATCAGGCAATTTTGCGTTTGTAATCAGTCTCGAGCGGGTCAGTTTACTGGCCCGCTTTTTTTATGCGTTATTACCGTGGCGCTTAATGCCAAATCACCAACGCAATCAGGCTTACCACCACCAGGCCACACAATGCGCTGGTCAGAATAAACTGACGACGCACGCGCTCGCAGCGACGGATAAACTCATCATCGTGATGATCGCGATAACGTTGAGCATAGATATACCAAACGAGACGCACCTGTTTGTTGGGTTGGCCATGTGAGGTAAAAAAGCCCCCTCCATCAACATATTGATAGAGCAATGGATCGCAATTACGCAGTACCACTAACAACGCGCGTAGTGATGAGAAATAGCGCGCCATGTTAACAATGCAAACGACACATAAAGCCCAAAATAATGCGACGGTGCTTATCATACCCCCTCCCCGGCGACCTGCCCGCGGAGTTCCCCTCCGGGGCTACCGCTCCCGATACGCTGCCAATCAGTTAACACCAGGTCCTGGAGAAACCGCTTTTGTGATGACAAACATCCGAGCGGCTCTATAGATAGTGTAGGAGATCAGGTTGTTTTTTTTCCATAAGGTTAACCACTATCAATACATTCATGTAGAAAATTTGATTATCTGATTGGTAAGCAAGGCGGATTGACGGATCATCCAGGTCGCTATAAGGTAAGGATGGTCTTTTCACTGAATCTTTACGGCTGGGTTAGCCCCGCGCACGTAGTTCGCAGGACGCGGGTGACGTAACGGCACAAGAAACGCAAGCTGGCCAGTCATCGACAACTTTATGGAAGGAGTAACACTATGGCTTATAAACACATTCTCATCGCGGTCGATCTCTCCCCGGAAAGCAAAGTTCTGGTAGAGAAAGCAGTCTCTATGGCTCGCCCCTACAATGCGAAAGTTTCTCTGATCCACGTAGATGTAAACTACTCTGACCTATACACCGGACTTATTGATGTAAATCTGGGTGACATGCAGAAACGCATTTCCGAAGAGACTCATCATGCATTGACCGAACTCTCCACCAACGCAGGCTACCCAATTACTGAAACCCTTAGCGGCAGCGGCGATTTGGGTCAGGTTCTGGTTGATGCGATCAAGAAATACGACATGGACCTGGTTGTTTGTGGTCACCACCAGGACTTCTGGAGCAAACTGATGTCTTCCGCGCGTCAGCTGATCAACACCGTTCACGTTGATATGCTGATTGTTCCGCTGCGCGACGAAGAAGAATAATATCTCCCCCACGTGCTCCTGGACGCCCGCTTATGCGGGCGTTCTGCTTTTTGTGTTGTACCCGAATGCGACGTGCGGGTACAAACACGGGAGAGCTCAATCAAGCCGGTGTTCATCTGCGGTCAGAAACTTCAACTACGCATCGAATAATTCAAATTTACCCCACCAAAAAACAGCATTTAACGCCATCATAACTCAAACAATCAGCATGATTAGCTGGTTATTTTTTGCTGAGATAGTGCATTAATGCATTCATTGCATCAATATTAAGAATTTTAGACATATGTAAACTCTTTCGCGCGCAATCACTTACGCGTTCATACTTTTCATGATGGTATTGAAAGGCTAAAAATTATGAATACAACAACACCCACTGGGATGCTGCAACAACCCCGCCCATTCTTCATGATCTTTTTTGTCGAACTATGGGAGCGATTCGGTTACTACGGCGTGCAAGGCGTCCTGGCCGTTTTCTTCGTTAAACAGCTCGGTTTCTCACAAGAACAGGCTTTTGTCACCTTTGGTGCCTTCGCTGCGCTGGTCTATGGCCTTATCTCGATCGGTGGTTATGTTGGCGACCATCTGTTAGGAACTAAACGCACCATTGTCCTTGGGGCAATTGTTCTGGCGATGGGCTACTTCATGACCGGGATGTCGCTACTCAAGCCAGACCTGATATTCATCGCGCTGGGAACAATCGCCGTCGGCAACGGCCTGTTTAAAGCCAACCCGGCAAGCCTGCTTTCGAAGTGCTATCCACCGAAAGATCCTCGTCTCGATGGCGCTTTCACCCTGTTCTATATGTCGATCAATATCGGCTCGTTGATTGCGCTGTCGCTAGCACCGGTTATCGCTGACAGATTTGGCTATTCCGTCACCTATAACTTATGCGGAGCAGGATTGATTGTCGCGCTACTGGTTTACATCGCCTGTCGCGGAATGGTGAAAGATATTGGTTCTGAACCAGATTTCCGACCGATGAACTTCAGCAAATTGTTGTACGTGCTGATGGGCAGCGTGGTGATGATTTTCGTTTGCGCATGGCTGATGCACAACGTGGAAGTCGCCAATCTGGTACTGATCGTTCTCTCTATCGTCGTGACCATTATCTTCTTCCGTCAGGCATTCAAGCTGGATAAAACCGGGCGCAATAAGATGTTTGTCGCCTTTGTGCTGATGCTTGAAGCGGTAGTGTTTTACATCCTCTACGCCCAGATGCCAACGTCGCTGAACTTCTTTGCTATCAACAACGTGCATCATGAAATTCTCGGTTTTTCCATCAACCCGGTGAGCTTCCAGGCGCTTAACCCGTTCTGGGTGGTGCTCGCCAGCCCAGTTCTGGCAGGCATTTACACGCATCTGGGTAACAAAGGCAAAGACCTCTCCATGCCGATGAAATTTACTCTCGGTATGTTTATGTGCTCGCTAGGCTTTTTGACAGCCGCCGCAGCGGGAATGTGGTTTGCGGATGCCCAGGGGCTGACATCGCCATGGTTTATCGTGCTGGTTTACTTATTCCAGAGCTTAGGTGAACTGCTTATTAGCGCCCTGGGCCTGGCAATGATTGCCGCTCTGGTGCCACAACATTTGATGGGCTTTATTCTCGGGATGTGGTTCCTTACGCAGGCTGCCGCGTTCTTGCTGGGCGGCTATGTGGCAACATTTACCGCAGTACCAGACAACATTACCGACCCGCTTGAGACGCTGCCTGTCTATACCAACGTGTTTGGTAAGATTGGTCTGGTTACACTGGCCGTTGCAGTAGTGATGCTGTTGATGGTGCCGTGGCTGAAACGCATGATTGAGACGCCGGAAAGCCATTGATTATTTTGGAAGAAAACAGGGTAGCGATAACGCTACCCTGTTTTACTTTTATGCCGGTGTACCAGCATAAATATCAAAGCGATGCCCTTTGGTGACAACCGCGTTTGGCGTAGCAACATTCGCCAGCGGCGGCGCGTAGTCCGGGCGCTTTACCACCACACGTTTGGTCGCCAGCAGCCGCGCAGGATCCAGCAACCCATCGGCGTCGAGATCCGGCCCCACCAGCGACTGAAACACGCGCATCTCTTTTTTCACCAGCGCGCTTTTCTGCTTATGCGGGAACATCGGATCGAGATAGACCACCTGCGGGCGCGGGGTAATATCAGTCAGCGCCGTCTGGCTGGAGGCGTGGATCAGCTGCAAACGCTCCTGCAACCAGCCGCCGATCTCCGCATCCGTATAACCACGCGCCAGGCCATCGTCGAGCAATGCAGCAACCACTGGATTACGCTCCAGCATCCGTACGCGGCAGCCGACCGAAGCCAGCACAAAGGCATCGCGCCCCAGCCCTGCGGTAGCATCGACGACATCCGGCAGATAATCGCCTTTAATGCCCACCGCTTTCGCCACCGCCTCACCGCGACCACCGCCAAATTTGCGGCGGTGTGCCATCGCCCCGCCAACAAAATCAACGTAAATGCCGCCAAGCTTTGGCTCATCGCGCTTGCGCAGTTCCAGATGCTCCGGCGTTAACACCAGCGCCATCAGGTTGTCTTCATCATGTTCCAGCCCCCAGCGGGCCGCCAGAACAGATAAGGCGCCGTCTCCGGCGCCCGTTTCATCAATTAAGCAGATTTTCACTGAATGATCAGCCCTTAATGCCGTAATGCTCCAGCATCGCATCCAGTTGCGGTTCACGACCACGGAAACGTTTGAACAGATCCATCGGCTCTTCTGAACCACCACGGCTCAGAATATTGTCGAGGAACGACTGCCCGGTTTCACGGTTGAAAATGCCCTCTTCCTCAAAACGCGAGAAGGCATCTGCTGCCAGCACATCGGCCCACAGGTAGCTGTAGTAGCCTGCCGCATAACCACCGGCGAAAATATGGCTGAAAGCGTGCGGGAAACGGCCCCATGACGGAGACGGTACCACGGCAACCAGTTTCTTGATTTCTGCCAGAGTTTCGAGGATTTTCGCTCCCTGATCCGGGCGGAACTCTGCATGGAGGCGGAAATCGAACAGGCCGAACTCCAGCTGACGCAGAATAAACAGCGCCGCCTGGTAGTTCTTCGCCGCCAGCATTTTATCCAGCAACTCCTTCGGCAGCGGTTCGCCGGTTTCATAGTGACCGGAGATAAACGCCAGCGCCTCAGGCTCCCAGCACCAGTTTTCCATAAACTGGCTCGGCAGTTCGACCGCATCCCACGGCACGCCGCTGATCCCGGAAACACCAGCGGTTTCAATGCGGGTAAGCATATGATGCAGGCCGTGACCGAACTCGTGGAACAGGGTGATCACTTCGTCGTGGGTAAACAGCGCCGGTTTGCCATTTACCGGGCGGTTGAAGTTACAGGTCAAATACGCGACCGGTTTTTGCAGCGAACCGTCTGCTTTACGCATCTGGCCTACGCAGTCATCCATCCACGCCCCGCCGCGCTTGTTTTCACGGGCATACAGGTCGAGGTAGAAGCTGCCGCGCAGTTCGTTGTTCTCGTCATACAGTTCGAAGAAACGTACATCCGGGTGCCAGACATCAACATCTTTACGCTCTTTAGCGGTGATGCCGTAAATACGTTTCACCACTTCAAACAAGCCGTTAACTGCTTTGTTTTCCGGGAAGTACGGACGCAGCTGCTCGTCGCTGATGCTGTAGAGGTGCTGTTTCTGTTTTTCGCTGTAGTAAGCGATATCCCACGGCTGCAACTCATCGACGCCAAATTCGGCTTTGGCGAAGGCGCGCAGCTGCGCCAGCTCTTTTTCGCCCTGCGGACGCGCGCGTTTTGCCAGATCGGTTAAGAAATCCAGCACCTGCTGCGGGTTTTCTGCCATTTTAGTGGCGAGGGATTTAAAGGCGTAGTTTTCAAAGCCCAGCAGTTGCGCCAGTTCGTGACGCAGCGCGAGGATCTCTTCCATCACCTTGCTGTTATCCCACTTACCGGCATTCGGCCCTTGATCGGAAGCACGAGTGCTGTAAGCGCGATACATCTCTTCACGCAGAGCCTGGTTGTCGCAGTAGGTCATTACCGGCAGGTAGCTTGGGATATCCAGCGTCAGCAGGTAACCTTCCAGTTCTTTCGCTTCGGCCTGGGCTTTTGCCGCAGCCAGCGCGCTTTCTGGCATACCCGCCAGCTCAGCTTCGTCGGTAACGAGTTTGGTCCAGCCCATCGTCGCATCAAGGACGTTGTTGCTGTACTGGTTGCCCAGCTCGGAAAGACGGGTAGCAATTTCGCCGTAACGCTGCTGTTTCTCTTTCGGCAGACCGATGCCAGAGAGTTCGAAGTCGCGCAGTGCGTTATCAACCGCTTTTTTCTGCGCCGTGTTCAGCGTGGCGTAATGATCGCCATCGCGCAGGTCGCGATACGCTTTATACAGCCCTTCATGTTGCCCTACCCAGGTGCTGTATTCTGACAGCAGCGGCAAGGTTTGTTCATAGGCTTCGCGCAGCTCCGGGCTATTTTTCACCGAGTTCAGGTGGCTGACCGGGGAGAAGATACGCCCCAGCACATCGTCCACTTCCGCCAGCGGCTGGCAGAGATTTTCCCAGGTGTACGGTGCCCCTTGCGCTACTACGCGCTCCACATTTTCGCGGCAGTCGTTCAGCGCCTTAGTCACGGCTGGAACCACATGTTCCGGGAGAATTTTAGAAAACGGAGGCAATTCAAAGGGAGTCAGTAACGGATTCGTCATAGGTACAGTCCTGGTTAAAGAGGGGAACAAAACGCTCACAGGCGCTTTCGCCGGGTGTGACACAAAGCATCTCATCCGGCGCGTAATGGCAATAGCATGGGGTTAAGTGTAGTGAATTTCAATGAGAAACGTTACGCTTTCGCGGCGGCGGCCTCTTTTCGGTATACTGTCCGGATACGCTTTTGTGCGCCCCGAATACGGGCCGATTTTTACTTACCGGAACACCTTTACCCATGCTCAGTTATCGCCACAGCTTTCACGCTGGCAACCACGCCGACGTCCTTAAACATACCGTTCAGAGCCTGATCATCGAGTCGCTGAAAGAGAAAGATAAACCGTTTCTCTATCTCGACACCCACGCAGGCGCCGGGCGTTATCAGTTAGGCAGCGAACATGCCGAGCGTACCGGCGAATATCTCGAAGGTATTGCCCGTATCTGGCAGCAGGAGGATTTGCCTGCGGAGCTGGAGCCGTACATCAATGTGGTAAAACACTTCAACCGTAGCGGTCAGTTGCGTTACTACCCCGGTTCACCGTTGATTGCTCGCCAGCTACTGCGTGAACAGGACAGCCTGCAACTGACCGAGCTGCACCCGAGCGATTACCCGTTGCTGCGTTCTGAATTTCAGAAAGACAGCCGTGCGCGCGTGGAAAAAGCCGACGGTTTCCAGCAGCTTAAGGCCAAGCTGCCGCCGGTTTCCCGCCGTGGTTTAATCCTTATCGACCCGCCGTATGAAATGAAAACCGACTATCAGGCGGTGGTCAGCGGGATAGCAGAAGGTTACAAACGTTTCGCCACTGGCACTTACGCATTGTGGTATCCAGTGGTGCTGCGTCAGCAAATCAAGCGCATGATCCACGACCTGGAAGCGACCGGCATTCGCAAAATTCTGCAAATTGAACTGGCGGTGCTGCCAGACAGCGATCGCCGTGGCATGACCGCTTCCGGCATGATTGTGATTAACCCGCCGTGGAAGCTGGAACAGCAGATGAATAACGTGCTGCCGTGGCTGCACAGCAAACTGGTTCCGGCTGGCACCGGGCACGCCACCGTAAGCTGGATCGTGCCGGAGTAATTGCAGCCATTGCTGGCACCTATTACGTCTCGCGCTACAATCGCGGTAATCAACGATAAGGACACTCTGTCATGACTAAACACTATGATTACATCGCCATCGGCGGCGGCAGCGGCGGTATCGCCTCCATCAACCGCGCGGCTATGTACGGCCAGAAATGCGCGCTGATTGAAGCCAAAGAGCTGGGCGGCACCTGCGTGAACGTCGGCTGCGTGCCGAAAAAAGTGATGTGGCACGCGGCGCAAATCCGTGAAGCGATCCATATGTACGGCCCGGATTATGGTTTCGATACCACTATCAATAAATTCAACTGGGAAACGTTGATCGCCAGCCGTACCGCTTATATCGACCGTATTCATACTTCCTATGAAAACGTGCTCGGTAAAAATAACGTTGATGTAATCAAAGGCTTTGCCCGCTTCGTTGATGCCAAAACGCTAGAGGTAAACGGCGAAACCATCACGGCCGATCATATTCTGATCGCCACCGGCGGTCGTCCGAGCCACCCGGATATTCCAGGCGTGGAATATGGTATTGATTCCGATGGTTTCTTCGCCCTTCCTGCTTTGCCAGAGCGTGTAGCGGTTGTTGGCGCAGGTTACATCGCTGTTGAGCTGGCGGGCGTGATTAACGGCTTGGGCGCGAAAACGCATCTGTTTGTGCGTAAACATGCGCCGCTGCGCAGTTTCGACCCGATGATCTCTGAAACGCTGGTTGAAGTGATGAACGCCGAAGGCCCGCAGCTGCACACCAACGCCATCCCGAAAGCGGTGGTGAAAAATGCCGATGGCAGCCTGACGCTGGAGCTGGAAGATGGTCGCAGTGAAACGGTGGATTGCCTGATTTGGGCGATTGGTCGCGAGCCTGCCAATGACAACATCAACCTGGAAGCCGCTGGCGTTAAAACCGACGAAAAAGGCTATATCGTCGTCGATAAATATCAAAACACCAACGTTGAAGGTATTTACGCGGTAGGCGATAACACGGGTGCAGTGGAACTGACACCGGTGGCAGTTGCAGCGGGTCGTCGTCTCTCTGAACGCCTGTTTAATAACAAGCCGGATGAGCATCTGGATTACAGCAACATTCCGACCGTGGTCTTCAGCCATCCGCCGATTGGTACTGTTGGTTTAACGGAACCGCAGGCGCGCGAGCAGTACGGCGACGATCAGGTGAAAGTGTATAAATCCTCTTTCACCGCGATGTATACCGCCGTCACCACTCACCGCCAGCCGTGCCGCATGAAGCTGGTGTGCGTTGGACCAGAAGAGAAGATTGTCGGTATTCACGGCATTGGTTTTGGTATGGACGAAATGTTGCAGGGCTTCGCGGTGGCGCTGAAGATGGGCGCAACCAAAAAAGACTTCGACAACACGGTTGCCATTCACCCGACAGCGGCAGAAGAGTTCGTGACAATGCGTTAAATGTTAAAGGGCTAAGAGTAGTGCGCTCTTAGCCCTTAATTACGTTTCCGCTATCAGTTCAGAAGCTGAAGCAGGAAGCGGATCAGTTCCAGCAGCGCAATTAACGCCCCAAGAACGATGATTGCTTTATCAATCACCCGTTTTCTCCATGCGATGGAGTGAGAATGCATCCGCTTACTCATCCACTGCCTGTCACGGCGCATGTCTCATTGTTAGATAAGAACTCTCTCACTCCGGCCAGAGCATCAGTTAACGGCACCACCCGTACCACCGATCAGGACTTTGAAAGCGTTTATGCGCATTGCCAGAGTGAAAATGCCTCAGAGCTAACTGGATAATCATACAGTACGAGCAGGTCATAAAACCAGCACGTCCTTGCAATAGTTTCAGTATGGTATTAGCATTGATGCGTTAGATGATGACCATCTCACTCCAGTCAGAGCCACCAACTCAGGGCTGAAGAGTAAAAAAACCGACGCAAAGTCGGTTTTTTTACGTCCTGATTCGGACAAGCCTTAATACGGCGATAATCCGGTGAAAGTATATAAATCGTCTTTCACTGCGATATATACCGAAGTGGCCCCTCCGCCAGCTGAAGAAATCGCTAATTCTTGCAATGTTAGCCACTGGCTAATAGTATTGAACTGTTAGATAAGAGCTCTCTCACTCCGGCCAGAGCCACCAACTCAGGCTGAAGAGTAAAAAACCGACGCAAAGTCGGTTTTTTTACGTCCTGATTCAGACCGCCTTTCAAATGAATACCCAACTCAAAATTCACACCTATTACCATCTTCTGCACTTACACATTCATTAATTCATATATGTTTTTGACTTATCCGCTTTGAAGAGAGACACTACCTGCAACAATCAGGAGCGCAATATGTCATTTCTGTTACCCATCCAACTCTTCAAAATTCTTGCCGATGATACCCGTCTGGGCATCGTTTTACTGCTCAGCGAGCTGGGCGAGTTATGCGTCTGTGATCTCTGCACTGCCCTCGATCAGTCGCAGCCCAAGATCTCCCGCCATCTGGCGTTACTTCGGGAAAGTGGTTTGTTGCTGGACCGCAAGCAAGGAAAGTGGGTTCATTACCGCTTATCGCCGCATATTCCATCGTGGGCGGCGAAAATTATTGATGAGGCCTGGCGGTGTGAGCAGGAAAAGGTTCAGGCGATTGTCCGCAACCTGTCTCGACAAAATTGTTCCGCAGACGGTAATAACATTTGCAGTTAAAAAATTTATCCAAACACATATGGATTTTCGCATGTGTTTTATCCGGGAGGCATTATGTTACTGGCAGGCGCTATCTTTGTCCTGACCATCGTATTGGTTATCTGGCAGCCGAAAGGTTTAGGCATCGGATGGAGTGCAACGCTCGGCGCAGTACTGGCGTTAGTTACGGGCGTGGTACATCCGGGTGATATTCCGGTGGTGTGGAATATCGTCTGGAACGCGACGGCTGCGTTTATTGCCGTCATTATCATCAGCCTGCTGCTGGATGAGTCCGGCTTTTTTGAATGGGCGGCGCTGCACGTTTCACGCTGGGGCAATGGACGCGGTCGCTTGCTGTTTACCTGGATTGTCCTGCTCGGTGCCGCCGTTGCGGCCCTGTTTGCCAATGATGGCGCGGCGCTTATTTTGACGCCGATTGTCATCGCCATGCTGCTGGCTTTAGGGTTCAGTAAAGGCACGACGCTGGCGTTCGTGATGGCAGCGGGATTCATTGCCGATACCGCCAGCCTGCCGCTTATCGTCTCCAACCTGGTGAATATCGTTTCCGCAGATTTCTTTGGTCTTGGCTTTCGCGAATATGCCTCGGTGATGGTGCCGGTGGATATCGCCGCGATACTGGCTACCCTGGCGATGTTGCATCTCTATTTTCGCAAAGATATTCCGCAGAACTACGATATGGCGCTACTGAAATCTCCCGCCGAAGCGATTAAAGATCCTGCTACGTTCAAAACTGGCTGGGTTGTTTTACTGTTTCTGCTGGTGGGATTTTTCGTCCTGGAACCGCTCGGTATTCCGGTAAGCGCCATTGCAGCTGTGGGCGCGCTGATATTATTTGCCGTCGCTAAACGCGGTCATGCGATTAATACGGGCAAAGTCCTGCGCGGTGCCCCCTGGCAGATTGTCATCTTCTCGCTCGGCATGTATCTGGTGGTTTATGGCCTGCGCAATGCCGGACTAACGGAATATCTTTCTGGCGTACTCAACATGCTGGCGGATAACGGCCTGTGGGCCGCGACGCTCGGCACCGGATTCCTCACCGCCTTCCTCTCTTCTATTATGAACAATATGCCGACGGTACTGGTTGGCGCGTTGTCCATTGATGGCAGTACGGCATCTGGCGTTATCAAAGAAGCGATGGTTTATGCCAACGTGATTGGCTGCGATTTAGGGCCGAAAATTACCCCGATTGGTAGTCTGGCAACGCTGCTCTGGCTGCACGTACTTTCGCAGAAGAATATGACAATCAGCTGGGGATATTACTTCCGTACAGGAATTATCATGACCCTGCCGGTGCTGTTTGTGACGCTGACCGCGCTGGCGCTACGCCTCTCTTTCACATCGTAATGAGATACTGATATGAGCAACATTACCATTTATCACAACCCGGCCTGCGGCACGTCGCGTAATACGCTGGAGATGATCCGCAACAGCGGTACAGAACCGACCATTATCTATTATCTGGAAACACCGCCGACGCGCGATGAACTGGTCAAACTCATTACCGATATGGGGATTTCGGTACGCGCGCTGCTGCGTAAAAACGTCGAGCCATATGAGGATCTGGGCCTTGCGGAAGATAAATTTACTGACGATCGGTTAATCGACTTTATGCTGCAATATCCCATCCTGATTAATCGCCCGATTGTGGTTACACCGCTGGGAACTCGTCTGTGCCGCCCTTCAGAAGTGGTGCTGGAAATTCTGCCAGATGCGCAACAAGGCGCGTTCACCAAGGAAGATGGCGAGAAAGTGGTTGATGAGGCGGGTAAACGATTAAAATAAACAAAGGGGGCGGCTGCGCCCTCTCATTATTGACAAAAAATACATAATTTCGATCGTGCAATTTCAGTAACTTATTGATATCCATGCAGGACGGATAAACAATGTTTTTTTAATGAACAGATAAAATGAGTCATATAATAAGTGTTTTTAAATTGAAGGTCCCCAAAGTTAAAATTACGAATGGCTTGCATATCTAACATTTATAAACCATTATCATCACATCAATAACAATCTTTACACCATGTGCCATTAGAAATAAGAGCCGCCTTATAATATCCCATATTATAAGGAGACACATAATAACATCACGCATCAATGCTTTCCGGATCTCATCTGCAAGGATATAAATATCAGACAGGTTTACGTTACTATCAGGCATATCACCTGAAAATCAGATGAAAACCATAAAGAAATATCTATTATGGTTTTAACATTTGTTGATAAGGATAGTAACATGAACAAGTCAAAAGGTGCTCTCATCGTCAGCCTTGCATTATTGCTTGCCGCGTGTAGTTCTATTCCACAAAATATCAAAGGTAATAACCAGCCTGATATCCAAAAAAGTTTTGTTGCTGTTCATAACCAACCAAATTTATACGTTGGTCAGCAGGCCCGCTTTGGCGGTAAAGTCATTAACGTCATTAATGGCAAAACCGATACATTGCTAGAAATCGCCGTATTGCCGTTGGATAGCTATGCGAAACCTGACATTGAGGCCAACTATCAAGGGCGACTGCTCGCCAGACAAAGTGGTTTCCTTGACCCAGTAAACTACCGTAACCACTATGTCACCATCCTCGGAACCATTCAGGGCGAACAACCTGGCTTTATCAATAAAGTCCCATATAACTTCCTTGAAGTGAATATGCAGGGGATTCAGGTGTGGCATTTACGAGAAGTGGTGAACACAACCTATAACCTGTGGGATTACGGCTACGGCGCATTCTGGCCAGAACCCGGCTGGGGCGGCACTCCTTACTATACCGATGCGGTTAGCCAGGTAACGCCAGAACTGGTCAAATAACATTACCTGAAGATGCAGATATTGATGAGATATCTGCATCTTTGAACACATTCAATTAATGTACAGCAAGCTAATTAGTATAATTACAAGCTCTGACCTTTTTATTACCTTTGGCAACCTGATTATAAAGTTAATGTTCGCAAAGGGAGTCGGTTATGTTTCTTATAATTACCAAAGACACCATGTTTTTCACCGCGATGAAAAATATTGTAAGTAAAGGTAATGTCGTTCATATACAGAACGAAGAAGAGATTGACTTAACGTTGCATCAGAATGCCTTAGTGATTATTGATACATTAATGAATAATGTATTCCACTCATCAATGCTCAACAAAATTGAACGCCTGCGGCCTGTTCATGTCATTGTTTTCTCGCCGTTTAATATTAAACGCTGTCTGGGGAAAGTTCCGGTAACCTTTGTCCAGAGAAATATTACGATTATTGACTTCATCGCACTGCTCAATGGCAGTTATTGCTCTGTACCTGAAGCAGACGTGTCACTCTCGCGCAAACAGCATCAGGTTCTGAGCTGCATTGCGAATCAAATGACGACAGAAGATATTCTGGGGAAACTCAAAATATCGCTGAAAACATTCTACTGCCATAAACACAATATTATGATGATCCTCAATCTTAAGCGGATCAATGAGCTGGTACGTCATCAACATATTGATTATCTGGTCTGAAATCTCCAGCTGATATTTATAAAGAGGCCCGGCGACAGCCAGACCTCCGGACAATGACTCGTTATGCAGCAACGCCTTCCTGCGTCAGCGCCGCAATCTGTTTACGCCATTGCGCCTGCTCCTGTTCCCCTTCAGTACGCTGACCATAAAGTTGCGCAATCTGCGTACCATCATGAGCAAACAGTTCCAGGCTGGTTACGTAGCCATCGCTGGTCGGTTTACGGGTAACCCAGGCTTCAGCAATGCTCTCTTCTAATAGATGAAGAGTAAACGTCGGGTTGAAAATATTCAGCCAACCTTTCATTAGCACCACTTTTTCTATCACACCCGTGAAAATCTGTACGCAGCCACGGTTGCCAACAAACACCATGATTTCATTGCCATCCTGCTGTGCAGATTCAAGAATTTGCGCCAGCGCACTACCAGGTACTTTGCAGGCCAAATCGTCTGCCACCAGATTGAACGCCTGCTGACGAGTCAGGTTGTGGCGCTTGAGCAACGTAAAAAACTGATGGACATCCGTCATCGCACGCCACTCTTGTTCTACAACACTGGCATCGACGTCGGTTTGTGCGACAGGCGCATCAACCGTTGTTAACTCAAGCGGCGTATTTTCCTTGACGGTAAAGCGTGCCAGAAGCTCATTCCATGCCGCCATATCGGTATTGTCAGTAGCATAAACTTTCAGTAACGCATCGCCCTGATGATCAAAAAACTGGATACTCTGACGTTCACCGCGAGCCGTGTTTTCTTTTATATGGAAAACACTGGCCCACTGATTAAGAAACAGTCGCAAATCCAGCGCGCGCGGGTTGAGTATTAATCCGGCATGACCGTTCAAATGCTGGTTTGTGAACGAGCCAACTTGCTCATGGACTGCATATTCATTACGACAAATACATTTGGTTTCACCAACGCTTTCCAGCGCCGCCAGAATTTCACGAATATCGCCGCGCATCCGCCACGCGTCGTGCGTGACGCGCGCAAATGCCAGTTCTGCTTCGCTGATATTCATTAAACCTGCGATGTCACGCGCGTACTTTCCGGGATTTTGTTCTTTTAACTCAAGCCAGCGTGTGTAGTGGTTCATTGTCTCTCTTCCTTCCAGATAAATGCCCCGAAATATCGGGGCTGATGATTACCATTGATAACTCACGAAAATTTTGCCGTTACGTCCATCCTGTGGGATGCCCTGCGGCGACCAGTACTCTTTATCGAAGGCATTGCCCAATACCAGAGTCGTGGTCATGCCTTTGAGCGCCTGCTGCCCTTGATAACTGACGTAGAAATCATTCACGCCGTAGCCAGGTTGTTTGCTGTAGCTGCTGCTGATATGTGTTGAGCGATCGGCAAACGTACCGACCCAACCAACAGAGAAGCCACTGTGAGCGATAGGAATATTCAGGGTGCTGGTAACGGTATCCGGGTTAATGCTGGAGATATATTCCCCGGTATCAGTGTCTTTGCCGCGGGTACGGTTATAGGCCACATCAAGACTAAACAGGTCAGTGGTATATTTCGTCATCACATCCCAGCCCCAGATTTTGGCATTCGGGACGTTATAAGACATGGTTATCGCCGCCGCGAAATCGACGGTTGTGGAGAGGTAATCCTTCGCTTTGGTATCAAAGTAGCTGGCTTTAAATTCCAGGGCATCATTGGACAACATCAGGTCATCAAAACGCAGCCCAAAGCCGTATTCCTGAGTTTCGTTGGTTTCCGGACGTAAATTCGGGTTTGGCACCCAATAGTTGGTATAGAAGCGACCAATCGAGAAGTGCTTAGAATCGTTGTACATTTCGCCCATCGTCGGCGCGCGGAATGCCTGGGCATATGAACCAAATAACATCAGCCAGTTGGTCGGATTGATAGTCATCCCCGCACGAGATGACCATTTGTCGGCATCAACATCTTTGTAGCCGTCGCTGCTACCGCGATAACTGTCATAGCGGGTTCCGCCAAGCAGGGTAATCGGCAGATCGCGTAAGGTGATCTCATCCTGTAGCCAGCCGGAACTGAAATCAATTTTTGCTTGCGGGAAGCCCGTCGTCGCGCCGCCCGGATGCTGTTCCTGACGATAATACTCACCGCCATACGTCAGCAGGTGAGAGGCAAAACTCTCGGCAAACAGAGTGGAACGGTTCTCCAGTTTGGCACCTTTTGTTGTCTGTTCGCGATACTCACCGGAACTTCCCGTGTTTTGCGCATTAATACGAACTTCCGACCAGTAAACTTTTGCATCAGCATTTAACCAGTCGTTGCCCACTGGAGAGAGTTTATAAGAAAGCTGAGCATCACGTTGAATCGTTGAACGATCAACCATCGGATTACTGCTGTCAGACGCTTCAACGGTCTGCGGATTTTTTGGTTCGCGCGCGTCGTTATTGTAATAACGCACTAATCCGCTCAGAGCCTGGGCAGAATCAATTTGCCAGGTTCCTTTCGCCAGCATGTTATTAATAGCCTCATCATTCGGCGCGGTTTCGCCATTGCTCTGGCGTAAATCACCACGATCGCGACTGGACCAGGCCACAATACCATCCAGATTTTCCGTTCGCCCAAACGCGCTCGCGCCTAATCCCAGGCTATGGTCCCCCGTGCCACCGGTGCCAAAAACGCGAAAACCGCTGCTTTGTCCTTCCTGCAATAAATCTTTTGCATCGACCGTATCGTAGGAGATAACCCCACCCAGCGCGCCACTGCCATACAGTAATGCCGAAGGTCCACGGACAATCTCGACACGTTTGATCAGCGCCGGATCGAGGAAAGTCCCATTCAGGTGTCCGGTATCCGTTCCCTGACGAACGCCATCGACAAGAACCAGCACGCCGCGATGGTCATAACCACGCATATTTACATCCTGACCGTTGGTTCGTCCGGTACCATCAAGGGTAATTCCAGGAACATGACGCAGCAGATCGGTGGCTGAAGTCGCCGTTTGGTTTTCAGGAGCGGAAGTGTCGAGGACGCTGACCATCATTGGTGCTTCGAAGGAACTACGGGCATTCCCCGTTGCCGTAACGGTCATGGTTTCAGTAGCAAAAGCAAACGTTGGCAAGGTGGCAGAAACAGCCAAAGCCAACAAACTCAAGCGCAACGAGGTAAATTGCGGACGTGACATAGCGATTCTCCATGAGGAAAATAAAAAATGCTGGCTACCTGGATTAATACCGGGATGGCTGGCGAAAAATAAATTTATTTACAATTCAAAGCGATAATATTCGCCGGGTGAGTTAACGGGCGTTAATATCCGGTGAAATTGCCTGGTATCCCGGACAATTTGCCCTCTTTGTCAGGCAAAGCGATATGCCGCATCTGGAGTGAAGAGCGCTGTGCGTTATCCCTTGCAAAAGCTATGATTTTGTTATCCATATAGTCATATTTTGTTAAAGCCAGGCGTGATAATGAGAATTATTATCGATCAATTTTTTATGATCAAGCTTTTTTTTAACCGCCATTAACACAATAAACAGGGGGTTATGAAAGCTATCCTGTATCCAGAAAACCATTTTTTTCTTGTGGCAGTCCCCCACGACCTCATAACGAAACGTTGTCGTTAACCGCGATAATTTTCTCTTCTCTTTGCTCTGCAAGCCGCGATATCTCTGAGATCTCAGCTTTTTCCCGCCCTGAAATTTTGTCGGTAACAAGAACGTTAGCTGACGAAGCATCTTGATAAAAATCAAAAATAAATACGCTTGTAACGCCTTGCGTATTGAATCGACGGTTGTATTTCATATATAACTCAAATGATAATCATGATCATTCTCAATTCGATAAGAGTTCTCATATGATGCCAAGGATCACCAACAGGCCGTATCTTTTTTCCCCACTAACGTTATGTATTTCAGCCGTGGCCTCTGTCGCGAAGACTGCGGTAAAACGAAAAAAATTGTTTACGGCAGTACTGGCTCTTAGCTGGGCTTTTAGCGCAACGGCTGCCGAACGCATTGTGGTCGCTGGAGGATCACTGACGGAGCTAATCTACGCGATGGGTGCTGGCGAGCGCGTGGTGGGTGTCGATGAAACGACATCTTATCCCCCAGAAACCGCCAAACTGCCGCATATTGGCTACTGGAAACAACTCAGCAGCGAAGGCATTTTGTCACTTCGCCCGGATAGCGTAATTACCTGGCAGGATGCAGGACCGCAAATTGTGCTCGACCAGTTGCGGGCGCAAAAGGTCAACGTCGTCACTCTGCCGCGTGTACCAGCCACCCTTGAGCAGATGTACGCCAACATTCGCCAACTGGAAAAAACGTTACAGGTTCCTGAACAAGGCGAGGCGCTGGTGACACAAATCAGCCAACGCCTGGAGCGAGTACAGCAAAGCGTGGCGGCAAAAAAAGCCCCGGTTAAAGCGATGTTTATTCTCTCTGCTGGCGGCAGCGCGCCACAGGTCGCCGGTAAAGGCAGCGTCGCAGACGCCATTCTGTCGCTTGCCGGAGCAGAAAACGTCGCTACCCACCAGCAGTACAAAAGCTACAGCGCGGAATCGCTGATTGCGGCTAACCCTGAAGTGATTGTCGTAACCTCACAAATGGTCGATGGCGATATTAATCGGCTACGTTCTATTGCCGGAATTACCCACACCGCCGCCTGGAAGAACCAGCGCATTATCACCGTTGATCAAAACCTGATTCTGGGAATGGGCCCGCGTATTGCTGATGTCGTTGAGTCTTTACACCAGCAACTTTGGCCGCAATAAACGGATTTAAATCAGACGTATGAACATGAAAAACACCCTGGATCTCACGCCTCATTTTGCTTTAGACGGTGACCAGCCATTTAAAGACAGGCGTGCCATGATGCCGTTTCGTGGGGCCATTCCGGTCGCCAAAGAACAACTGGCACAGACCTGGCAAGAGATGATCAGTCAAACAACCTCACCTCGTAAGCGACTGGTTTATCTTCATATTCCTTTTTGCGCGACACACTGCACGTTTTGCGGTTTTTATCAGAATCGTTTTAATGAAGATGCGTGTGCTCATTATACCGATGCCCTGATTCGAGAAATCGAACAGGAGGCAGACAGCGTATTGCATCAGTCCGCGCCCATCCATGCGGTCTATTTCGGTGGCGGTACGCCTTCCGCACTCTCCGCGCGCGATTTGGCAAGAATCATCACCACACTACGAGAAAAATTACCACTGGCACCCGATTGTGAAATCACCATTGAAGGCCGGGTACTGAATTTTGACGCTGAGCGAATCGACGCTTGCCTTGATGCGGGAGCAAACCGCTTCTCAATTGGTATTCAGTCGTTTAACAGCAAAATCCGCAAGAAAATGGCCCGCACCTCGGATGGCCCAACCGCCATTGCGTTTATGGAAAGCCTGGTCAAACGCGACCGTGCTGCGGTGGTCTGTGACCTGCTGTTTGGCCTGCCAGGTCAGGATGCGCAAACCTGGGGAGAAGATCTGGCTATTGCCCGCGATATCGGTCTTGACGGCGTCGACCTCTATGCGCTCAACGTCCTGCCCAACACGCCACTGGGCAAAGCCGTGGAAAACGGGCGCACTACCGTGCCCTCTCCGGCGGAGCGTCGCGATCTTTACCTGCAAGGGTGTGATTTTATGGACGATGCCGGTTGGCGCTGCATCAGTAACAGCCACTGGGGCCGTACCACACGCGAACGCAATCTCTATAACCTGCTGATAAAACAAGGTGCCGATTGTCTGGCCTTTGGTTCCGGCGCAGGTGGTTCGATTAATGGTTACTCCTGGATGAACGAACGCAATCTACAGACCTGGCATGAATCCGTCGCGGCAGGCAAAAAACCGCTGATGATGATCATGCGTAACGCCGAACGTAACGCGCAGTGGCGTCATACCTTGCAGTCGGGCATTGAAACGGCGCGTGTACCGCTGTACGAACTTACGCCACATGCTGAAAAACTCGCACCATTACTGGCCCAGTGGCACCAAAAAGGCTTAAGCCGCGATGCTTCAACGTGCCTGCGGTTGACCAATGAAGGTCGTTTCTGGGCAAGCAACATTTTGCAGTCTCTTAATGAACTGATTCAGGTACTTAATGCGCCAGCGATTGCGCTTGAAAAACCATAACAGGAGTGATTTATGAGCCATGTCTCGTTACAGGAATTTTTGAAAAAGGAGCCAGACGGTACGCTGGAGGCGATCGCCGAACAATACAACACCACGTTGCTGGAGGTAGTGAAAAATCTGCCCTCTCCGACTGTTGTGTCAGGCGATAAATTCGATACTGTCTGGGATACCGTCTGCGAATGGGGCAACGTCACCACGCTGGTGCATACTGCCGATGTGATCCTCGAATTTAGCGGCGAACTGCCTTCGGGTTTCCACCGCCACGGCTATTTCAATCTGCGTGGAAAGCACGGCATGTCCGGGCATATCAAAGCAGAAAACTGCACGCATATTGCCTTAATCGAACGTAAATTTATGGGCATGGACACCGCATCCATTCTCTTTTTCAACAAAGAAGGCAGCGCCATGCTGAAAATCTTCCTCGGCAGGGATGACCATCGTCAGCTCCTGAGTGAACAGGTCAACGCCTTCCATGCTCTGGCAGCATCGTTAAAGGAACACGCCTGATGACACCGTGGCTACTCTTTGGCGCGGGCGGAAAAGGTGTGGGCGCCAGAACGCTTGAACTGGCGCTGGCGGAACAACGTCCGGTCGTCGCTGTCGTTCGCCGTGCAGACGCTGCGGCTCAACTGACGCAACAAGGTGTGCAGGCTTTTACTGGCGACGCTTGTGACGCCAGCGTAGTCGCAGCCGCCTGCCGCGCGGCTGGTCCGCAAGCACTTATCATCTCAACAATGGGCGGCGCACAGGATTATCTGGCCCACAGAACGGTGATTGATGAGGCCGAAAAGGCAGGCATCAGTCGCATGATTCTGGTGACTTCTTTGGGATGCGGCGATAGTTGGCCGTTCTTATCGGATCGGGCAAAAGCCGCGTTTGGTCAGGCGGTGCGCGAAAAGACACTGGCGGAAAGCTGGCTGCAAACCAGCCAGCTAGACTACGCCATTCTCCGCCCTGGCGGTCTGCTTGACGGCGCAGCAACAGGCAAAGCACAACGGATACAAAATCAGGAGTGTCATGGTTTTGTCCGCCGTGCCGATGTCGCCGCACACATTCATGAACTGGCAAACGCGCCAGCACTCAACAAGCAGATCTACAGTCTGATTGAACCTGACCTGAAACCGGCGTAATCCCATGCGGCGCAGACTCTCCGCGCCGCAACGTCATAACGGAGTTTTGCGTGCTCAAGGATTCATTTTCATCCGCCAGTGTCTTTATGGGGCTATCACTATTATTGCTTGCCCTGGTGCTGTTCGGTGCCAGTCAGGGCGCGTTAAAAATCAGCTTTAGCGCCCTTCTTGATGAGGAATACCGCGATATCTGGCTAAATATTCGCCTGCCGCGCGTTTTACTGGCCGTGCTGGTAGGCGCCGCGTTGGCAACCGCCGGGGTGATTATGCAGGGGCTTTTCCGCAACCCCATGGCTGACCCAGGATTACTCGGCGTCAGTAGCGGTTCGGCATTAATGGTTGGCGTTGCTATTGTGCTGCCCTTTTCCTTCCCCGTGGTGCTGGTGCTTTATGAACAAATGGTGTTTGCCATCGCCGGAAGTTTAGTGGTCTGCACCATCATTTTTCTCATCACGCAGCGCCATCGCGATGGCAGCATGATGCAATTGTTACTCGCCGGGATCGCCATCAATGCCCTGTGCGGCGCAGCGATCGGCATACTGAGCTATATAGGCGATGAGCAACAGCTACGACAACTCACGTTGTGGATGATGGGCAATCTCGGTCAGGCGCAATGGCCAACGTTATTGGTTGCCAGCTCCTTCATTCTGCCCGCCATTATGGCAACAACGTGTCTCGCCGGAACGCTGAATTTGCTGCAACTTGGTGATGAAGAAGCCCATTACCTCGGCGTGAACGTAAAGCGTAAACGCCAACAATTACTGTTGATTAGCTCACTGCTCGTTGGCGCTGCCGTATCGGTAAGCGGCATTATCGGCTTTATTGGCCTGGTGATCCCGCATCTGATTCGCATGACTACCGGAGCAAATCATCGCTGGCTAATTCCTTGCTCTGCCCTTGCCGGAGCCTGCTTATTACTGATGGCAGACACGCTTGCCCGCACACTGGTACAGCCAGCAGAAATGCCTGTCGGATTACTAACCAGCCTGCTTGGCGGCCCGTATTTCATGTGGTTGATTCTGCGCAACCGGAGGATCGCATGATTAGCGCCCGGAACCTGGTTTATAGCCTTCATGGGCGACGCCTGACTGACAATGTCTCGCTGACTTTTCCCGGCGGGGAAATTGTTGCCATTCTCGGCCCTAATGGTGCGGGAAAATCCACGTTGCTTCGCCAGCTCACCGGCTATCTTCAACCTGATAGCGGCGAATGCCGGTTATTTAATAAGCCATTAAATGAATGGTCAATTACCGAACTGGCGAAACACCGGGCCGTGATGCGTCAGAATAGCCATATGGCGTTTCCATTCAGTGTACAAGAAGTGATCCAGATGGGGCGCCATCCGCATCGTACCGGTAATCAGGGGGATGAAACGGCACAGATAATGGCGCTATGCGACTGTCAGGCGTTAGCAAACCGCGACTATCGGCAATTATCCGGCGGTGAACAACAGCGTGTGCAATTAGCGCGCCTGCTGGTACAACTTTGGGAAGCAATACCCTCGCCGAAATGGTTATTTCTTGATGAACCAACGTCGGCGCTGGATATTCACCATCAGCAGCATCTGTTTCGTTTATTACGTCAGTTAGTTCGCGAACGGCAATTCAACGTCTGCTGTGTATTGCACGATCTTAATCTTGCCGCCCGCTATGCCGACCGTGTTGTATTGATGCAAAAAGGAAAGGTTATCGCCAATGGTAAACCGCAGGACGTGTTGACACAGCAGGCGCTGACTATGCTCTACGGCGCGGATATTACTGTATTAAACGCCCCTGCCAATCATTCTCCGCTGATTGTCCTCGATAGTTAAATACGACGGGAGTACCGGGTGTACTCCCGTCGATATCATTAATATTCACATTAGCTGATTGAAACACCTTTCACACCCGTCATGTCTTTTAGCGACTTTAATAAGTCTTCAATCGACGTCGCCGCATGAAGCTGAATATCAATAGCAACTACGTCATGATCTTCATTTTCTTGCAACGAAACTAAATCAGTTTTTATTTTTTGTTGTTTAAACCAGTCGAGCATCGACAGCGTATTACCGTTCACCAACGTCAGCTGTAAATGGTAATTCTTGTTCATCAGCCGGAAAGTTAATTGATGGAAGACTTCCAGTACCAACAAGGTCATTACAGAACCGTAAATCCCCAGCTCATACATGCCGCTACCAATCACCATACCGATTGCAGCTGTTACCCAGATATCCGCAGCGGTGGTGAGGCCGACAATATTTTGATTACGGACGAGGATATTACCCGCGCCTATAAAACCGACGCCAGTGACAACCTGAGCGGCAATACGGCTGGGATCAAGCCCGACGTGATCCAGCGCCAGCACATCAGCGAAACCATATTTCGACACAATCATAAACAGGGCGCTACCCATACCGATTAAGACATGTGTACGAAGCCCTGCCCCTTTGCCGCGGATTTGCCTTTCCATGCCAATAGCACCACAGGCAATAGCAGCCAGGATTAGACGAATAATAAATTCTGCAGTCATATAAAAATGCAAAAAGGAGCAGCAAGATGGCTCAACTTGCTACTCCTTTTTGCTTTATTCCTGTTAATTCGGCAGGACATTTGCCAATTTATCTTTGAAGGTATACAAATTTTTCTGCGGATTTTTCTTACAATATTCAATCACTTTAGGAATCTGAGTCAGATCAGTTTCATTTAAGGTTACAGTATCACCACCTTTGTAAACCGTTTCCTCATGCAGCATCCACCATGCAACCGGTGTCATCGCTTTTGGATTCAGGTCAATAAATTCCTGACAAGTCATATCTTTAGCAGATTCATTAGCAGCCAGTGCAGATTGTGCATTAACCAGTGAAAGTGCCGCTACAGCGCCAACGAAAATCATGGCTTTACGTAGAGATGAAATATTCATTTTACAACCCATTCAACAAATAAAGTATATATGAACAGGAGGATTATCTGCTTTTAACGCGAGGTATTCCTGCCTGTTCAATATTCAAGGAAATACGATGCAACGCATTCCATGAATTACATATCTTTCTTAATCTTGTCCCATTCGCCTTTAACTTTATCTTTAAAGCTGGCTTGTTTATCCTGAGTACAAGCCTGAACGATAGCTGGGGTTACGGTTGCAATGCCCTGAACATCCATAACCGCATCTTCTGGTTTATCTTTGTTATTCAGTGCTTCAGCAAAACCGACTGCAGTCGGCTGGAAGGATTCGTCCACAGCCAGGAAATCTTCACAGGTCCAGGAGTTGACAGGTTTTTTATTGTCAGCTGCTTTTTGTGCATCCGCGGCATTGCTCACAACTGGCAGAAGAAGCAGGCCACCAAGAATTACACCTAATACTTTTTTCATCGTAATATCCTCAACTATAAAGTGAAAGAGCCGTCACGAATCAATTTCGACATTGAGGTTATAACCTGGTTTTTTGGGTATGTCATGTTGAGATAAAATATCAAAATAAGATATTTTTATTTAAATACAACAAGTTACATGGGTGTTGGACACATTAATTAGGAAATTTTTATTAAATCACATGCATTCCTGGATGCATTTTTGGCATAGATTGATAGTAGGGATTTTTCTTCTTAAATTTATAGGGTGGTTCTATGTTATATATAGATAAGGCAACAATTTTGAAATTTGATCTGGATATGCTTAAGAAGCATCGGAGAGCAATCCAGTTTATTGCTGTGCTACTGTTTATTGTCGGTTTACTGTGTATAAGCTTCCCGTTTGTCTCTGGCGATATCCTTAGCACAGTCGTTGGCGCATTATTAATCTGCTCAGGCATTGCGCTTATTGTCGGTTTATTCAGCAACCGGAGTCATAATTTCTGGCCTGTATTATCCGGCTTCCTTGTCGCTGTCGCCTATTTGTTGATCGGCTATTTCTTCATCCGCGCACCAGAACTGGGAATTTTTGCTATTGCGGCGTTTATCGCTGGCTTGTTTTGTGTCGCTGGGGTTATTCGCTTGATGAGCTGGTATCGCCAGCGTTCAATGAAAGGCAGCTGGCTACAACTAGTCATTGGTATCCTGGATATCATCATTGCATGGATATTCCTGGGTGCAACGCCAATGGTTTCTGTAACACTAGTTTCTACACTGGTGGGGATAGAACTAATATTCAGCGCTGCCAGCTTGTTTAGCTTCGCTAGTTTATTCGTTAAAAAATAATCAATATCAGACCGTCGGCACAGTATTTCCCACACCGCCTCATAATCACTTATGGTGACTATGAGGCATATAACACTCCCGCTTCATATCGCCACCATGGCAAAACATAAACCATCGTTGAAATAATTACCGTGCGACTCATTAAACAACTCGCTGAAACCTTTATGGTTTTATAAATTTCACAGCAAATTAGCCATTTCAAACATTATCATGGCTGATATTTTCTGTAGTCAGGTTTAATGTTTAAAAGTGCTGTGGGAAAATGAAATCAAGGTTTGGCAAGCATTGGCTCAATAAGAAGGTAATTAATGCAGTTGATGTTAATTTTCCCCAAAAATTAAAAAGAAAGCTGGCAATTCCAATTGCCAGCTTAAGTAGAAACAAGGAGACTCGATATTTAAATCGGATTACTTTTTTATTTTAGTTTTATCATTCAGAAATCACAAACTTTAAATTGATAACTTATTCTTGGTAAAAATATGGGAGTTGTTAATTTCATGTTAGCACTAACAAATTTATAACACCCAGGAATGTTACCTAGGATCAATATATGGAGTGCGTGATGGATAAATCTCAAGTTTTGATTAGTGTTAATAGACGTATTAGTTCACGAAGGGCAACGTTCTTATAGGCGTTTACTATATTGAACAACGAATTCGGACATGGATGTAAATAATGAAAAGGATGACATGTTCGAAACAATAACGGCTAAGGAGCAAGTTATGATTTTTCTCATGACGAAGGATTCTTTTCTTTTACAGGGCTTTTTGCAGTTGAAAGATAATCACGAAATGATAAAAATCAATTCCCTGTCAGAGATAAAAAGCATAGGTAACAAACCATTCAAGGTGATCATTGATACCTATCATAATCATATCCTTGATGAAGAAGCGATTAAGTTTCTTGAGAAGTTAGATGCTGAAAGAATCATTGTTCTGGCACCTTACCACATCAGCAAACTTAAAAGTCAGTCGCCTATCTTTTTTATCAGCCGTAAAGAAAGCATTAAAAATCTGATTGATATTACTTATGGAAAACACTTGCCTCATAAGAATTCTCAATTATGTTTCTCGCATAATCAATTCAAAATTATGCAATTAATCCTGAAGAACAAAAATGAAAGTAATATCACGTCAACACTGAAAATTTCGCAGCAGACATTAAAGATCCAGAAATTCAATATTATGTACAAGCTGAAACTTAGACGTATGAGCGACATCGTGACTCTGGGGATCTCTTCTTATTTTTAAGAAGGCGTTGATGTGGCCCAGCGATAAGTGCCTGAAATTGACGGCTGGCATGACGAGGGATGCAAATGCTGACTCCATTACTCCCGGTGATAACCAAAGGAGAAGCAAAAACGAACTTATTCCCCTGGTTTATGTATCCACCAGTAGAAACATTCGTTGCCCGGACGCAGGCAGAGACTGTCAGCAGAACGGCAACATTTTTTTTGCCATCTAAATCGCCACATTGGTCACTCGGCCTGCATGCGCCATCACAGGCATACATCCCCATGGCTTGCACTATGCCGCAGGTCTGTAAATCCCTCATGCCTCTCCCCGCACACATTCAAAAAATCCGTAATTTTTCACGAATTTTCAGGGAATAAAATGAACAGAAAAAGAAAACTGTTAATACCGTTGTTATTCTGCGGCGTAATACTCACCGCATGCGACGACAAATCAGCGCAAAATGCTGCCGCCATGACGCCAGAAGTGGGCGTGGTGACGCTCTCCCCCGGCTCAATCAATGTCATGAGCGAATTGCCCGGCAGAACTGTTCCTTATGAAGTTGCTGAGATTCGCCCGCAGGTGGGTGGCATCATCATTAAGCGCAATTTTATCGAAGGCGATAAAGTTAACCAGGGCGATTCGTTGTATCAGATTGACCCTGCGCCCTTGCAGGCAGAGTTGAACTCAGCCAAAGGTTCGCTGGCGAAAGCCCTCTCTACCGCCAGCAATGCCCGCATTACCTTTAATCGCCAGGCATCGTTGCTAAAAACCAACTACGTCAGCCGTCAGGATTACGACACCGCGCGCACCCAGCTGAATGAGGCAGAAGCCAATGTCACCGTTGCTAAAGCGGCTGTTGAGCAGGCGACGATCAATCTGCAATACGCAAACGTCACCTCGCCCATTACAGGCGTCAGTGGGAAATCATCAGTGACCGTCGGCGCACTCGTTACTGCTAATCAGGCAGATTCGCTGGTTACGGTGCAGCGTCTGGACCCGATTTATGTCGATCTCACGCAGTCGGTACAAGATTTTTTGCGCATGAAAGAAGAGGTCGCCAGTGGGCAAATCAAACAGGTTCAGGGCAGTACGCCAGTTCAGCTCAATCTGGAAAATGGCAAACGTTACAGCCAGAGCGGTACGCTGAAATTCTCTGACCCGACGGTGGATGAAACTACCGGCTCGGTCACGTTGCGCGCGATTTTCCCCAATCCAAATGGTGACTTACTGCCAGGCATGTACGTCACAGCATTAGTGGATGAAGGTAGTCGCCAGAATGTGTTACTGGTGCCGCAGGAAGGCGTTACTCACAACGCTCAGGGCAAAGCAACGGCGCTCATTCTTGATAAAGATGATGTCGTGCAGTTACGCGAAATTGACGCTACCAAAGCCATCGGCAACCAGTGGGTTGTTACCTCTGGCTTGCAAGCTGGCGATCGGGTGATCGTTTCCGGTTTGCAACGCATTCGCCCAGGTATCAAAGCACGCGCAATTTCCTCCAGCCAGGAAAACGCCAGCACCGAATCGAAACAATAACGTTGCAGGCTTAAGGGGACTTTCATGGCTAACTATTTTATTGATCGCCCGGTTTTTGCCTGGGTACTTGCCATTATTTTGATGCTCGCAGGCGGGCTGGCGATCATGAACTTACCGGTGGCGCAATATCCGCAGATTGCACCACCGACCATCACCGTGAGCGCCACCTATCCGGGTGCTGATGCGCAAACGGTAGAAGATTCAGTCACTCAGGTGATTGAGCAAAATATGAATGGACTTGATGGCTTAATGTATATGTCATCAACCAGTGATGCGGCGGGTAATGCCTCCATCACACTGACCTTTGAGACAGGAACGTCGCCCGATATTGCGCAGGTTCAGGTGCAGAATAAACTGCAACTTGCTATGCCATCACTCCCCGAAGCAGTACAGCAACAAGGGATTAGCGTCAATAAGTCGAGCAGCAATATCCTGATGGTGGCAGCGTTTATCTCTGAAAACGGCAGCCTCAACCAGTACGACATTGCGGACTATGTGGCTTCTAATATTAAAGACCCATTAAGTCGTACCGCAGGTGTCGGTAGCGTGCAGCTCTTTGGTTCAGAGTACGCCATGCGTATCTGGCTGGACCCGCAAAAACTCAATAAATACAACCTTGTTCCTGCCGATGTTATTTCCCAAATCAAGGTACAGAACAACCAGATTTCCGGCGGTCAACTGGGCGGAATGCCACAGGCGGCAGACCAACAACTGAACGCCTCGATCATTGTGCAGACACGTCTGCAAACACCGGAAGAATTTGGCAAAATCCTGCTGAAAGTTCAGCAAGATGGTTCACAAGTGCTGCTGCGCGACGTTGCCCGCGTCGAGCTGGGAGCGGAAGATTATTCCACCGTAGCGCGCTATAACGGCAAACCTGCCGCCGGGATCGCGATCAAACTGGCTACAGGAGCAAACGCGCTCGATACCTCCCGGGCGGTAAAAGAGGAGCTCAACCGTTTATCGGCCTATTTTCCCGCCAGCCTGAAGACGGTTTATCCTTACGACACGACACCATTTATTAAAATTTCAATCCAGGAAGTTTTCAAAACGCTGGTTGAGGCCATCATCCTCGTCTTCCTGGTCATGTACCTGTTTTTGCAAAACATTCGCGCTACGATCATCCCGACTATTGCCGTACCGGTCGTTATTCTCGGCACGTTCGCGATTTTGTCGGCGGTCGGGTTTACCATCAACACCCTCACCATGTTCGGGATGGTGCTGGCGATAGGGTTGCTGGTTGATGATGCTATCGTGGTGGTAGAAAACGTCGAGCGCGTGATAGCAGAAGATAAGCTGCCGCCGAAGGAAGCGACGCATAAATCAATGGGGCAAATCCAACGTGCGCTGGTCGGGATTGCCGTTGTGCTTTCCGCGGTGTTTATGCCAATGGCCTTTATGAGCGGCGCGACCGGGGAAATTTACCGTCAGTTCTCCATTACGCTGATCTCCTCCATGTTGCTTTCGGTGTTTGTGGCGATGAGTCTAACGCCTGCCCTTTGCGCCACCATTTTGAAAGCCGTTCCAGAAGGCGGTCACAAACAGAATGCGTTGTTTGTGCGATTTAACCATCTGTTTGAAAAATCAACTCAACACTATACCGACAGTACCCGCTCACTGCTGCGCTGCACGGGTCGTTATATGGTGGTTTACCTGCTGATTTGTGCCGGGATGGCGGTGCTGTTTCTGCGTACACCGACCTCCTTCTTGCCGGAAGAGGATCAAGGGGTATTTATGACCACTGCACAGCTACCATCAGGTTCCACGATGGTTAACACCACTAAAGTGCTGCAGCAGGTGACCGATTACTATCTGACAAAAGAGAAAAATAATGTTCAGTCGGTGTTTACCGTTGGCGGCTTTGGTTTCAGCGGCCAGGGGCAAAACAACGGTCTGGCGTTTATCAGCCTGAAGCCGTGGTCTGAACGCGTCGGCGAAGAAAATTCGGTGACCGCGATTATTCAGCGGGCGATGGTGGCTCTTAGCCGCATCAATAAAGCAGTTATTTTCCCGTTCAACTTACCGGCGGTAGCAGAACTGGGAACAGCGTCAGGTTTTGATATGGAACTACTGGACAACGGTAACCTGGGACATGAAAAGCTGACCCAGGCGAGAAATGAGTTGCTGTCTCTGGCAGCACAATCCCCTGACCAGGTCACCGGGGTACGCCCGAACGGCCTGGAAGATACACCGATGTTCAAAGTCAACGTCAACGCTGCGAAAGCTGAGGCGATGGGCGTGGAGTTGTCCGATATCAACCAGACCATTTCCACCGCTTTCGGTAGTCGCTACGTGAACGACTTCCTTAACCAGGGACGAGTGAAAAAAGTGTATGTCCAGGCGGGAACACCGTTCCGCATGCTGCCAGATAATATAAACCAATGGTATGTGCGCAACGCCTCCGGCACGATGGCGCCGCTTTCTGCTTATTCTTCAACAGAATGGACCTACGGCTCACCACGTCTGGAACGCTACAACGGTATTCCAGCAATGGAGATTTTAGGTGAAGCGACGGCAGGAAAAAGTACGGGTGACGCAATGAAATTTATGGTGGATCTGGTCGCAAAACTTCCGACTGGCGTTGGCTATTCATGGACCGGACTGTCATATCAGGAAGCGTTATCTTCCAACCAGGCCCCGGCACTATATGCCATCTCGCTGGTCGTGGTGTTCCTTGCCCTCGCCGCACTTTATGAAAGCTGGTCGATTCCATTCTCGGTAATGCTGGTCGTACCGCTTGGGGTAATTGGCGCGTTACTGGCTACAGATCTGCGCGGGTTAAGCAATGACGTCTACTTCCAGGTTGGTCTGCTGACCACCATTGGGCTTTCCGCCAAGAACGCCATCCTGATTGTCGAGTTTGCGGTTGAGATGATGCAAAAAGAAGGGAAGACACCGATGGAAGCGATTATCGAAGCGGCACGGATGCGCTTACGCCCAATCCTGATGACCTCTCTGGCCTTTATTCTCGGCGTACTGCCGCTGGTTATCAGTCATGGCGCAGGCTCCGGTGCGCAAAACGCAGTAGGTACAGGCGTTATGGGGGGGATGTTTGCAGCAACGGTGCTAGCGATTTACTTCGTTCCGGTCTTTTTCGTTGTGGTGGAACATCTCTTTGCCCGCTTTAAAAAAGCGTAACGCGTAAACGAGAGTAAGGTTGAACGTGAGGGTTCAGCCTTACTCTTTCCCGCTAACCACTCGCCACTCAACAGCCAGCTTACCGCCAGGAACATCAGACTCAGTAAACAGCATTGAAAGTAGAACCCGCTCCAACCGTTGGTTATCAATTTAAACAACACGACACTGACCAGAATTCCCGTAATTGTATGAATTGCAAACTTAATAATCCTGAACATGCCGCGTCTTTTCCTCCTGAAAATACGTTTAGTGTTTTGCAAACTGCGAAAGCAAACTTGCCGGTGACCCGGCAGAGTTAATGAGGAAAGATTTTCACATGAAGTGTGAGGGAGATCCTGACCGACTTTCGAATGAGAAATCCTGTCAGTTAAAGGTCCCAGTTGATTGTTGCGCAAACTGGTGCGGTGTTACGCCATAGTACTGGCGGAAAGTATTAATAAAGTACGACGTACTGCTATAGCCACATTTTTCTGCGACCATCGGCAGCGGGATTTGTCGTAACTCGAGTAATCGTCTGGCCATCGACATTCGCGAGGCCAACAATATTTTACTGAAGCAGGTATTTTCATCCTGCAATTTTTTCTTGATTAGGCTTTCACTGGTATACATTTTTTCGGCGATATCACGCAGATACCAACGTTTGGCTATATCACAGCTAATAATGCGTTCAACTTTACCTGAAACAGTACTAATGCTATTAAAAAGGAAGGGAATAAGTTCTTTATTTCGTGAAAACATCGAAAGACAGGAAAAGTAAAGCATATTACTTAATGTTCTGGACGCAATATCTTCTTGAGCAAAACTATCAAATATCGCAGTGACCAGCGGCATTGGTGGTGTTGGGTTAACTAGCAACCGTTTTTTACCATGCAGCCCTAAACACCGACCCGAAAGACGGACATTGTGCAAATAATGGCTAATGATCCTTTCATCGATATCTAGTCTACGGGCATGGGATTCATCAAAAGGAAAATTCTCCACCATATATTTATCCATCAAAAGAATACTCTCTTTTTGCAAATAGAGTTTTTGCTGCTCATGATAAATATCAAATGAACGGCGGGTGAGGATCACTGAGCAAACGTGTGTCATGACAAGCCCTTATATTCCATTACTACAACCATTACAATTTCAGTATACAAATGAAATGATGTATGACTCCTGTAAAAATCCAAAACTGCCAAAATTGGTAGGACCAAAAAGTAATCACATACATAAGCGCATATATCAGTTAAGCCATAAAAAGTAAATGCATGCGTGATATATCTTAAATTTGTGTATAGCTTATGTTTATAAAAAATTGGCTGATCTTATCTCCAGCAAAAGTTATATTTAACCCACTGAGAGCACAAAGTTTCCCGTGCCAACATGGAGTGTTATAACGGCTTATTAGTCTGGAGACGGCAGACTATCCTCTTCCCGGTCCCCTATGCCGGTTTTTTTTTATCTTCAAAAAGCAATTATAACCTTACTATCCTTTCAGGGTGACAACACTTTCCTGCCAAACAAATGTCCATCATCAGAGGGTTATCACCCCCTCTTTCAGCTATTCGTTCATGATACTCAGTCGGTGTCATGCCATAATAATTGCGAAAAACATAAATAAAATACGACACACTGTTATAGCCACACAACACGGCCACTCGCTTTATAGAAAAGCCATGTATTACAATGAATTGTAACGCGCGTCGCATTCTACATTCGGTAAGCAGTTGCGAATAAGACGTCTCTTCTTCACGCAATTTTTTCTTTAACAAACTTGGACTCATCAATAACTCGCTGGCTATTTTCGCCAATGACCATTCATGAGCAATATTACGGTTAATGACCGTACAAACCCGAGTTCGCATATTGGGCTGTAGGATATTCATGAGTAGCGCTATAAACTGTTCATCTTCAAGAAAAACCGACAATATTGCGAATATTAATGCCCTGTTACGTAAAATCTCACCATAGCGGAGATTTTTACTCTGTGAAAGCTGTACAACTTCCTGAAAAACGGGGATATCTCGGGTACAGTGATGCACGATTAACGAAGGAACTTTTTTACAGGCATGAAGAGTTAATGCCTCCTCCTTGAGCATTGGGAGAAATAATGAAAGTGTTTCCTTCGTGACAAAGACGACGTTCTCTGCACAGTTATCAACTAAAATCTGGTTTGCATCCGCAAAAACCAAATCACCACCGTTAAAACAGCGATATTCACCATTCTGCATGGTAAGAATATATTTATGCTTTGCGTACGCAATTAAACAAGTTCCATGTAGTGATTGCATCATTAATACACTATAACAGAAACATATTATTGTATTTAATGTAGCACGCTAACACCCTAAGTCAAATCGCGATTTAAAAAAAGCTTAAACGAAAAAAAAATAATAGCATCCTAAGTGGTTAGAAGCATTGTTCCAGGTCACTTATTTTTCAATCTATTAGAGCAAAAATAAGCAATAATAACGGATATGAATAATAGCTGATGCATCCTATTGTAATTTGTACAAGATTTAATTTACATTGCAAATTATTCAATTATATGAATTTCCCAAAAAACAAAAAAATGATCAGAATTAGCATCCTGATCATTACGCCACTACTCTTATTTATAGGATATATTTCTTTACCGTGAATGAATTACACCCGCATGCTCCTGGCATGCAGGTGACATTCGGTTATCAGGTATGTTTAAAGCTGTTCTGCTGGGCAATACCCTGCAGTTTCGGGTGATCGCTGAGGTATTTCAGGGAGGCTTTGTAGTCTTCCAGTAACAGTTCAGCGAAGTCCATTTCGAAGCCACGGCGGCACATAATGCGCATTACCACGATGTCGGTGGCTTCACCACCGAGGGTAAATGCCGGAACCTGCCAGCCGCGCAGGCGCAGACGTTCAGAGAGGTCATACAGGGTGTATCCTGGATTTTCCCCGTCTTTCAGTTTGAAGCACACCGCCGGGATACCTTCATCCGGGCGACCCGTACAGATGAACTCATACGGCCCCAGTTTGGCGATTTCATCCGCCAGATAAGCAGCAACCTGGTAAGAGGCGTTCTGTACTTTGGTATAGCCTTCACGACCGAGGCGCAGGAATTCATAGTACTGGGCAATCACCTGGCCCGCCGGACGGGAGAAGTTGATGGCGAAAGTACCAATCTGACCGCCGAGATAGTCAACGTTGAATATCAGTTCTTTCGGCAGCGCTTCTTCGTCACGCCAGATAACCCAGCCGCAGCCCAGCGGAGCCAGACCGAATTTATGGCCTGAAGCACTGATCGATTTCACGCGCGGCAGGCGGAAGTCCCAGACGATATCCGGCGCCACGAACGGCGCAAGGAAACCACCGCTGGCGGCGTCGATGTGCATGTCGATGTCGATACCGGTGTCGGCCTGGAATTTATCCAGTGCATCATGCAGCGGTTGCGGGAACTCATAGTTACCGGTATAGGTCACGCCGAAAGTCGGCACCACGCCGATGGTGTTTTCGTCGCAGGCCTCAATCATGCGTTTCGGATCCATGAATAGCTGGCCGGGACGCATAGGGATCTCACGCAGCTCGACATCCCAGTAGCGGGCAAATTTATGCCAGCAGATTTGCACCGGACCGCAGACCAGGTTTGGTTTATTGGTCGGCTTACCTGCGGCTTCCATACGCTTGCGCCAACGCCATTTCATCGCCATCCCGCCGAGCATACAGGCCTCGGAAGAACCAATGGTGTTGGTGCCAACGGCCTGGCCGTTTTTCGGTGCAGGCGCGTGCCACAGGTCAGCAACCATATTTACACAGCGCAGGTCGATGGCTGCGGATTGCGGATATTCTTCTTTGTCGATCCAGTTTTTATTGATCGACAGGTCCATCAATTTATGGACATTTTCGTCGTCCCAGGTCTGGCAAAAAGTTGCCAGATT
>NZ_VATT01000019.1:0-24375 GCF_005781225.1 Escherichia sp. E4736 | reverse complement strand
TGTTTCTGGGGGCTACATCACAGATAATCAGCTGATGTCTCTTGTCATTCCCGGGTTTTGGCGATGAACTTTTCTGCTCATTACTCATAATTACTTTATTCGTTTAGATCACAGTAGTTGATCCTAAGTAGATCCTTTTAAGATCCTAAATAGATCCCAGATCGCTGTAGCCTGCGTCAACATTGACTTCCGGGCGATCTTGATAAGCTATAGTTTGTAAATTATAAACTATAGCCTGCATTCATATATGCTGTAGCGAGATAAACCCAGGCTGTAGTTTGCAGTCTGTATAAGCTATAGTGAGCACTCTCTATAAAATTAAACGATAGCGATAATGTATTTTTTCTTTATTTTATAATGACATACGGATGCCCTTATAGATTTATACAGGTGTATACACAGGTTACGCACAGCATATCAACAGATGTTTTCTTGTGCTATTAGCTCGGTTATATGGACTGGGTGCCCAAACTTGGAGCTGATTTTGGAAAAAGATATTGATATTAAAGATTTTTTTGATGAAGTAGATAAGCGAACAGGAGAAGTTGTATCTCTTACTCCGAACGCTAATAACACTGTACAGCCTGTTGCGCTAATGCGCCTGGGGGTATTTGTGCCTACCCTCAAATCGCTTAAAAACAGTAAAAAAAATACACTCTCAACGACAGATGCCACTGAAGAGTTGACCAGACTCTCACTTGCTAAGGCTGAGGGTTTTGACAAAGTGGAAATCATTGGCCCGCGACTGGATATGGACAATGATTTCAAAACCTGGGTGGGAATCATACATTCTTTTGCAAAACATAAAGTTATAGGTGATAAGGTTCAGCTTTCGTTTGTTGAATTTGTAAAGCTTTGCGGGATCCCGTCAAGCCGATCGTCTAAAAAGCTTCGTGAACGTATCAGCCCTTCCTTAAAACGGATTGCCGGGACAGTCATTTCGTTTACCAGCCAGACTAAAGAATATACGACGCATTTGGTTCAATCCGCGTACTACGACACAGCTAAAGATATCGTCATACTCCAGGCTGACCCCCGATTATTTGAGCTTTATCAGTTTGACCGAAAAGTTCTGTTGCAGTTAAAAGCGATAAACGCGCTTAAGCGGCGTGAGTCCGCGCAGGCTCTGTACACCTATATCGAAAGCTTGCCCAAAAATCCTGCACCTATCTCAATAGCGCGTTTGCGCGCCAGGCTAAACCTGAAATCGCCTGTTTTTTCGCAAAATCAGACGGTTCGCAGGGCAATGGAGCAGCTGAAAGAGATCGGATATCTGGATTACACGGAGCTGCAACGTGGACGGAGTGTGTATTTTAACGTGCATTATCGCAGGCCTAAGTTAAAAGCTCCCCGCTCTGATAGTGAAGCCTATGAACAACCTGAGCATACAAATGACTCGGTTGATCCTTCTCTGATTGAAAAAGTTAAGTTACTAGAAAAGCTGGGGATTGATCTCAAAGATTTGGAAGCTCTTTTGAACCTTCGTAAAACATAAGCTGTAGTCAGTAGAATGGACTGAATACTCACTATAGTTTATGTTTAATCGGATAGTGTCTTTCGATTTTGCAACGCTGATATCTTCAGTTTTTTATATAACTAGCTGAAAATTAATGTGTTTTATACATCCCCTCTCATTCTTACATCAATAGTGGTGCTGTTCTGCATCACTATTGATTTCTTTTAAGCTTGGTTTTACATAGGATTTTGACGACTTTTGCTCTGCTCAATGGTGTTTGCATCAAGTTAAGGATTACTGATTTAAATATAATAAGTAATAAGCAGATTAAAAAGTAAACACAAATACTATTAATGCAATATAAATCAGATAGTTACTTGTTTTTTGCCTTAGTGCTTATACTCGCTATAGCTTATATTAATCTTAAAAATCGACACTACTCCCTCTCTATAGTTTATGTTACTACCTATAGCATATGTTACTCTCTATAGTTTATATTGCTGCCTATAGTTTATTTAAATGAAACTAACGTACTGATATGCTGAGAAACATCAGCTAAAGAAAAGATAAAGACAGGAAAGCTCAGAGGCCAAAGTTCGGGACGTGGTTATCAGGTAAGAGTGTAAGAAAGCTGATAAAGTGCTTATGACACACTGTTATATTGGTTTGAGCGATGAGGATATAATGTTGTCTGATTAACGAAAGTGCCTGTTATATCTGTATCATTTATCATATGTATTTTTATATCTATATGTTATTTCAAAATAACAGAGCTAATCTGAAGATATCTCTTACAACATCTGTTCTCTCTATAGCTTATGCATCATGATCTGGTTCAGATTGCTTTGATAGCTCTGGCTTCTTGCTCTTTTGAGCGTACGAATGTTTGTGCAATTTAAAATCAATATATGAATAAACAATAAATAATTCAAAACGATAACTATATCCTGGCATTCTAGGTTAGAGCCTGGTGATGATCATACTTATGCTCATGCATATTAAAGATGCTTATTACTCACTGTAGCTTATTTATCCTTAATAAGTATGTTCTGTCTATAGTTTATCATAAGGACAATCCTTCATTATCCTGGTCAGCCAGAGTATAAGATTACTATCTATAGTATTAATTTGAATTGGTCTTTTATAGAAATGACATCAAAACTTGAACCGTCTTTTCTGGCTAATTACCCTTTAATTCTGTTATTCATATGTGTGTTATTCTTTTTTGATTCATATCAGTCTGTAAGTTGAAAAGCTTCCCCCATGATGTCGCCCGATTTTTAGCAGGCTATTTAATTGTTTTCTTCTTGTCATTATTAATTCATTCCTTACGTTCTTAGCCCGCTGTGTGAAGATAGCTTTTCTTTGATCGAGATGCTTAGTCCTTTTTTTATGTCATATGTGGAAAGGTACTCCATTTAATATGGCTGATATGTGGACGTAGTATCCATTTCTGCCATATTTCTCATTGGTAAAAAAAATTATAAACTTATGTATGAAATAATAGTTTGCACTGAGTAACCGTGTGTCGATTTCACCCTGAAATCGGTAGTAAAAAACGCTATAAATCAAAGCTTTATTTGTGTTTTCTCTATGGCGAAATCACCAGGGTGAAGAGGGCTGAAATATCATTCAGTGATTGTTAACACATTATACCTATTGTGACTCTCGACTCATTGGCGCCGGAACTGAAAGTGGAATTTACGGATTGAGTTCTGACCTCAAATTTTTGGGCTATAAAGTCTGTTGATGCGCTTTTCTTACTGCCTGCAAATAGCTACCTGGTCGCTTTATCAATAAAAATCTCACTTAACATTGTTAAATGATGAAACGTTGTTATAAAACGCATCTGTTAAAGGTGTGGACCAACGTATGGTTAATGACTGACAGAGGAACCTTAAGTACACGAATGCTAATGTTGACGATTTCAACCTGAAATTTTTTGAAAAAATTCAGTAAATCAATGGATTGCTTACACTGAAGGTTGGCGAAAGATTTTAATCATCATGAATGAAAAAGGCGGTTCAGTAGAACATGAAATCGCTTTGTATAAGTCAGCATGACTAAATGGCAGATTACAGTAAGGCAACAACCTGATAGAAAAGAGCTTTATTTCGGAATGTAATGGCTACTATGTACCAATAATCCTTCATGTACTTTTCAGGTATGTAGGCAAAAAACGTTTAGATAAATACTGAACTGTTCACCTTGCGACAGTATTGCCATGATGGCTGTTTGACCCAGTTTTTATTTTATTAACATTAACGTTGGAAAATCTGAATAAAAGAACCGTAAGGATTAAGCGTCGGGATCGCAACTGATGATGTGTTCTGTGCTTGTTAAGTCGTGTTAAGACATATCAGCTTAGTGTGCCGATCCTTTTGAAGGGAGAAAATCGCATATGTCAGAAAAATATGTCCAGGTATGCTCTACTGTATGTGCGATGAGTCATTTAGAAACCGCTGCATTGGATGGAATTGAAACGTATTCGACAAAATATCAGCTGGATGTTGCAGGGGTAAACGTCGATTTTAGCAGGGCTGATGCTATTGCTGATTATGCAATTCATAACTGTCTCAATATTATCATGCGTACAATTAGCCCTGATTTTGGCAAGGCGCAGAAAAAAGAAGCGAAGGTAATTGCTGGTTTATTAATGGTATCTTCGCAAATAGCAAAACTATCTGAAAGCGCAGAAAAAGAACTTGCTCAACAAAACTATGTTGAAGCATTGCGTCACCTGGTCTCACAGGCCTGTCTCAGTTTGAGTTTATTGGTATCTACAAATGATAAGTCTGGTTACGGCAACTACCGGCTATTATGCCGATTGCTGGATATAGCAAAAAATTCTGATTGCCGACAGCGGTTGTTGAAGAGGTTTCAGTTAGTAGACGCATACTTTACTATGTGTAGCGTTGACGACCATTGTGTAAAAAAATTAGGGATTAACGGGACATTAGCTTTTCGTAGTGAGACGTCATCACATTATTGCGATGACCTGCCAATACTGGTTCAATTTCCTGTTCAGGTGGTAGATGTAAGCAAAGAACCTTACGCTCTGTCACTTATCAAAAAATATCATTATCCGGCCTTCCCTGAATCCACAATTGAAGGTGATTTTGTTGTTAATGCTCGAATCGCAGAAAAATTAGAGAAAACTCGCCAACAAGCTTTAATACGTTCAAAACGTTACCAGAAAGCAAATGATAAGCTCAATGAAGCAATTAAAATATTACTGCACGATATAACGCGAGGCATTTCTGGTATTTTCGAACTGAATGGGGGAGAGGGGGATTTTAGGGAAATTTATCAATATATAGATGTTGTAAAAAAGGAAAATGAAAACAGAAACGAAGAGTATCAAAAGTGGCAAAAATCATCCTTGCAATATATAGAATATGCGAAAAAATTATTAGATAACACATTGATTATACAGAATAATATACAGAACATCTTTGCGATAGTTGCAGGGTTGGAAGCATTGGGTACTGATTATGTTACAGTAATGGAAAAATATCTTGAATCAAAAGGTTTGATAATAGATGGTAATGATAAAATCAAATCAAAATTCAGGATCCCTGCTATCTCATTAAATGGAAATTTAATAGAATACAATATTGAATGCGGTTCAGTAATATCTATTCTTGCTGAGGCTGAACGTTGTTATTCAGGTAGTGAGAAAACTAAATTTATATGTAAGAGTAATGATGTTATTCCTGTAGTTGATCCTTCTCTTTATTTTGAAGTTAAACAGATCATTGAGTTAGTAACTAATTATAAGAATAGTGCTTCTGAACTTATAAGGTCTATTAGCTCAGGTTGATTTGGCTGTTACTGATTATTTATAAGAACCCGAGCAGCTAATGTCTGGCTCATATCTTTCTCTATTCCTGATGTTATGGATGACTTGCTGATCAGGGGCTCATGGGCAATGCCTGACTTAGCGTTGACTCATTAACCATTTGAATAACTCCCCGGTAATTACCCGAATTGACATAAATGTGCCATTGGTAGAATATTCCAGTGCTGTAGTAAATCTGCGGCCGGGATTAGCCTCCCGACAATCATCGTGCCATATACCGCATTAGCGGTTTTTTTATGCCCTAAGCATGGTCACTTTCGCATATGATGGGTGTACAGGGGCGAAGGCATTCGCGCCGGTTTCATGATGTCCGGTAGGCTAACCCTGTACGGCTCACTACTTTCTCAATACCTTCGCATCGATATCAACACATAACGCTTAACGTGGATTTGTATTGATTAACTAAAACTGGCCATCTCTCAACCAGTTAAGGTGATTCAAGATAGCGTGTATCCAGGACCACCGCGTTTATACCCATGGTGGGCAGCTGGCAACTAACTACCCCTGTTCTTTCGTGAGCCGCCATCAGGCTATAGTCCCATCATTACACCCTTCATGGTTGTTATTGTTGCGATACTTTTTACGCCATCGGCTGTCATGTTCTGTGGAGAGCATATTATCTCTGTTCAGATGGCCAACGACACTTTCTGGTTACCTACCGTTTAGCGCATGACCTCAACCCTTTAGAATTTTCCCCCTGGGCCGATTTGTACAGTGAGTCAATGTACATTGCGGCAGCGATCCTCATTGCAGTCGTATAACCACTGAAGAAGGTATGTTATGTCCCGGTCCATGATTATTGTAAATCAAAGTAAATATGTTGAGATGAGAAGCAATACATCACAGTTATTGTGGGATGAGGTAGCGTACACAATCACAGTAATGGCGACTGTATTTATGGGGAAGTTACCTTGCCTTAACATCATTTGGGATAAGCATCTTCCCGAAGATATCGTTTACAGATGATTTCACCGATGAACTCTATTTCTCATAATTATACAGCGAACAACATGTTTCTGAATGCGGGAATCATTTCCTGGAGTCTGGCATTATTTTTCTGGTATTCAGGAAAGTTTTTTATCGCAGTGATATTGTTTTTTCTCATAATTTTTTCTTTCTCAACGCATTTTTTACAGAAAAGGATACTCATGATGTTTAACAAATCTAAGGCAGCAAAAGATAAATTAGAAATACTTTCAACACCGGAAAGTGTTGTAGACGTCGGTAGTACTGTAAAAAAAATGGAAAACAGAAATTCAGCTAATGAGACAGGGACAGATAGCACGGTTATTGCCAGTGATGTCGTCTTTGATGGCAATATAAATTCTAATAAACAAATATACATCTATGGTTGTGTGAATGGGAACGTAATTGCTAAGGATGGGTTGGTGAAAATAATGCGCAATGGTGTCGTGGAAGGAAATATTACCAGCCGGGAGTTAATTGTGGATGGTAATATAAAAGGGCATTGTCAGTCTGATTCTGTTGATATTTATGAAAATGGCCGTCTGGATGGAACATTGGTTTATATTTCTTTATCTATTAAGAAAGGTGGTGTTTTTACAGGTAAAGCTGAAGTATTAACTCAGGCTCCCGTAAAACAAAAAATTGTCGAGCTAAAAAGTGAGAGCGTCACTGTTGTTCCAGAAAAATGTGCATCACGCGAGAAGCGATAATCTGCACATGGTTGCAATTTAAGAACTGTAACTGGTGAAAGTGCCTGGTCAGGATTTACAACAGACAGGTAATCGATTCCTGCTATGAACGTTAAACGCTTCAGATTTCCTGGAGCATAAAAACGAGCGAAATGCAGTAAGGTTGTACCTCAAACGTCCTCATTCGTACGGTCTGGTGTTGCAGACAGGTTTGGTAAGGATAAGGACTGTATGGATAGCGCAAGAAAGGATCTTTATAAGATCCTTTTTTACTGCGTGTATTTTGATAATTTTAGTGGTTGTTTACTTTACAATAATGAAAATGACAGTGAGCAAAGGAATTTAACCTTTCTCACTACTTGGCTATAGGCTCGCCATAGAATGCTACTGCCTGAACGATATACCCAGAATCAGTGAGCTGATCTAGTCTATTATTCTCTGCACAATAAAATTCATCGTTTTCAGCCGTATAAATGCGACAGTAACCATCTAACTGTGGTTCTAATTTCCATCCAACATTAGCCAATGTGCCCCATTCCTGATAAAGGCCGGTATTAACCTCGCGCCTGTTATATTGTTCATAATTGTTCAAATCGGAATCATTAATATAGCGCCGTGCTGGAAGTTGTCCCTTTACACTTGCAATCCATGTTAAAGCCCCTTCTTTTGTGTGATAAATTTTAGTGCTATATTTAAAATAACGTTTTACAGTAAAGGTATATCCTGACAAAAATTCACTAAGCAAAAATATAAAACGATTTACTACAACAACTTTCATCCACGTTCGGAAAGGTCACTGTGCCATCCTGACTAACAGTCAGTATTTTATCAGGAATACACTTCCAGGCTACGTTAGTATTGTTGGCCGGGTCATCATCAATGACCATCTTAAAGGTAGCACCAGGGAACAGAGTGTTAGGAAAATGATAATCATCAATCATATAATTTTTAATATCAAAAATATATCCATCCACTAAAACACCGGTAATTGCATTCATAAACAACCCCTCATTGCTGGTAAAATTAATATTTTTATTCCTGTAGAATGGAACACTATGGATATTAATAAAATTAAATGAAATCCGATGTTATTTATGGCTTATATACTAACCTGTTTATGGTTATCTTATCGTTCATTCAATCTTATGTACTGTATAATTTATTACCATAGGAATAATAATTATTATATCCTTATGGTGAAGTCTATAAATATCGTTTTAAATCATTTGGTTAATTAATTTGATAGGTATAAAGTGGTGTGCGATATAGAAATAATTTGATATGTCTGGTGAATTGTTCTTCTCGATGATCGCATAAGTGTTCCCCGTTTCCGGGCGGTCTCTCTCCAGAGAGAATGATGGATATATATGACGCTTTCTAAGCACATATCCATTGGAGGGAGAACTCCAGTCCGTCCAGTATAAGGATGTACTGAAGTCCTCCCTGCTTTTGTGTGGTCAGCATACGGAATCGGAACGCCTCAGGAAATCATCAGACGTCTTGCTCCCAGATAATGACGGCGGTAAAAATCTTTTTCCAGGCTGACAATTTTGACATTTTGCCCTGTATGTGGCGCTTCTATGAAATGTCCATTTCCCACATAAACACCGACATGATCGACACGTTCCCCATGTATTGAGAAAAATACCATGTCACCAGGTTGTAGAAGCATATAAGGAACATGGTGTGCCTGTGGCATGGAATACATGCCGGCGGCGGTCCTGGGAAGGGTAATGTGAAAATTCTTACGCCACGCGTACCAGATAAGACCACTGCAATCAAATCCGGTTTCAGGGGAAGCGCCTCCCCAGCGATATGGCTTACCCAGTTGTGCCATCAGCGTATTAATGAAGACTGTATTGGGCGACAATTTATGCTGTCTTGTCGAGTGGGATGTTTTTGTTTTGCGATGATGATTGACGACAGGAGTGTGTCTGATGTGGTGTACCGGCGATGCCAGTGTTGAGGCATGGTAACCTAACATCAGTAAAAACAATAAAGAACGATGATGTCGATACATAATGTAGACCTCTCGTTAATATGTAGAAATTCCGATGCTGTAAATTCATCCGATGATTTCTTTAAGATCTCTTTGAACCCGGGAGTTGGCACGATGTGAAAAACTGTTAACTCTGGACCGGCTTTTGAACGGGTAGAAAAGATCGGATTTTGTTCGTCTATCATTGCAACGGGAGACTGGAATATCCTGATGGTGTCGTGATGAAATTCTGATGGGAAGTCATAAAGCAGGAGCTGTTACAATGAATCTGCTTTCCTATTCAGTGATGGATTAGAACGTGAAATACGAATTGTGTTTTCTTAAAGTAATTTACTGTTTGGTGTGACTATTTTTGTATATCATCAATGGTTTATTTGTTAATGAATTGTACGGTGATGGTGATTTTATTTTACATAAGGCTAAAATATGATGTTTGATAAAAAATCATAACTGAATGAATTTAAATAAACATAAATAAAATAATGTGCAAAATACGGAAAATATGAGAGTCCTGCGTAACACAGGAATGGCGTGCTTGTAAGTCGTAAATTAAATACACATTGTCGTTTATGTAAGTTATATTCATTAAAATCAATAAGTAAGCATTGTCTGATGCTGGACATGGTAGTGCTGAACCAGCCTCAGAGTATTAAAAAAAGATTATTAGTTACTGCGATTAATATCCGTGAACTTACCGATTGGTTAGGTGTCTTGAGTTATAGGAAACAATCTGTTTCGGCATCGATTAAATATCAGCATCTCCCTTCGTGATAACTACGCACTATTTTTTGGGGGCGATGCCTGTATATAGCTTCGGTGGGATTTTTATTAAAAACAATTCATTCTTTTGGCCAGGAAAATAAAAATGAAATTTACGCTAAGTCAGTATTCTCTGCTGACCTGTGCTTTTTTTACTGCTCTGTCTGGTAATGCTCAGTCGTCTACGACCTATATGGAAGCCAGTAATGATGCTATGGGAGGGACGGGAGTTGCATCGTCTCATTATTGTGCGGCAGCACTCGCTAATCCGGCACTGATGACGAGTGCCACCGCTTCCGATGATTTCAGCATGATTCTGCCGTCAGTCGGAGTACAGGTATCGGATCCCGACCATTTGCAGAGCGATGTGGATGCCGTGAAAGATGCCTGGGATCGCTATGATGCAGCTCTATCTGGTGCAGTCGCGCCTTTGGGGGCCGCGACCGATCTGCAACATCAACTGGAGAAATTTAAAAATACACAGGTGAATGTGCTGGCGAGTGTAGGCATGGTCGCGACAGTTCCGAACAGTCAATTACCTTTTGCCCTGATACTGAAGTCATGGGGGACGGCAACGGTGGAAGGAAAGGTCAGCGACCACGATCTGCAATATCTGGATGATGTGACTAAGGGCAAAATTATTCCAACAGCGAGCGATACTGATACGTTGACATCGCGGGCCTATGGTCGTGCGGCGGCAGTGAGTGATGTCGGGATTGCTATTGCTAGGACGTTTGAGACGAACGGGCTCAGGTATTCTCTTGGCGTAACTCCGAAATATCAGCGTGTGGATCTGTTTAATTACAATACCACGGTACAGAATTACGACAGCCACGATTTCCGTAGCCATGAATACCGTAATAATACTCCCGGTATTAATGCCGACATTGGTTTTGCTACTGAGCTGAATGAACACTGGATGCTGGGTCTGGCTGGGCAAAATATTGTTCCCCGTAGTATTGATACGAAAGAAGTTAACGGGCTGAAAGAAACCTTCAGGATTCGCCCACAGGTAACTGCCGGGGGCTCATGGCATAACGGAATCGTGACGACTGCATTGGATTTAGATCTGACGCCGGCCAGTGGTTTTACCCATGATACAAAGCGCCAGTTTGCGGCTATGGGGGCTGAAGTTAACGCCTGGAATTGGGTGCAACTACGTGCGGGCTATCGTCAGAACATCGCTTCTTCAGAGGGTAGCGCCTTTACTGCCGGTATCGGCATTTCACCTTTTAATATGGTACATCTGGATCTGGCAGGCCTGGTGGGCACTGATCGGACATATGGTGCTGTGGCTCAATTAAGCGAGACTTTCTGACAGAAAACAGAATCCGGCTTAGAGTAACATATTACTGTTTTAGTACGGGCATATAGCGGCGCTGTGACAAATATAGTGAAGCGTATGCCCGTAGTTTTTGTGGCAGCTGTCGATGTATGATGTCAGTAGGGGGGAACTATATAGCAATACAATAATGTATCGGTAATGAACAGGGATATATTGAAGAATACAAAATGCGCACTGACTAAAATTCTAACGATAAAGATAATCGAGCGTAATCATATTTAGATGATATTTTCTTTTGAGATAAAAAATACCCACCATGATACATGGTGGGAAAATCGAACAATGAGTAGGACGGTTGTAGCAGGAATTACCTCACACAAGAATCATTATTAACAGGATTAAAAATTGTGTATATAGGGCCATTGCCTGATAATTATTCTTATCACTTACCTTACATAAGCACTTTAACTTTGGATATCCATCCCCTTTGTTGCATACAAAGTTCTATCCACTCATAACGAGTATGTTCATTGACATCAATCACATAACTTCGTAAGGTTGGTGAGCTATCATACTTTTTTTTGCAGTGCCTGTTGTTGCGACATTTTTCGACGTGTGATTCATAAACTGTTCTTTCCGCTACTCTATTCTTAACGGGATATTTCTCTTCAGCCAATGTTCCGCATTCATATTGTGCAGTTGAAAGATCCTGGGCATCAGAGCGAGTGCGTTGCCATTCTGTTGTGCATCCTGATAATATGAATGAGACTAGTAGTAGGACGTGTATTTTTTTCATATCATGTTCCTTATGTTCTGCTTGAGTATCTACTTCTTATATCACACACACTACGTTTGTCTAACTGAACAGTATTGTCGAAGCGAAATACTTATTATTGACCAGTGTAATAAAAATAATATAAAAATAGAAGATTTGTATCAGATATTCAATACAGTTGATTACTTATGTCTGTGATCATTGAAGGTGGTTAAACGTGTCATAATCCTCTGGCGCTTAGATGCTAACTGGCATAAGACTGCTGTTTATCATCCTGGCTGCGAAATGATGACGAAAACTAGGCTACGATAGTTCAGATCGTAAACTCAGTTATGGCTGAGTATGAAATGGACATAGAAAAATAAGAGGAACAACAGTGGCATATACGGCGGAAATCGTGGGGGCGGGTAACCTGAAGTTACTGTAACAAAAAAAGGTATATATCATCAGAGAGTGAACAGCAATAATACTCATTCCTGCCTGGTAACAGGAATGATTTATCTATGATAAATGTGAAGTTGGCGGGGGGGGCTATTGTAAAACGGCATTTCTATGAGGATATGGAGTATGATGATCAATTACAAAGCGGGTCACTTTGCCAGTGATAGAAGATAGATCACAGCGGAAATAAAATGGGATCCATTTCGACCCGTAAATAAGGTATTGGCCATTGCCAGTTAGTCTGATAGGAGTATGTAATATTAAACTATTTTGTTCCCCGTCACTGAGTGTGACTTTCTCGACGAGAGATTCATGTTTTTGTATAACAGTCATTGCAACGGGGAGGCACAGGAATTCTGCTACCTGATGTGCTTCGGTCCACTCATTTTTGATCGCTGTTCTATCTTGTTCATTACTGATTTGTGCCGCCATAATTTCTTCAAGATAATTTTTTTGCTGTGCCGTAAGAACTGAAGAAAAAGCAAAAGCGGGAAGAATTAGTGTGCCGGCAAAAAGTAACCTGGTTGTCATCTTTGTTATCATATAATTCTCCATTAAAAACAATAAAATCCAGGGTTATTGATCTATCAGATACATTCATTTTCACACGAAAAAAAAATAAAATCTTGATGATAATTATGAAATCTGGCATCACCTGTCATTTGATTGTATCAATTAAGAATAACAAGTTACTGAAGAATGTGGTTTTGGTTATAACTTATTGAAAGTGCACATTATGATCGGGTACCAAACCATATAAAGGAACATGTTTAAAATTTACCATGTAACTCTGGACGTAGCCAAAGATAACGAGGGGAGCTGAGGAATCATGCAAGGTGAGCCTCGTCATTGACCTGAACTTGTTAACATTCAAAGGTAAGGTTGTGATACAACCTGGTTATTAAAGCAAATGAAAGGCTCAATAGTGCTACATTTCCTGTTGACAAATTAGCTGAGTAAAAATTTAAAAAAACAATAACGCCGATAATCAAAAGATTGTGGAATATAGAGAGTAACTACAATTATTCTTGATTATTAGTTAAAAAATAACATTTCAGTGATTTATAAATAAAAATGAAGAAGAACGTTTATGCCAATGGTAGCTTGTTTCTTCAATTATAGTTTTGTCAAATTAGTTAATAAATGATTTGTATGTTAATTATATGACCTGTAAGCGTTTTGTCAGAAATGATACTGTGGTTGCTATATTGCAGTGTTAATAAAAAATATTCCCCTGCCATCTGGATGCACAGAGGAACAATAGCTAAAGCATTGCATAATATTGAAATTTAATTATTTTAATGTCACTAATAAGGAATTAAACTATTAGGCTACATAAATAATTATAGGTATAGTGTGTGTAGCGTGAACTCAAATAAAATTTAATATTAGTGAAACAAATCGAGTGATTAAATTACGTCTTATCGTATTTCCAGCTCCTTGTGCATGAATGGTCATTTTATAACCTCGTTTGTAAATGTTTTCAATTATCACTGGTCCACCGACAGCATCAATTTTTCTACGAAGCTGAAGAATAAGCTGCTGAATATTATTATTACTGATCACCTCCCATCGTTCTCCCCAAACAGATTGAGCAAGCTCATTTCGTGGTAGAATACTATCTGACTGCTGCTTATGCAGCAGCAACGAAAACAACGCCGCTTCTTTTGGGCTTAATCTGGTCGATTTTTTTCCAAACATAAGCACACCGGTTTCATCATCAAAATTCAATTCAGGGTTCATATTATATCTCCTTGCCAAATATGTATTACCATATAAACATTAATCTATTATCAATACGTGAAACTGGTTAAAACATAATGATTAATAACCACCTGATAACAGAATTCTGATACTGTCATAATTGTTTTTTATGTCCCTGGTGATTTCTTATGTGAATTTTGGCAGGCACTTATGTAAATCAAAAGTTTAATAAGCAAGATAAAATTACTTAACGAAATGAACTATACACAAAGAACCTAAGGTGATTTATTCACTATCTTAAAATAAGTAATAATTCGGGATGCCATCAGCGTCGCTATATCAGGAAGGGGGGGGGCGACATCGAATCCCTGAATTCTTGTACACTGACGAAATGCAGGTTGTTGCAAGTATGCCCATTCATTAATTTTCATATTTACCGTATCGGATTCATATGAAGACTGTACAGTGATGATACATGAGCCTGATATTGACAATATCAGGCTGATCTTTTTTATCTCATTGATTAAGTGAGGGATATGAAACACATAGATGGGTGCATACCAACAAATGATTAGCTGTTATCGATGCTTCAGATTTCGTCCACGACCATAACCAGTCTACCGCAGAACTACCGTTTACAGCCTTTATTCATCAACTCGTGGATAAGGTGACCAATCTACGGTGGTTTATGCTGGCGCTGAGCTCTGGCAATCATAATGGAGCTTCATCGTTCAGAAGTCGTCAATACCATCGCCAGCTCATTTACCACACCTCCTGATGTACCGGTGTTCCTGGCCCGACTTATTGTTGATGGATGATGACAACTTCATGTTGCGTAGCATGATCCTCAGAAAGGATAAAATCAAATAGCTTCAATGAGTACAGGTATAGTGTTTTATTTTTTTTAGTGAACAATTTTAATCCAGGAATTTAGCTAAAAGGCGTAATTATTGTTTTGAAATATATCTTCTTTTTTTCTTTTTTTATCTTGTTTCTGATACTATTTCTGATTTACAGAGCTGTATATACTCAATTACGAGATTTTTTGATTGTTAGCGATATATTTTCCTGAAAGTGAGTTTTAGTTTTGTAACTGGATTCAGGAATGACAAGGGAATTTAGCTATTGTTGTAAATAATGAGTAAGGTAATTATTGTGAAATATTGGTATTCGCTAAGTATTCTGACGGCTATAGTTACAATGGGAGTATGGAATAACGCTATAGCAATTGGCAAACCAGCTCATATTGATGTCTATGCAGAAATTTCGGAAACAACATGCGATATTAGTGTATCAAATGAAAGCATAGTATTAGGTACGTTCTCAAAAAATGATTTTGCAAAGTCAAAAACAGATGTGGGAACAAAATCTTTTGACTTAAGGGCCTCTAATTGTACCGAGTCCGGTAGTTCACAAGGAACTGTTCCGGGTGATGGAGGGGTTTATGCTGAAGTATTATTTAGTCCAGGAATGGGTATTCCTGGTGAGCCAACATTATGGAGTAATACCGGGATAAACGATGTTGGCGTGGTTCTCAAAGGTCGTGTGTATGATTTTGCGGCCAATACATCCACTATGACAGAAATTAAAAACAATGATTATATTCAGTTGGCCAACGTGTCTAAAGGCGATGTGATAAGTTCAATTGATGGAAAACAAACAACGTTGACCGCATCATTACAGGCGATAAATGCGAATACTGCGTCTGCTCAGCATATTAAAGTGCCTGTGGATTTTATGATGATTTACCAATAAGCATACGGTAAAAGGGTTATGTTGATTAAATTTTCACTGAGTTTGTTGTTTCTTTTTTTATTGCCATCTGCATGGGCAGATGGGATTGGAATTAATGCGTTAAGGATAATTTATCCAGCAGGAAAGACATCAGTTTCGGTAAGTTTGAGAAATAATACTGACAATACCTGGTTGATGCAAAGTTATATTACCAGAGTTAGTGCCGGTAAACCGGATAGTCAGTACTTTAAAGTACTTCCTGGAATTGAAAAAGTTTCGCCAAGAAATGAATCAATAGTCAAAATGATTGCGTTGGAAAATGTTGACAAACTTCCCCGTGATAGAGAGTCAGTTTTTTATTTTATCTCTCGTGGTATTATCACATCAGAACCATTACAAGATGTGATACTACCTGAAACTCAGGCTGGAATTATATTTTCTTTATCCTCACAAATAAAAATGTTTTACCGTCCAGTTGGATTGACGGAAGAGGGGGCTGATGAAGCAGCCAAAGAAATTGTATTTAATCGTACTGCTACGGGCGTCAAAATTATGAATAATAGTCCGTATTACATTTCGCTTCATGACCTCTTTTTTGGTCATAATAGTATAGCTACTATTACTCTGAAAAATATGGGGATGATCTCTCCCTTTGAGTCTATAGACCTAACGTCCACAAAAATTGGGAACAACCGACAGGTGTCATGGGTCACTCTCAACGATCTTGGTATGGCAGAAATGCATCAGGGAAAAGTTCATTAATATGCGCACCCTGTACTTTTTGTTCATTATCTTATGTTTACCTGTAAAAAGTCATGCTGATGGGTTAAGTATTGATCATACCAGGGTCATTATGAGCTCTACATTGCACAGCACAGAGATAGTGATTAGCAATACCAGTAAATATACCTGGCTTGTGCAGAGCGGAATTGTTCATTCTCTCGGCAGTACAGAGAAACTAACACCCTCGGAAAATTTTTACATTTTGCCACCGATTTTCAAATTGCCATCAGGTCAGTCGCAAACAGTACAGATAATTCGTCGGCAACCGGTATGGCAACATAATCAAGAAACATTACAATACATTGTTTTCAAGAGCATACCTGCAATTGATAAAAAATTTTTTGAACTGAACAAAGTCAAACAGCAGCTATCGGTATCACTGAGTTTAATTATTAAACTTCTTTCACGTCCCGCTGACCTTAATGTATCGTGGGAGAAGTCTGTTTCATTATTATCATTTACGAAAAAAGAACATGCGTTGACGATCAGCAATACCAGTCCGTATTTTATGACGCTTAGCAGAGTTTTTGTCAATGGAACAGAAATAGCATTAGATGGTAAACAGAGAACAATAACCCCTTTTAGTAAAATTACACTTGATAAGGTAATAACATCGTCAGGGGATGAAATTAAATGGACCCTCATCAATGGTCAGGGCGGTGAAACCAGAATGATGACGTACAATTTATTATAACAAAGGATATCTATGCCCTTTCTGCGCAAGATAGTTGTGTTTCTTATAATAGTAATAACAAACAAAGGGTTGTGCGATGAGACTACACAGGGTATTTTCATTAATAAAACTAAACTGGTCTTCTCTTCACATTTAAATAAAATCGTGCTCAGGGTGGTTAACCATACAGCCGAGCATTATTTATTACAGGCAGTAATTCAAAGTTACGATCCTAAAACGGGTATGGCAGCTAATGATAATCAAGTCTCACCCTTTATAGTTTCTCCTCCTGTCCACGAACTACGTGCCGGTGATGATACCTTAGTGTCTTTACTTGCAGTGCCGTCACGCGCGATTCTCTTACCATCAAGCAGAGAAAGTTTATACTATTTGACGCTAAGACTAATACCATCTGAAATTAAAATGTATAATTCGGTTAAGTTACGCTTAGTCACTGCTTATAACATCAGGGTCTACTGGCGCCCGATGTTTGATTCAATTAAGGAAAAAGATATTTATTTTTCTTGCAATAATGGTGAATTAAATATTTTAAATCGCTCGGGTTATTACAGGGAAGTGACGCAGCTATTTATTGATAAGTATAAGATAAAAAAGTCTCTACTTATTAGACCCGTACCACCTTATGGTAAATTGGAAATAAATACTTCTGTTCAACATTGCTCACCTGGCGTGCATCAGGTTTCATGGCGTTTTCTGGATGACTCTGGTGTGCCATCTGATTTATATCAAATGGATTTTTAGCGAGTTGTGATATGAATGTTTTGATAAGAAAATTCCCCTATATTTTTTGTAGCATTCTGATTTTTTTTGCCCCTGTTGTTACGCAGGCAATTACGATGCCAACTCCGACATCTGCTCCTTTAGAGGAATATGCATATTTAAACTTTCATGCAGTTGTTGAAGCCACAACATGCGATATCTCTCTGGATAAAACAGAGGTTGAAACGACGATAAATAAATCGGTACTGGCTGCTGTAGGTCCAAATAATGTCTATCCGCTTGATATTCTCGAACTAACTCTGAATAACTGCACAGGCCTCATTGATGCGGGAAAGAATGTGATGGTTGGTTTTAGCGGGCAGGTGGCAGATACTGATCGCACTTTCCGTGCAGCAGATTCGAAAAATGTTAAGTTATCCGCTGTTTTTAATTTTACCGATCAATTTACGGCACCCAACATTGCACATTGTAACCAGGGTAATGTGATTAATTATAATAATCTTACTGCAAATTTACTTCCCTGGCCAGTAACGCCAGCTCCTTCAGGTGAACTCCACTCATTGAATGATAGCAAGGCAAAACTATTCACAGGCATTTGTGTTCCGCCTGATGGTGATTCCGGAAATGGTCAATTTCACGCTGCATTAGATATCACATTATTCTTCATCTAATCATGAATCATAAGAAACTTATTGATCTGCTCTTATCCAGAGTCGAAACAAACCTTCTCAGATTATCATTAATATTAATGATTGTTGGGCCATTTTTTTCCCAGAAATCGTGTCATGCTGAAGATTATTTCGATCCTGATCTACTGGTGACAGACCAGCAGGGCAGCATAGAAAAAATAGACCTTAGTCAGTTTGAAAAGGAATCATCACTTGCTGAAGGAACATATCTGGTTGATGTTATTGTTAATACTGTATGGATATCTTCAGAAATGGTTAAGTTTAAGGTATCTCCCCACGGAGAAAAACTGACTGCGCAGTTAAACCGCGAACAACTTAGTCGTTGGGGCGTTAATACTAATAGTAATGACGCACTTGCAGCTTTAAAAAACGGTGAATATATTGATGATTTGTCACGTGTTATTCCTGGCGCAACGCTTCGTTTTGAACAGCAGAAACTAAAACTTAATGTTGAGATTCCTCAAATAGTAATGAAATCATCTGAATCCTCTCAGCTTCCTGCAGTTGACAAATGGGATGACGGCATACCCGCTCTGATGTTTAACTATATGTTCAGTGGTATGCAAAGTGATGCTGATTTCTCCAACAGACATGCAAGAATGCGTTCTTTTTTTCTTTCATCACAAGGTGGTGCAAATTGGGGACCATGGCGGTTACGCAGTTCCATTACATGGTCGCAACAGGCAAATTCACCGACATTCTCTAACCGATATATTGCGAGAGATCTAAAACAATTAAAGAGTGAACTTACTCTGGGAGAAACCTGGACACAAAATGACATACTGGACAGTATTAATTTTACAGGTCTTAAGTTGAGATCCAGTGATGACATGAAACCTGACAATCAACGTGGTTTTGCTCCTGTTATTTCTGGTATTGCCAGCTCGCGTGCGCAGGTTAGTATTTATCAGAATCATAATCTCATCTATCAGACATCCGTTGCTGCTGGAGATTTCCGGCTAACAGATATCCCACAGACAATGAATAGCGGTGAGTTGACGGTAATTGTCCGGGAAGCAAATGGTAATACCCAGCAGTGGGTTCAACCCTATACCGGACTCCCCGTCATGCAGCGAAATGGCCATGCTGAATATGAGTTTGAGATGGGGAAAGCTATATTTAACTCTTATCATAAGGATGTTAAACCAGCATTCGAACAGGGAACTCTTATTTATGGTTTACCTGCAAACACTACTGGCTATGGTGGCTTTTTGCTTTCTCGAAATTATGTAGCCATGACGGCAGGTGCTGGCGTTTCACTGGGAGAATTGGGCGCTGTATCGATTGATAATACCTGGTCTCATGCAAGCCAACCTCATAGTTCTACGGTATCGGGTAATGCATGGCGACTTAAGTACTCAAAAAATCTTCTTACTACGGGTACAACTATTGATATCTACGATTTTCGTTATGCGTCGCGTGGTTATATGTCCTTCATGGATAGTCAGACTTTACCTGTTATAACTTCTTTAATGGGGAGTCAGGTATTAGGTGCATTATACAGAAACAGAAGGCGTCGCCGGAATTTACAACAAATCATTTTGCGACAAAATTTTAGTCATTGGGGAAATTTGAATCTTAGCGCAATTCATGAGGATTACTGGAATTCAAGTGAAACTGATAACCGTTTTAGTTTTGGATATGGATTGTCTGTTAGTTCGGTTTCTCTGTCGTTAAACATCTCCGTTAATAAAAATCAGCTCACCATGCCAGGGCAGAAAAAGAATTGTGAGGTTTCTTTTAACCTTTCAGTACCGCTGGATACCTTCTCATCCAATTCAAATTCCCGTTATGGTGATCTCAGTTATCAGGCAATTCGCGACCCTCGGGGGGATTTTAGTCAAATGGCCAGCCTTTCCGGAATGTTAAATGACAACTGGAATTATGAGTTTGGACAGTCATCGTCACAAGGCCAGGATGCGATGACAATGTTAAACATGGGGTATGACGGAAGTACGGGTAATGCGCAATTTGCCTATGACTGGAGTCATCATCAGAAGACGGCGAGCGCCAGTGCTACTGGCGGCGTTGTCATCCATCCTTGGGGAGTGACGCTGGCACCTGTTTTAGGGGATAGTATTGCTCTGATCCGCGCCCCCGGCGCTTCCGGGGTTCATATCGTTAATACTCACGAAAATACTGATTGGCGAGGTTATGCCGTGGTTCCATCACTCACTAATTATCGCTATAACGCTATTAATCTCGATCCTGATGGTCTGGATAGCCACGTTATGTTAACGGAAACCGGAAGACGCGTTGTGCCGACAAAAGGTGCTGTTGTTGTTGCAGAATATCCCGTACGCACCGGAAGGCAGGCCATTATAACGTTGCATTATCAGCGAGGTGTTGTCCCTTTTGGTGCGATAGTAAGTCTAGCGACGGATCATAATAAAGGGAATGCGGGAATTGTTGGTGAAAATGGTGAAGTTTACTTATCCGGATTAACTGATGAAGGATACTTACACGTTATATGGGGTAGTGAAATAAATAAACAGTGCAGTACATCTTTCAAACTACCGCACGATTCCGACCGTTATTTAGATGAATTAACCCTGACTTGTCATCAACACCCCCTTTCCTCGAGATAAACTTATGTTCAGATTTATGTTCCTGCTGTTCCTTATGGTCTGTTCTTGTTCCCACGCAGCATCATTCTTAGCAACATCTGTCTCTGATGGCAGCCAGGCGCAATGCGAAATTACTGGCATAAGTCATACACAAGGTGCTGTTTTTCCTGTTGCGCTTGGTGTTCGCTGTAGTTACCAAACACAAAATAATCGAAAATTTGCACTGTCCATTGGGAGTTCCATTACTGTCGATATTTCCGTGAGCTGTAACGGACTTCTGAACACGCCTCCTTCACCATTGGGAAAAGTGTTGTCCCCTACAGGAACAGATATGAGCTCTTATTACCCTTTGGGATATTTGTTTAATGCAGGAGCAGGACAAATTTTATGTCAGATATTTTTTAATAATTCCAACCAAATAGTGAAGCCTGGATTATACGTTGCCGGGTTATTTAGTGATTATCAGGGCCAGCCAGACGCATGGGAATTGGATGGTTATGTCGCAATCAATAATAAGACCGTACCACAAGATACTGGTTCTGTTTACTGTTATCTTATTACTCCTCAAAACACTATAGATATGGGGATTATAAAACCGAATAGTGAGTCAAAACAGATGAGCATTGATGTTGGGGTTAATTGTTCTGGGGCAACCCCTTCGATGGATACTGAACTGGGCTATTCTGTGCGATTTAGTAAATTTAATTGTTCTACTGATTGTTCGTTACTGGGTGAATATGTTCCTTATCCTGGCAGTGTTGCCGATCCCGGCGATGATCCGCAAACCGGTTTTACTATGAATGATGTTATGCAGTTTAAAAATGGTCAGACGACGAATACAAAAAACTATACCACGTTATGGAAAATCAGAGATAACAGCGGAAACCCCAGAGATATTTCGGCTAAAGCATATGTGGATATATATTATTATTAGAATTTAGTTTTTTTATATCAACACTCTCTTCAGGATTAAATCCATAGCATTATGCATATGCACGGCTGATACTATGTTTTATATTATTTTACTGCCATTATTCCAATTAAAATTATTCCCCTTTAAAGCACCATTTCTAACCAGTTTATATGTGGGTGTTTTCAATTATATTTTAATGATTAATTTAAACGATAGCCTGTAATACTTATTACTGTTTATTATAACTGTTTTATGGTTTTTTATTTATTTTGATTTTTATTAATCTTGTTGAATCTAATCAGAGAGCAAAGGATCAAGGTTTTGATATGACTTCAACAGTATATGAAAAAAAAACCACGCATGATGGGTTAACAGTCACATTAAGCATGCGTAAAGGTGTTTATAGAGGAGGCTTATACTTCGACAGTGCTGACCTTGGGTATCTTGGGGATATCGAAAAATATCATATTTATTATCTTTTGAAGGTAACTGATAAATATGGTAATCCTGTTTCTGGAAAACAAATAAAGCTATGTGTAGATGCTATTACATTTCATACAGTCTCTGATTATAACGGTTTTGAACCAGTAATAAACTACTCTGGAGATTTGAAGCAAAGTAATCCTGAGGTTAGTGTCTGGACTAATGTAAACATTGACAGCAATGGTGAGTATCTCGCTGGCTTGCTCCCTTGTCTGATAAAAAAAGGGAACAGCCAAACTAAACGAAATACAGTTGGACCATATACTTATGCAGTCGTTGAATTGGTTTTTATTGTTGATGATGTTGATATTCGAGCTGTAATGAATATTGATGACACTTTCGAACCACTAAATCTTTCACCGCTGTATGATTATCCAGTGGTAACTAATTCCACAGGTAACTATAGAGATATCACTGATACAGTAATTTACTATCCATCAGTTTATGATCTTGAATACCCACAGTTAAGTAAAAAAGTGTATTTTGGGTTTCGTGAAGATGCTATTTACATACATGAGGCAAAAGATCTGGTCGGGGTTTCGGTAGATGAAAATAATCGAGCTAAAATGCCATTTACTGAGAGTGAAATTAATAATCGAGCTGTCTGGGCTTATGGAGCTAATACATCTGGTTTTTTATCTGCACCGTTACGTTGTCGGGAGGCTAATTCTCAACCCAAATCCGAAATTATAATCAGCCCGCAAAATAACAGTAATATCTTTCCCGGGCAGACGGTTTATGCCACTTTCCAGTATCAACTGAAAACCGGTGAAAGTTTTTCCGGAACCGAATGTCCATTTAAATTAAACCGGGGGAATTTTTATCCTCCTGATATCTCCTGGTGGCAGGACGGCAATACCTTATATGGCGGCTGCTTACTGACTGTGAATGACAGCCTGAAGAAAGGTGACCAATTGTCGTGGACGGTTTCCTGCTGCCTGGACAATAGCGGCATTCCGCTTGCCTCTGAAACCGTGACCTGGAATGTAGCCTGGGATGCCGATATTGATGTTGACGTCACTTTTGTCGCCGATACGTCTGCATTAATTGATTACAGCAATGACAGCACGCGACCATTATCTTCTCGTCCCACCATGACCTGGCGACTGACCGTGCCGGGACTCAGAAACACCCAGGCCTGTTTTTATCCCCTCGTGACCCGCATTACTGAAGATGCCATCATCAGCGACGCCTCGTTCAGTGAAATTGTCCCCTGTGCGGCAGACAGAACCAGTGGGGATTATTTTTACGTCATGCTGGACGACCTGGGGAGCGCTGTCATTAACGTGCAGCCCCGGGAAAACCGCACGCTGCTTACCGCGTTCAGCGCCGGGATTTATGGCGTCGGGACGATGGTCAACACCGCGAACTTTTTTATCAACAGTGCCTGGGAGGCTGCGACGGCGCCAGCTGTCAGCGTGGCAGAAGGGCAGAACCCTCAGGCGCGCCCCGGTGATGACAGCTATGGCCTGGCGACATTTCCGCTGCTTTCTAACTGGGAGGCGGTGAAGGAGCACGACCTGCTCGGCGGCGCGGTGTATCTGTTTGCCGGAAAAGAGATACAGAAAAAGAACCACTACACGCCACTGACGTTACTGGGAAAAACGCAGATCCCGCTTAAAGCCAGTGGTGGCGCACCCGATATCGCCCTGTATTTTACCGAATCTAATTTCGAGGCCGGAAAGACTTATTACATCCATGCCTGTCTTGTCGAAAATGCCTATCTGCACAAAGGGGTGAATTATCTCCGTCTGCAGGAAATCAAATTTGAAATTCCGCAGGACCAGCCTGCCGCACCGGACGGGGTGAAGCGGACCTATCGTGCACCGGAATTTGTCTGTAAAGACGGCGCGGTT
>NZ_VATT01000018.1:0-290241 GCF_005781225.1 Escherichia sp. E4736 | reverse complement strand
CGAATCCTCGTACCCCAGCCACATTAAAAAAGCTCGCTTCGGCGAGCTTTTTGCTTTTCTGCGTATATTCAATGCCGAATGTGATGCTGACACGTCTTATCCTTCAATGTCGGATGCGACGCTGGCGCGTCTTATCCGACCTACGGTTGGCATGCATCCGGCAATGTTGTAAGGCTACAACCCTAATGCATATTTCAGCGCCTGACGTTTCAACACGCCAGCACGCTCCGCAGCCATTAATCCGAGATTACGCACAAAACGCAGCGGCGGCAGATTATTGCTGAATCCGGCATAAAACAGATCCATACCGCTTTGCATAATGAAGTTATCCGCCATGCGCCGCATCTGGTAACGCTTGAGCACAGGATAACTGGCCCACGCTTCGCCATAGCTGCGGGCGTTGACCAGAACATCAATCAGGGCATCAACATCACGATAACCAAGATTCACCCCCTGCCCCGCCAGCGGATGGATGGTATGCGCGGCATCGCCCACCAGTGCAAGCCCTGGTTGCACATACTGCAACGCATGGCGACGTGTCAGCGGAAACGCACCAGCGGCAAGCGGTGTCACGTAACCCAGACGCGACGGGAAATGCTTCGCGATTTCCGCCTGTAACTGCGCCATATTCATATTCTGCAACTGGCGAATGCGCGCCGGAGAGTCATACCACACCAGCGATGCCCAGTTATCAAACAGCGGCAGAAACGCACGAGGTCCGTCCGGGGTAAATTGCTGCCAGGTGCTGTCGCCGGGATCGTTCTCGCACTGTACGCTAATCAACATACACGACTGCGCATACTGCCAGGCATGAACGCCAATTCCCGCCATCTGCCGCACCTGCGAATTTGCGCCGTCGGCACCAATCACCAGTTTCGCGCGGATCACTTCGCCGCCCTTCAGTTCCAGCTCCTGAAGATCATTATGGCGATGCAGCGCAATCAGCGAGGTTGGCACACGTAACGTCACGTTCGGATGCGCTTCCAGCGCCTGCCAAAGCGCCTGTTGCAGGACAGTGTTTTCTACCATATAGCCCAGCAACGGTAACTTAAGTTCAGCGGCGTCAAACGCCACATGCGCCGTTTCCCACTCCCAGGTTTCCAGTCTGCGGTAAGGATGGCAACGCATAGCCTGTACTGCATCCCAGACGCCTAAACCTTTAAGCAATGATACCGAAGCCGCACTAATCGCCGAGATCCGCACATCCGGCTGGCTATCAGCGACAAACGGCGCAGGTTCTGCGTGCTCGATTACCGTTACCGAAAATCCGTGCTGTGCCAGTCCCAGCGCCAGTGCACCGCCGACCATTCCTCCGCCGACAATGGCAATTTCCGTTGGTTGATTTGTCATGGTCAATCATCCTGTTAGCAATATGCTTTAAGTTTACAGGATTTTTACCCCCAAGGGCTGATAACGCTCATACTGGTCACAACGGCAGCAAAGCATTACACTATGCGCCCTGCATTCCTGGCTACTATTTCGCAAGAGCAAGTCGATGACCAAAAAACTCCATATTAAAACCTGGGGCTGTCAGATGAACGAGTACGATTCATCGAAGATGGCCGATCTGCTGGATGCCACCCACGGCTATCAACTGACCGACGTGGCGGAAGAAGCGGATGTGCTGCTGCTGAACACCTGCTCAATCCGCGAGAAGGCTCAGGAAAAAGTCTTCCATCAGTTGGGTCGCTGGAAACTGTTAAAAGAGAAGAATCCGGACCTGATTATCGGCGTCGGCGGCTGCGTGGCATCGCAAGAAGGCGAGCACATTCGCCAGCGCGCCCACTATGTCGATATTATTTTTGGGCCGCAAACGCTGCACCGTCTGCCAGAGATGATCAACTCCGTGCGCGGCGACCGCAGCCCCGTTGTAGATATCAGCTTCCCGGAAATCGAGAAGTTCGACCGTCTGCCGGAACCGCGCGCCGAAGGGCCGACTGCGTTTGTCTCCATCATGGAAGGCTGCAATAAATATTGCACCTACTGCGTGGTGCCTTACACCCGTGGTGAAGAGGTAAGCCGTCCGTCCGACGATATTCTGTTTGAGATTGCCCAGCTTGCGGCACAGGGCGTGCGTGAAGTCAACCTGCTCGGTCAGAACGTGAACGCCTGGCGCGGTGAGAACTACGACGGTACCACCGGATCGTTTGCCGATCTGCTGCGTCTGGTTGCTGCGATCGACGGGATCGATCGTATTCGCTTTACCACTAGCCATCCGATCGAATTCACCGACGATATCATCGAAGTGTACCGCGACACGCCGGAGTTGGTGAGCTTCCTGCACCTGCCGGTACAAAGCGGTTCCGATCGCATCCTCAACCTGATGGGCCGTACCCATACGGCGCTGGAGTACAAAGCGATCATCCGTAAACTGCGTGCGGCGCGTCCGGATATTCAGATAAGTTCTGATTTCATTGTCGGCTTCCCGGGCGAAACCACCGAAGACTTCGAGAAAACGATGAAGCTGATTGCCGACGTCAATTTCGACATGAGCTACAGCTTTATCTTCTCCGCACGTCCGGGTACGCCAGCCGCCGATATGGTTGATGATGTTCCAGAAGAAGAGAAGAAGCAGCGTCTGTATATTCTGCAAGAACGTATCAATCAGCAAGCGATGGCATGGAGCCGCCGGATGCTCGGCACCACCCAACGTATTCTGGTAGAAGGTACATCGCGTAAGAGCATCATGGAACTTTCCGGGCGTACCGAAAATAACCGCGTGGTCAACTTCGAGGGCACACCGGATATGATCGGTAAATTCGTCGATGTAGAAATTACCGACGTCTACCCGAACTCTCTGCGCGGTAAAGTGGTGCGTACTGAAGATGAAATGGGTCTGCGCGTGGCAGAAACACCGGAATCGGTGATTGCCCGTACCCGCAAAGAAAACGACCTGGGCGTGGGTTATTATCAGCCGTAATTCTCAGGCCCGCCAGTCTGGTAAGTTTTGAGACTGACGACAAACGCAAATTGCCTGATGCGCTACGCTTATCATGCCTACATGATTCCAGCAATATATTGAATTTGCATGAATTTGTAGGCCGGATAAGGCGTTTACGCCGCATCCGGCATGAACAACACGCACTTCGTCAATAATCACTGGCCCGCCGTTCCGGTGGGCCTTGTTTTTTCTCTCTTTATCCCCATCTTTATCGCAATGCTTGCGCCTTTTTCCTGTGGCGTGAATAATTTCGTTATAGGCCGGTGAATGTTCAGCTTCCGGCGGCATACAGATAAGAGGAACAGTTTGAACATAGACACTCGCGAAATCACCCTGGAGCCAGCAGACAACGCGCGTCTGTTGAGCCTGTGCGGCCCGTTTGATGACAACATCAAACAACTCGAACGCCGTCTCGGCATCGAAATCAATCGCCGCGATAACCACTTTAAACTGACCGGCCGCCCGATTTGCGTCACCGCCGCGGCAGACATTCTGCGCAGCCTGTATGTCGATACCGCCCCAATGCGCGGTCAGATTCAGGATATCGAACCAGAACAGATCCACCTTGCGATTAAAGAAGCGCGCGTGCTGGAGCAAAGCGCAGAGAGCGTGCCGGAGTACGGCAAAGCGGTCAATATCAAAACCAAACGCGGCGTAATTAAGCCGCGCACGCCAAACCAGGCGCAGTACATCGCCAATATTCTCGACCATGACATCACCTTCGGCGTTGGCCCGGCGGGTACGGGTAAAACCTACCTGGCGGTAGCTGCGGCAGTTGATGCCCTGGAGCGTCAGGAAATTCGCCGTATTCTGCTGACTCGTCCGGCAGTAGAAGCCGGTGAGAAACTGGGCTTCCTGCCGGGTGATTTAAGCCAGAAAGTAGACCCGTATCTGCGCCCGCTGTACGACGCGCTGTTTGAAATGCTGGGTTTTGAGAAAGTCGAGAAACTGATTGAGCGCAACGTTATTGAAGTCGCGCCGCTGGCCTATATGCGTGGTCGTACGCTGAACGACGCGTTTATCATTCTTGATGAGAGCCAGAACACCACCATCGAACAGATGAAGATGTTCCTGACCCGTATCGGTTTTAACTCAAAAGCGGTTATCACCGGCGACGTCACGCAGATCGACCTGCCGCGTAATACCAAGTCTGGTTTGCGTCACGCCATCGAAGTGCTGGCCGATGTCGAAGAGATCAGCTTTAACTTCTTCCACAGCGAAGACGTGGTTCGTCACCCGGTGGTGGCGCGTATCGTTAACGCCTATGAAGCCTGGGAAGAAGCTGAACAAAAACGTAAAGCGGCGCTGGCGGCAGAACGCAAGCGCGAAGAACAGGAACAAAAATGAGTCAGGTGATCCTCGATTTACAACTGGCATGTGAAGATAATTCCGGGTTACCGGAAGAGAGCCAGTTTCAGACATGGCTGAATGCGGTGATCCCGCAGTTTCAGGAAGAGTCGGAAGTGACTATTCGCGTGGTCGACACCGCCGAAAGCCACAGTCTGAATATGACCTATCGCGGTAAGGATAAGCCGACCAACGTGCTCTCCTTCCCGTTTGAAGTGCCGCCTGGCATGGAGATGTCGCTACTGGGCGATCTGGTTATCTGCCGTCAGGTGGTTGAGAAGGAAGCTCAGGAGCAAGGCAAACCACTGGAGGCGCACTGGGCGCATATGGTGGTGCATGGCAGTCTGCATTTGTTAGGTTACGATCACATCGAAGATGACGAAGCAGAAGAAATGGAAGCCCTCGAAACAGAGATTATGCTTGCTCTGGGCTATGAGGATCCGTACATTGCCGAGAAAGAATAATTTGCCAGGCATTTGACTGGCAGATGTCCCCGCCGTTGGTGATTAACGACGGCGTTTTGATTAACTAACATGAGAACCCATACGACGCCATGAGCGACGACAATTCACACAGTAGTGACACGATAAGCAACAAGAAGGGATTTTTCTCCCTGTTACTCAGCCAACTTTTCCACGGTGAACCGAAAAACCGTGACGAACTGCTGGCGCTGATCCGTGATTCCGGGCAGAACGACCTTATCGACGAAGATACGCGCGATATGCTCGAAGGGGTAATGGACATCGCAGACCAACGCGTTCGCGACATCATGATCCCCCGCTCCCAGATGATTACCCTGAAACGCAACCAGACGCTGGACGAATGCCTTGATGTCATCATCGAGTCCGCCCACTCACGTTTCCCGGTGATTAGCGAAGACAAAGATCACATTGAAGGGATTCTGATGGCGAAAGACTTGCTGCCGTTTATGCGCAGCGATGCTGAAGCCTTCAGCATGGACAAAGTGTTACGTCAGGCGGTTGTCGTTCCTGAAAGTAAGCGCGTAGACCGGATGCTGAAAGAGTTTCGCTCTCAGCGTTACCACATGGCGATCGTCATTGACGAATTCGGTGGGGTTTCCGGTCTGGTGACCATTGAAGACATCCTGGAACTGATTGTTGGTGAGATTGAAGACGAGTATGACGAAGAAGATGATATCGACTTCCGTCAGCTGAGTCGTCATACCTGGACTGTGCGCGCACTGGCTTCCATTGAAGATTTCAACGAAGCGTTCGGCACCCACTTTAGCGATGAAGAGGTTGACACCATCGGTGGTCTGGTGATGCAGGCGTTTGGGCATCTTCCGGCGCGTGGCGAAACCATCGACATCGACGGTTATCAGTTCAAAGTGGCGATGGCCGATAGTCGGCGTATTATTCAGGTTCATGTCAAAATCCCGGATGACTCACCCCAGCCAAAGCTGGATGAATAAAACCGAAACTGGATAGATAACTACATGGCTTTTGCCTCATTAATTGAACGCCAGCGCATTCGCCTGCTGCTGGCGTTATTATTCGGTGCCTGCGGAACGCTGGCCTTCTCTCCTTACGACGTCTGGCCTGCGGCGATTATTTCGCTGATGGGGCTTCAGGCGTTGACCTTTAACCGCCGTCCACTCCAGTCTGCCGCTATTGGCTTTTGCTGGGGATTTGGCCTCTTTGGCAGCGGTATTAACTGGGTCTATGTCAGCATCGCGACCTTTGGCGGAATGCCTGGCCCGGTTAACATCTTCCTGGTGGTACTGCTGGCGGCGTATCTGTCGCTGTATACCGGACTGTTTGCTGGCGTGTTGTCGCGTCTGTGGCCGAAAACCACCTGGCTACGCGTGGCGATTGCCGCCCCTGCTCTCTGGCAAGTAACCGAGTTTCTGCGCGGTTGGGTGCTGACTGGCTTCCCGTGGTTGCAGTTCGGCTATAGCCAGATTGACGGCCCGTTAAAAGGGCTGGCACCGATAATGGGCGTGGAAGCCATTAACTTTCTGCTGATGATGGTTAGCGGCCTGCTGGCACTGGCGTTAGTCAAACGCAACTGGCGTCCGCTGGTGGTGGCCGTCGTGCTGTTCGCCCTTCCCTTCCCGCTGCGTTACATCCAGTGGTTCACCCCGCAACCGGAGAAAACCATTCAGGTTTCGATGGTTCAGGGCGATATTCCGCAATCGCTGAAGTGGGACGAAGGCCAGCTTCTTAATACGCTGAAGGTTTACTACAACGCAACGGCACCACTGATGGGTAAATCGTCGCTGATCATCTGGCCGGAGTCAGCGATAACCGATCTGGAAATTAATCAGCAACCGTTCCTCAAAGAGCTGGATGGCGTTCTGCGTGAGAAAGGTAGCTCGTTGATCACCGGGATTGTCGACGCGCGTCTCAATAAGCAGAACCGCTACGATACCTACAACACCATCATCACGCTGGGTAAAGGTGCACCGTACAGCTACGAATCAGCCGATCGCTATAACAAAAACCATCTGGTGCCGTTTGGCGAGTTTGTCCCGCTGGAGTCGATTCTGCGTCCGTTAGCACCGTTCTTTGATCTGCCGATGTCGTCGTTCAGCCGTGGGCCATATATCCAGCCGCCGCTGTCGGTAAATGGTATTGAGCTTACTGCGGCTATTTGCTACGAGATCATTCTTGGAGAACAAGTGCGCGATAACTTCCGCCCGGATACCGACTATCTGCTGACTATCTCCAACGATGCGTGGTTTGGTAAGTCTATTGGTCCATGGCAGCACTTCCAGATGGCGCGAATGCGTGCGCTGGAGCTGGCGCGCCCGCTACTGCGCAGCACCAATAACGGCATTACGGCGGTGATTGGTCCTCAAGGTGAGATTCAGGCGATGATCCCGCAATTCACCCGCGAGGTGTTGACCACTAACGTGACGCCGACTACCGGACTCACGCCATACGCACGTACCGGCAACTGGCCGCTTTGGGCGCTGACGGCGCTGTTTGGTTTTGCCGCTGTGTTGATGAGTCTGCGTCAGCGACGTAAATAATCCCTTCTTATCGTGCCGGAATACATCCCGTATTTCGGCACGCTCGCCGGATGCGGCATGCACACCTTTTCCACCTTCACCATTCTTCTGTCCATTTCTGGCACATCTATTGCTTTGTTATACAAGGCAAACCTTGAACCGGCATTAGCGCAACCCGGTTGCACCACAACAATCCACCGGTAGCACCAAAAAGGTGCATTTTAAGAATTTTGCTTCGGAATGGTGCGGTGCATCTCGCAAAAACAAACAATAAAACAGCAATATCTTTACATTTAGCCAAACTAAATGTTACCTAACAAGCACAACACTGCACAATAAAGTTGCAGATGATAACAACACAAACACTCACAACGGGTATCCATGCGTTTTTAACGCAGAAGATAAAGGAGTTGGATATGCAATTACGTAAACCTGCCACAGCAATCCTGGCCCTGGCGCTTTCCGCAGGACTGGCACAGGCAGATGACGCCGCCCCGGCAGCGGGCAGTACACTAGACAAAATCGCCAAAAACGGTGTGATTGTCGTCGGTCACCGTGAATCTTCAGTACCTTTTTCTTATTACGACAATCAGCAAAAAGTGGTGGGTTACTCGCAGGATTACTCCAACGCCATTGTTGAAGCAGTGAAAAAGAAACTCAACAAACCGGACTTGCAGGTGAAACTGATTCCGATCACCTCACAAAACCGTATTCCACTGCTGCAAAACGGCACTTTTGATTTTGAATGTGGTTCTACCACCAACAACGTCGAACGCCAAAAACAGGCGGCTTTCTCTGACACTATTTTCGTGGTCGGTACGCGCCTGTTGACCAAAAAGGGTGGTGATATCAAAGATTTTGCCGATCTGAAAGGCAAAGCCGTAGTCGTTACTTCCGGCACTACCTCTGAAGTTTTGCTCAACAAACTGAATGAAGAGCAAAAAATGAATATGCGAATTATCAGCGCCAAAGATCACGGTGACTCTTTCCGCACCCTGGAAAGCGGTCGTGCCGTTGCCTTTATGATGGATGATGCTCTGCTGGCTGGTGAACGTGCGAAAGCGAAGAAACCAGACAACTGGGAAATCGTCGGCAAGCCGCAGTCTCAGGAAGCTTACGGTTGCATGTTGCGTAAAGACGATCCGCAGTTCAAAAAGCTGATGGATGACACCATCGCTCAGGTCCAGACCTCCGGTGAAGCGGAAAAATGGTTTGATAAATGGTTCAAAAATCCAATTCCGCCGAAAAACCTGAACATGAATTTCGAACTGTCGGACGAAATGAAAGCACTGTTCAAAGAACCGAATGACAAAGCACTGAACTAATTACAAGAACCAGGGGCGGAAATTCCAGCCCTCTCGATTGTTACGTAGCACGGACAGACTATACGCCTGATGGTCGTTCCCCATCGGGCCTGAAAACCGCAATACGCTGGGTAACAATCTTCGAGGGTAGCAGTTAACGCTGCTACCCTCTTTTTTCTGGAGTAGATTTATGTCTATAGACTGGAACTGGGGTATTTTTTTACAACAAGCCCCGTTCGGCAACACCACCTATCTTGGTTGGATCTGGAGTGGTTTTCAGGTGACGATCGCTTTGTCGATCTGCGCCTGGATTATCGCTTTCCTCGTCGGCTCGTTATTCGGCATTTTGCGCACCGTTCCTAACCGTTTTCTCTCCGGTCTGGGTACGTTGTATGTCGAACTGTTCCGCAACGTGCCATTGATTGTGCAATTCTTTACCTGGTATCTGGTGATCCCAGAGCTGCTGCCGGAGAAAATCGGCATGTGGTTTAAGGCGGAACTGGACCCAAATATTCAGTTTTTCCTCTCCTCTATGCTCTGCCTGGGGCTGTTTACTGCGGCTCGCGTTTGCGAACAAGTACGCGCCGCAATCCAGTCACTACCGCGCGGGCAGAAGAATGCCGCGCTGGCAATGGGGCTGACGCTGCCGCAGGCTTACCGCTATGTGCTGCTGCCTAACGCTTATCGCGTTATCGTCCCGCCGATGACTTCCGAGATGATGAACCTGGTGAAAAACTCCGCCATCGCCTCGACTATCGGTCTGGTAGATATGGCGGCGCAGGCGGGTAAATTGCTCGACTACTCGGCCCACGCCTGGGAGTCGTTTACCGCCATCACGCTGGCGTATGTGTTGATTAACGCGGTTATCATGCTGGTGATGACGCTGGTTGAACGTAAAGTTCGCCTGCCCGGCAATATGGGGGGCAAATAATGTACGAGTTTGACTGGAGTTCTATTGTCCCTTCCCTGCCGTATCTGCTGGATGGGCTGGTGATCACCCTGAAAATCACCGTCACGGCAGTCGTGATTGGTATTTTGTGGGGCACCATGCTGGCGGTGATGCGCTTATCGAGCTTTGCGCCCGTTGCCTGGTTTGCCAAAGCCTACGTTAACGTGTTCCGTTCGATCCCACTGGTAATGGTACTGTTGTGGTTTTACCTGATTGTGCCGGGTTTTCTGCAAAACGTGCTGGGATTATCGCCGAAAACCGATATTCGTTTAATTTCTGCGATGGTGGCGTTTTCGATGTTTGAAGCGGCCTACTATTCAGAGATTATCCGCGCCGGTATTCAAAGTATTTCTCGTGGTCAGTCAAGCGCCGCGCTGGCGTTGGGGATGACTCACTGGCAGTCGATGAAACTGATTATTCTGCCGCAGGCGTTCCGCGCGATGGTGCCGCTGCTGCTCACTCAGGGTATCGTACTGTTCCAGGATACCTCACTGGTGTATGTGTTATCTCTGGCCGATTTCTTCCGTACCGCCTCAACCATTGGTGAGCGTGATGGTACGCAGGTTGAGATGATCCTGTTTGCCGGATTTGTTTATTTCGTTATTAGCCTTAGCGCGTCGTTGTTGGTCAGCTACTTGAAAAGAAGGACAGCATAATGATTACCCTGAAAAATGTTTCAAAATGGTATGGTCACTTTCAGGTGCTGACCGACTGCTCAACCGAAGTGAAAAAAGGCGAAGTGGTGGTGGTTTGCGGCCCGTCTGGTTCTGGCAAATCAACGCTGATTAAAACCGTCAACGGCCTCGAACCGGTGCAGCAAGGTGAAATCACCGTCGATGGTATCGTGGTTAACGACAAGAAAACCGATCTGGCAAAGCTGCGTTCCCGCGTCGGGATGGTGTTCCAGCATTTTGAACTGTTCCCTCATCTGTCGATTATCGAAAACTTGACCCTGGCGCAGGTGAAAGTGCTTAAACGCGATAAAGCGCCGGCTCGTGAAAAAGCATTGAAATTGCTGGAGCGCGTGGGACTTTCCGCACATGCCAATAAGTTTCCGGCGCAGCTTTCCGGCGGTCAGCAGCAGCGTGTGGCGATCGCTCGCGCATTGTGCATGGATCCTATTGCGATGCTGTTCGACGAACCGACATCGGCGCTGGATCCGGAGATGATCAACGAAGTGCTGGACGTGATGGTGGAACTGGCGAACGAGGGGATGACCATGATGGTGGTGACCCACGAAATGGGCTTTGCCCGTAAAGTGGCGAATAGAGTGATCTTTATGGACGAGGGAAAAATTGTCGAAGACTCGCCGAAAGACGCTTTCTTCGATGATCCGAAATCGGACCGCGCAAAAGACTTCCTCGCGAAAATCCTGCACTAATCCTTCTGGCGCGCATACCCAGGTGCGCGCCATCTCACGCTTTATCGTTTCGGTCCTCGTATCTGTTACATTCCGGCGTTACCCTTGTCGCAAAGAAACACACAACAAGGAGCAACAATGGCACTGCCAATTCTGTTAGATTGCGACCCAGGTCATGACGACGCTATCGCAATAGTTCTCGCCCTCGCCTCACCAGAGCTTGATGTCAAAGCCATCACATCTTCCGCCGGAAACCAGACACCCGATAAAACATTACGCAATGTTCTGCGTATGCTGACCTTGCTTAATCGCACCGATATTCCGGTAGCAGGCGGCGCGGTGAAACCGTTAATGCGTGAGTTGATTATCGCGGACAATGTGCACGGCGAAAGCGGTCTGGATGGTCCGGCATTACCGGAACCGACGTTTGCACCGCAAAACTGTACGGCGGTAGAGCTGATGGCGAAAACGCTGCGTGAAAGTACGGAACCTGTCACCATTGTTTCTACCGGACCGCAAACTAACGTCGCCTTGCTGCTCAATAGCCATCCGGAACTGCACAGCAAAATCGCCCGTATCGTGATTATGGGTGGTGCAATGGGGCTTGGTAACTGGACGCCAGCCGCCGAGTTTAATATTTACGTGGACCCGGAAGCAGCAGAGATTGTCTTCCAGTCAGGGATCCCGGTGGTGATGGCCGGTCTGGATGTCACTCACAAAGCACAAATCCACGTTGAAGACACCGAGCGTTTCCGCGCGATTGGTAACCCGATTTCAACCATTGTTGCCGAACTGCTGGATTTCTTCCTCGAATATCATAAAGACGAAAAATGGGGCTTTGTCGGCGCGCCGCTGCACGATCCGTGCACCATTGCCTGGCTATTGAAACCCGAGTTGTTTACCACCGTGGAGCGCTGGGTCGGCGTTGAAACACAGGGGAAATATACCCAGGGGATGACAGTTGTTGATTATTACTATCTGACCGGTAATAAACCGAATGCCACTGTAATGGTCGATGTTGATCGTCAGGGCTTTGTTGATTTACTGGCTGAACGTCTGAAATTTTACGCTTAATACTCCTTATTGATTAAGATCACCACGTTTTACCAGGGTGGTCTTAATCTGGTTATCTCTTTTTCTTTCAAGATATAAATGCAATGGATAATGCAGAACTCGCCATTGGTATCGATCTCGGTACTACCAATAGTTTAATTGCTGTCTGGAAAGACGGTGCCGCACAATTAATTCCAAATAAATTCGGTGAATATTTAACACCATCCATAATTAGCATGGATGAAAATAACCATATTCTGGTCGGTAAACCGGCAGTGTCCAGGCGCACATCGCATCCTGATAAAACCGCAGCGTTATTTAAACGCGCGATGGGCAGTAATACCAACTGGCGTTTAGGCGGTGACACATTTAATGCACCGGAATTGTCCTCTTTGGTATTGCGTTCATTAAAAGAAGATGCTGAAGAATTTCTGCAACAACCGATTAAAGATGTGGTGATCTCTGTTCCTGCTTATTTCAGTGATGAACAACGCAAGCATACCCGTTTAGCAGCAGAGTTAGCCGGGCTAAATGCAGTGCGCCTGATTAATGAGCCAACGGCAGCCGCGATGGCGTATGGCCTGCATACGCAGCAAAATACCCGCTCGCTGGTTTTTGATCTCGGTGGCGGCACGTTTGACGTCACGGTGCTTGAATACGCTACGCCGGTGATTGAAGTGCACGCCTCCGCGGGTGATAACTTTCTTGGTGGCGAAGATTTTACTCATATGCTGGTCGATGAAGTTTTAAGACGCACGGAAGTTGCCAAAACCACGCTTAACGAGAGCGAACTGGCAGCCTTATACGCCTGCGTGGAAGCGACAAAATGTAGCAATCAATCGCCAATGCACATTCGCTGGCAGTACCAGGAAGAAACACGTGAATGCGAATTTTACGAGAACGAACTGGAAGATTTGTGGTTGCCGCTACTCAACCGCTTGCGTGTGCCGATTGAACAGGCGTTGCGCGATGCACGTCTGAAACCGAGTCAAATCGACAGCCTGGTACTGGTCGGCGGTGCGTCGCAAATGCCGCTGGTGCAGCGAATCGCCGTGCGTCTGTTTGGCAAACTACCGTATCAAAGTTACGACCCGAGCACCATTGTCGCGCTGGGCGCAGCGATCCAGGCCGCCTGCCGCTTACGCAGCGAAGATATTGAAGAAGTGATCCTCACCGATATTTGCCCCTACTCGTTGGGCGTTGAAGTTAACCGCCAGGGCGTTTCCGGCATTTTCTCGCCAATTATTGAACGAAACACCACTGTGCCTGTATCGCGTGTAGAAACTTACTCAACCATGCACCCGGAACAGGATTCAATTACGGTTAACGTCTATCAGGGAGAAAACCACAAAGTTAAAAATAACATTCTGGTGGAGTCATTCGATGTGCCGTTGAAGAAAACCGGGGCTTATCAGTCGATTGATATTCGCTTTAGTTATGATATCAACGGGTTGCTTGAAGTTGACGTGCTTCTGGAAGACGGCAGCGTTAAGTCCAGAGTCATTAATCACAGTCCGGTAACATTGAGCGCTCAGCAGATTGAAGAGAGTCGGGCGCGGTTATCCGCATTGAAAATTTATCCGCGCGATATGCTCATTAACCGTACCTTTAAAGCCAAACTGGAAGAGTTGTGGGCGCGTGCGCTGGGTGAAGAGCGAGAAGAGATTGGCCGGGTGATCACCGATTTTGATGAGGCGTTGCAGTCAAACGATATGGCCCGCGTCGATGAGGTTAGGCGGCGGGCGAGCGATTATTTAGCCATTGAGCTCCCATAAACACGACTGCCGGATGCGGCGTAAACGCTGCATCCGGCCTACTCGTAGATCGGATAAGATGCGTCAGCATCACATCTAACTGAGCAACATCGCGATTTTGCCGAGAGCATAACCTATCACCAGCACCGTTAAGCCGATTTTAATAATGCTGGTAATGCTCTGTGGTTTTTCATCCTCATCATTTTTCTCTTCATGATTTTCAGGTATAGGCTCATCGACATCTTCATCCTCCGGCTCGAGTTTCACTTTTGTCAACAGCATCCGGGTGATAATGGCCTCTAATGGATGAGCGTCTCCGCCTTCCAGCCTTGTATTAAGACGGGCCAGCATCTCTTGTTTCGGAAACGCTTCCAGTACTACCTGTTCCGCTACCCGATACAGATCCAGTAACGGTGAATCTTGCCCTGTCTCGCTACCGACTCTCGATTTCCACCACGCCCATGCTTTGCGTTTGAAGAATAACGACTCGATAAACGATTGACCTAACGGCGATAATTTTCCGCTATGTAAAATTTCCGCCCATAACAGCCGCGTCCAGGCGCTCTCGCCAGGGACATATTTCAGCGGCTTACCTTGTGCATCAATCATGCTTCGCGCTTCGATAACCATCGCTAATAACGCGAAGTAATCCGGGCAATGACGCTTGCTCCACTGCAACAACAAATAATCCGCTTGTGTAGATGGGTAACTCTCCCAGTATGCGCAGAGATCGGCAAGCAGACTTTCCCCCTCACCGCAGTACAACCGTTGTGCACACGAGTAATATCGGGCATCTCCGCTTTCTGGTTCTTCCGTTTGCCACTGTTGGGCAACAGGAATGAGTTCCGCCATACCTGTTTGCACCGAGCTATACCAGCGCAACAATTTGCGATGCAACTTCGCATCATCAGGAATTAACCATGGACCTGCCATCGCCAAAAATGCAGTGACATAGTCAGGATGGTAACGGCAGCAACGTTCCAGCGCGAAGTAATAATCAACAGTCTGGTTCTGTAACGCGACGGGATATTCCAGAAGGCTAAGGAAATCGAAACAATCCCCAGCCTGAATGTCCTCAAGAAAAGCCTCCCGCTCTTCTTCATCCATTCCTTCGCTGTCACTAAACGAATGCCAGTTCAAACGCTCTGCCAACAAAGATGCACAATTCAATGAAAGATATCGCGCCTTCATAGCGATTGCACACAGCGGCCAGCGTAATTGTTCGACATCCTCCATGTTCCAGGTATTTAATTGCTGAATAAATTTCTGCCAGGCGGAGGGCTGAAAACGATCACTTTCCGAAGCCAGTAAGGTTCTGAACGCTTTCAGTGCTTCGTGCTCTTCTGCAAGATCTTTCTCGTTATCAGCATTTTTTTCGTCTGGATTGACCGCAAGTCGCAGCGCCTCTTCATAGGCCTGGCGTAACGCTTTAAACCCCTGCGGATCGGTTTCTGGATGGTACAACGGTAAACGAGCAAGATAAGCCTGACGGATAATATCAACTTGTGTTGTGCTTTCGATTTCGAGGATTTGCCAACATGTTTTCATAGGTCGCTCACATCCTTAAGCGTTGCCGGGCATTCAGGCTGGGCAGTTAATGGCTGCCAGGGAAGCGTGGCATAGAAACGATCGCTTCCCGCTGCCAGCTCTTCGAACATCCGACTCCCGGCGCTATCGTATTTGTACAAGGTCAGCGCCTCGCGTAGCGAAGCGTTGTCTTCGCACTGAGCGGATTGCCAGTAGAGACGTCCTAACGAATAGGCGGAAAAATAGTGCATCCAACTGTGATAGTAATGGTGTGCTCGTTCATAGACACGCGATTGCAGCCATAAACTCTCGTCTTCCGTCAGCCACTTGTTGAGCACACCGACCCGTGACAGAAACCCCATTCGAACATAATCCCAGGCTTTGATTCCCCCTTCCCCGCAGCACATAGCGGTTTGTGCAACAAATTGGGTATAAATCAGCCCTCTGTCAGAGCCACCAGCTATTAATGCTTTCCACTCTTCAGGTGAAGAGCGATGCCATGCCAGATATAACCCGGCTAAATCATTTGCGTGACCATCATCGGTCATTTGGTAAATAGTCTGAATTAAATCATCACGATTATTTATTCCCCAGGATGATGACAGATCAAATTCTTTTACTCCGGTATACATTTTTGGCGAGTCATGTGCAGGCTTGCATCCCTTATTAAGAATCTCCATTGGCGTAGAAAGCGCAAATAGAAGGCGTTGTTCTTCCTTATCCATATATTAACAATCCTTTAAGTACATTAACTGACTACTTTTTTATTAATGATGAGTATAAACTTGACGCTTTCAAAATAAAAAGAAAATCGAAGCATTGATAAATGAACAAAAAAATATATTTTATATTCGCAATATTTATAGTTGCGGCTATCACTTGTATTAGCCAACCTAAGAAAACGACCTTGCGCGATAAAGCTATGGCGAATTATGTCTTTGATTATTTAAGATCACCAGGCAGTCTTCCGTTTACCACGGCAGCAACGGAGCTTTCCGCGATTCATGGTCACTCAACGTCGCAATATCGCCTTGGCGAATTTTATCTTCATGGTAGCGACGGTAAACCACTGGATTATACACAGGCGAGATACTGGTATGAGCAATCAGCAGAACAGGAAAATCCGCGCGCACAAAGCAAACTGGGGTGGATCTACCTGAAAGGTCTGGGAGTCAAACCAGATACCCGTAAAGCAATTCTCTGGTATAAGGAAGCAGCTGAACAAGGGTATGCTCATGCTCAATATACTTTGGGTTTGATCTACAGAAATGGCTCAGGTGTTAATGTTAACCATTATGAATCTCAAAAATGGTTAAAACTGGCCGCCAAACAACATTACAAAAATGCGGAAAGATTGCTTGCCGGGCTTCCCGCACATTAACGTCGACTGTCACCCGAAGAGATGGAGTATTTTCCCTATCAAACCAGCAAAAATAAAAATATAGAAAATAATTTTAATGATGCCCAGACAGCCCGGCCCACCATCATCAACAGGCATTGGCTGCGGTTGCGGCTCCGGTTCGACGGTTTGCTTCTCGGTAAAATTCGCCGACTGAATTAATAATCGACGAATAATTAATGCTTCCAGTGGGCAACGATCTTCTGCATCAAGACGAGCGACGATCGGCATTAATGATTCTTCTGTAGGCTGGTTCGCCAGCACTAATTGTTTAGCAACTAAATATAATGGCCATAAGGGATGCTCTGTATCACGCGTGAGTGAGATTCGCGGCTTACGCCCTTTGTGCAAAACCATCTCGACCAGAGAACGCCCCAGCGCAGAGAGTTTTTCATGGCTGAGTATTTCGTATAATTGAAAGCGCGTACGGGCGCTGTCGCCGGGGACATAAAGTAGCGGTTTTCCCTGATCGTTAACCAGTTCACGTGCTTCAATCATCATAACCACTAACGGGTAATAATCGACCCGATGCTGACGGCACCATTGCAACATTAAAGCATCCGCCTGGGTAGAGGGAGACTCGCGCCAGTAATCACAAAGTTCTGCCAGCAGGTTTTCGCCTTCCCCACAATAGACGCGTTGCGCGTATTCATAATAACGCGCATCTTCATTATCAGGTTCAGCTTCCCGCCACGACCGAGCGTAATCCAGGAGTTCGGGTATTCCCACGCGGCTTGAGGTATACCAGCACAGTAAATTTCTGTGCAGTTTTGCATCATCGGGGATAATCACTGCGCGATGTTGCGCTAAATACAGTGTCAGCCATTCTGGATGCGATGACCAAATCCGAGCGAACATTTGATAAAAATCAATGGTGTCATTTTGCACGGCAACGGACAGATGCAGGATGGTCTGGAAGTTAAAAATATTCCCCTTCGCAATGGCATATAAAAAGGATTCCAGTTCTTCTTCGTCTATTTCCCCGGTGTTTTCCTCCTGCAACCACCGCAATCTTTCTGCTAATAACACCACGCACTCGAAGGATAAATGGGCAGTGTTCATAGCTATCGCGCACAACAACCAGCGTAATTCATCAATCTCTTCCATCGAGCAATAATTTAATTGCTGAATGAATCGCTGCCAGGCTGAGGGCAGAAAACGTTCGCTATCAGAGGCAAGTAACGCACGAAAGGCGAGCAGAATTTCATGTTCTGCAACTTCATGTTCTTCTGCTTGCCAAACAGATTTAGCAGGCGACTGCGCAATCCGTAGCGCGTCTTCATACGCCTGACGCAGTTGTTTAAAGCCCTGTGGATCGGTTTCTGGATGAAAGGACGGTAACAGCGCCAGATAAGCGCGACGGATAATATCGACGTCAGTCGTTTCCTCTATTTCAAGGATCTTCCAGCAATTTTTCATAGGTCGCTCATATCCTTAAGCGTTTCCGGGCATGAAGGGTAGTCAGCCAGATGTTGCCAGGGTAAGGTCGCGTAATATGCATCGTCACTGGCAACTAATTGATAAAACATATCATTGCCGGAATCGTCGTATTCTTTACGCGCTAAGAATTCACGTAATAAAGGCAGATTATCATCCTCGGGAGACTGCCAATAATGTCGACCAAAGGTATAACCGGCAAAGTATTGCCGCCAGTTACTATAATAACGTAGCGCCCGTAAATGAATGCGCGACTGGATCCATAGACTTTCTTCTTCACTCAACCAGTTATTAAGTACGCCCATTCGGCTTAAAAAACCCATCCGGACATAATCCCAGGCTTTGATTCCCCCTTCGCCACAGCATTCGGCGGTGCTGGCGACAAATTGCGCATAAGTCTGACCTTGCTCATTTAATTCAGCAAGATAGCCACGCCATTCACATGGCGAATAACGAAACCAGCGGTGATAAAACCCAGCCAACCGTGCAGCATGACCGTTATCGATCATTCGGTGAATTGTGCGCAGCAGGTCATCACGGCCATCAATTCCCCAGGAAGAAGAAAGGTCAAAAAAGCGTGTACCTAAATACATTTTGGGAGATGAATGCGAAGGTAAACAGCATTCATTGCGTATTTCCATCGGAGTGGAAAGTGCAAACAATATTTTTTGCGACTCCATGTCCATATAATTCATCCTTAAATATTCACTCAATGAATATTAACTACATCGCGAGGCTCATTTATTTATACTTTTCTGACGCAGCATAATACGCATAAAATAAGGCTTACGCAAAATAGAACATATAAAAATATAATATGCCTTATCTGCAACCATAAGGAAATGATAATGATTTTTACGTCAAGTTGCTGCGATAATTTATCAATAGATGAGATTATCGAACGTGCTGAACATGGCGATAGTGAGGCTCAATATATTGTTGGATTTTATTACAATCGCGATAGTGCAATTGACTCTCCGGACGACGAAAAGGCCTTTTACTGGCTCAAACTTGCCGCTGAACAAGGACATTGTGAAGCACAATATTCTTTAGGTCGAAAATATAACGAGAATAAAAGCCGCTATAAAGATAATGCGCAAGCTATCTTCTGGTTGAAGAAAGCCGCCTTGCAAGAACAGGCATTAGCAGCCAATTTGCTGGGTTGCATACTCGACGAAGCGGCACCGCCTAACTATGAAGATGCGGTTGAGTGGTATCGGAAGGCAGCAGAGCAGGGTTTGAAATATGCACAAAATAATCTGGGGTTAATGTACCAAAATGGCACTGGGGTGACGCAAGACTATGAACAGGCTTTCTTTTGGTACAAACAAGCCGCGCTCCAGGGGCATAATCCCGCACAGGATAACCTTGCTGACCTTTATGAAAAAGGTACAGGTGTTCCCCAAAACAAGACTCTCGCCGCATTCTGGTATTTGAAAAGCGCCCTGCAAGGTAATCAGCACGCCCAATTTCAAATAGCGTGGGATTATGATTTGGGCGAAGGAGTGGACCAGGACTATAAACAAGCGATGTACTGGTATCTGAAGGCTGCCGCTCAGGGAAGCATCGGCGCTTACGTTAACATCGGCTATATGTATAAACATGGGCAAGGCGTTGAGAAAGATTATCAGGCCGCCTTTGAATGGTTTACGAAAGCCGCTGAATGCAATGACGCCACTGCCTGGTATAACCTGGCCATTATGTATCACTACGGAGAAGGAAGACCTGTCGATCTCCGACAGGCTCTCGACCTGTATCGTAAAGTTCAGTCATCCGGTACCAGAGATGTCAGTCAAGAAATCCGTGAGATTGAAGATTTACTGTAGAGATAAAAACAAGGGCCGGGGAATTTCATTCGGCCCAAATTCTCTTTATTGGTGTGCGAAATCAAACTATTACGGCTCGAACGGGCGTCTCTGGAACTGATCATGACCACATTTCGGGCATAGCGTCAGCACTTCCGGCGTGTAGATGGGGAGATGGAAGTGACATTTCTCGCAGACCAGATTCCCAAGCCCTACCACTTCTCCGCTGTGATAAACCCCGTGATGATTGAGATCCTGGAAAACTTCACGCCATTCAAGCTGCGTTTTATCGGTGATGTCCGCCAGCTCCTGCCAGAGGCTTTCTTTAATCACCCGCATAAAAACGCTGTCGGATTCTTCCTTCAGGCTCTCTTCATAACTCATGGCGAACTCTTCCAGGTCACGTCTGACGGCCCGAGTCAGTTCATCGACCTCGGTCCGCGTTAACTCCCCTGTTTTTATTACACGCTCACGCGCCTGTTCTACCAGTGCATCGATATCGCGTTCGCCATTACGCAGTCGCTCGCTTAATGACGCCACCAGTTCACGGTAATATTGAGCAACCTTGTTCATCATTTCATCTCCCGTGTCGTTAACTGGCTATAATAATAGACGTTATTTACGCTCAACTTTGCAAGACTGCCCACAGAGTGTGTAAATTCGTGCAAGGATTACCGCTGTGCGATTTCAACGTCGAGTGCGCGAAAGGCTGTTTTGACGCGGACGTTTGGGCTATGCTATGCGGATCTGAAAAACCACCTCTAACGCTACTTTTGTAGCCGTAATGAAAACAGGACCACTGGCTGCCATGCAAGAGCAATACCGCCCGGAAGAGATAGAATCCAAAGTACAGCTTCATTGGGATGAGAAGCGCACATTTGAAGTAACCGAAGACGAGAGCAAAGAGAAGTATTACTGCCTGTCTATGCTTCCCTATCCTTCTGGTCGACTACACATGGGCCACGTACGTAACTACACCATCGGTGACGTGATCGCCCGTTACCAGCGCATGCTGGGCAAAAACGTTCTGCAGCCGATCGGCTGGGACGCGTTTGGTCTGCCTGCGGAAGGCGCGGCGGTAAAAAACAACACCGCGCCAGCACCGTGGACGTACGACAACATCGCGTACATGAAAAACCAGCTCAAAATGCTGGGCTTTGGTTATGACTGGAGCCGCGAGCTGGCAACCTGCACGCCGGAATACTACCGTTGGGAACAGAAATTCTTCACCGAGCTGTATAAAAAAGGCCTGGTGTATAAGAAAACCTCTGCGGTCAACTGGTGCCCGAACGACCAGACCGTACTGGCGAACGAACAGGTTATCGACGGCTGCTGCTGGCGCTGCGATACCAAAGTTGAGCGTAAAGAGATCCCGCAGTGGTTTATCAAAATCACCGCTTACGCTGACGAGCTGCTCAACGATCTGGATAAACTCGATCACTGGCCAGACACCGTTAAAACTATGCAGCGTAACTGGATCGGTCGTTCCGAAGGCGTAGAAATCACCTTCAACGTTAACGACTATGACAACACGCTGACTGTTTATACTACTCGCCCGGACACCTTTATGGGTTGTACCTATCTGGCGGTAGCGGCAGGTCATCCGCTGGCGCAGAAAGCGGCGGAAAATAATCCAGAACTGGCGGCCTTTATTGACGAATGCCGTAACACCAAAGTTGCCGAAGCTGAAATGGCGACGATGGAGAAAAAAGGCGTCGATACTGGCTTTAAAGCTGTTCACCCATTAACGGGCGAAGAAATTCCTGTTTGGGCAGCAAACTTCGTATTGATGGAGTACGGCACGGGCGCAGTCATGGCGGTTCCGGGTCACGACCAGCGCGACTACGAGTTTGCCTCTAAATACGGCCTGAACATCAAACCGGTTATCCTGGCGGCTGATGGTTCTGAACCCGATCTTTCTCAGCAGGCACTGACTGAAAAAGGCGTGCTGTTCAACTCTGGCGAGTTCAACGGTCTTGACCATGAAGCGGCCTTCAACGCCATCGCCGATAAACTGACTGCGATGGGCGTTGGCGAGCGTAAAGTGAACTACCGCCTGCGCGACTGGGGTGTTTCCCGTCAGCGTTACTGGGGCGCACCGATTCCGATGGTGACGCTGGAAGACGGCACTGTGATGCCGACCCCGGACGACCAACTGCCGGTGATCCTGCCGGAAGATGTGGTGATGGACGGCATTACCAGCCCGATTAAAGCAGATCCTGAGTGGGCGAAAACCACCGTTAACGGTATGCCAGCGCTGCGTGAAACCGACACTTTCGACACCTTTATGGAGTCCTCCTGGTACTATGCGCGCTACACTTGCCCGGAGTACAAAGAAGGTATGCTGGATTCCGAAGCGGCTAACTACTGGCTGCCGGTGGATATCTACATTGGTGGTATCGAACACGCCATCATGCACCTGCTCTACTTCCGCTTCTTCCACAAACTGATGCGTGATGCAGGCATGGTGAACTCTGACGAACCAGCGAAACAGTTGCTGTGTCAGGGTATGGTGCTGGCAGATGCCTTCTACTATGTTGGCGAAAACGGCGAACGTAACTGGGTCTCCCCGGTTGATGCTATCGTTGAACGTGACGAGAAAGGCCGTATCGTGAAAGCGAAAGACGCGGCAGGCCATGAGCTGGTTTATACCGGCATGAGCAAAATGTCCAAGTCGAAGAACAACGGTATCGACCCGCAGGTGATGGTTGAACGTTACGGCGCGGACACCGTTCGTCTGTTTATGATGTTCGCTTCTCCGGCGGATATGACTCTTGAATGGCAGGAGTCCGGCGTGGAAGGGGCTAACCGCTTCCTGAAACGTGTCTGGAAACTGGTGTACGAGCATACTACGAAAGGCGATGTTGCGGCACTGAACGTCGATGCACTGACTGAAGATCAGAAAGCGCTGCGTCGCGATGTGCATAAAACAATCGCTAAAGTGACCGATGATATCGGCCGTCGTCAGACCTTCAACACCGCAATTGCGGCGATTATGGAGCTGATGAACAAACTGGCGAAAGCACCGACCGATGGCGAGCAGGATCGCGCCCTGATGCAGGAAGCGCTGCTGGCGGTAGTTCGTATGCTTAACCCGTTCACCCCACACATCTGTTTCACGCTGTGGCAGGAACTGAAAGGCGAAGGCGATATCGACAACGCGCCGTGGCCGGTTGCTGATGAAAAAGCGATGGTGGAAGACTCCACGCTGGTCGTTATTCAGGTTAACGGTAAAGTCCGTGCCAAAATCACCGTTCCGGTGGATGCAACGGAAGAACAGGTTCGCGAACGTGCTGGCCAGGAACATCTGGTAGCAAAATATCTTGATGGCGTTACCGTGCGTAAAGTGATTTACGTACCGGGTAAACTCCTCAATCTGGTCGTTGGCTAAGCGCGGGAGGAAGCGTGCGATATCTGGCAACATTGTTGTTATCTCTGGCGGTGTTAATCACCGCCGGGTGTGGCTGGCATCTGCGTGATACCACGCAGGTCCCTTCCACTATGAAGGTTATGATCCTGGATTCCGGTGACCCGAACGGGCCGTTAAGCCGTGCAGTGCGTAACCAGTTACGTCTGAACGGTGTCGAGTTGCTCGATAAAGAAACCACGCGTAAGGATGTTCCATCCCTGCGTCTGGGCGCTGTATCAATCTCACAGGATACCGCGTCGGTTTTCCGTAATGGTCAAACTGCGGAATATCAGATGGTGATGACTGTTAGCGCGTCGGTATTGATTCCTGGGCGAGATATCTACCCGATTAGCGCCAAAGTCTTCCGTTCGTTCTTCGATAACCCGCAAATGGCGTTAGCGAAAGATAACGAGCAGGACATGATCATTAAAGAGATGTACGACCGTGCCGCCGAACAGCTTATTCGTAAGCTGCCAAGCATTCGCGCTGCGGACGTCCGTTCCGACGAAGAAACGTCGACAACAACGGATACCACAGCAACGCCTGCACGCGTCTCCACCACGCTGGGTAACTGATGATTCGGTTGTACCCGGAACAGCTCCGCGCGCAGCTCACTGAAGGGCTGCGCGCGGCCTATCTTTTACTTGGTAACGATCCCCTGTTGTTGCAAGAAAGCCAGGACGCCATTCGTCAGGTAGCTGCGGCACAAGGATTCGAAGAACACCACACTTTTTCCATTGATCCCAACACGGACTGGAACGCAATATTTTCGCTATGCCAGGCAATGAGCCTGTTTGCCAGTCGACAAACGCTATTGCTGTTGTTACCAGAAAACGGACCGAATGCGGCGATCAATGAACAACTCCTCACGCTCACCGGATTGCTGCATGACGATCTGCTGTTGATCGTCCGCGGTAATAAATTGAGCAAAGCGCAGGAAAATGCCGCCTGGTTTACCGCGCTTGCAAACCGTAGCGTGCAGGTTACTTGCCAGACCCCAGAACAGGCCCAGCTTCCTCGCTGGGTTGCCGCGCGAGCAAAACAGCTCAATTTAGAACTGGATGACGCGGCGAATCAGGTGCTCTGCTACTGTTATGAAGGAAACCTGCTGGCGCTGGCACAGGCACTGGAGCGTTTATCGCTACTCTGGCCCGACGGCAAACTGACACTGCCGCGCGTTGAGCAAGCGGTGAATGATGCCGCACATTTCACCCCTTTTCATTGGGTTGACGCTTTGTTGAGCGGCAAAAGCAAGCGCGCATTGCATATTCTGCAGCAGCTGCGCCTGGAAGGCAGTGAACCGGTGATTTTGTTGCGCACTTTGCAACGTGAACTGTTGCTGCTGGTTAATCTGAAGCGTCAGTCTGCTTATACTCCACTGCGTACGCTGTTTGACAAGCATCGGGTATGGCAGAACCGTCGTAACATGATTAGCGAAGCGTTAAATCGCCTGAGTCAGCCACAGTTACGTCAGGCTGTACAACTCCTGACACGAACGGAACTTACTCTCAAACAAGATTACGGTCAGTCCGTGTGGGCAGAACTGGAGGGATTATCTCTTCTTTTGTGTCATAAACCACTGGCAGACGTATTTATCGACGGTTGATATGAAATCTTTACAAGCTCTGTTTGGCGGCACCTTCGACCCGGTGCATTATGGCCATCTAAAACCCGTGGAAACGCTGGCGAATCTGATTGGCCTGACGCGGGTAACGATTATCCCTAACAACGTTCCTCCGCATCGCCCCCAGCCTGAAGCGAACAGCGTGCAGCGAAAACACATGCTTGAACTGGCGATTGCCGACAAGTCGCTGTTTACCCTTGATGAACGCGAGTTAAAGCGTAATGCCCCCTCTTACACGTCGCAGACGTTAAAAGAGTGGCGACAGGAGCAAGGCCCAGATGTGCCGCTGGCGTTTATTATCGGTCAGGACTCGCTGCTGAACTTTCCGACCTGGTATGAATACGAAACGATTCTCGACAATGCACATTTGATAGTCTGTCGACGTCCAGGTTATCCGCTGGAAATGGCACAACCGCAGTACCAGCAGTGGCTGGAAGATCATTTGACGCATAATCCGGAAGATCTGCATCTTCAGCCTGCTGGTAAAATTTATCTCGCCGAAACGCCGTGGTTCAACATCTCGGCGACAATCATCCGCGAACGTTTGCAAAACGGCGAATCTTGTGAGGAATTGTTACCAGAATCGGTACTGACTTACATTAACCAACAAGGCTTGTATCGCTGATATCTGCCGTCACGGAGGGAATGATGCGACTGTGGTTAATTCGTCACGGTGAAACGCAAGCGAATGTCGACGGGTTATACAGCGGTCATGCGCCTACACCACTTACGGAGCGCGGTATCGCGCAGGCGAAAAGCTTGCATACACTGCTACGTGATGTTCCCTTCGATAAGGTTTTATGCAGTGAACTGGAACGGGCGCAGCACACCGCGCGCCTGGTTCTTGATGCCCGTCAACTCCCCATGCAAATCATCCCTGAACTCAACGAAATGTTTTTTGGTGACTGGGAAATGCGGCATCATCGCGAGCTGATGCAAGAAGATGCCGAAAACTATAGTGCCTGGTGCAATGACTGGCAGCATACCGTCCCTACTCGCGGTGAAGGCTTTCAGGCATTTTCACAGCGGATAGAAAGGTTTATTGCCGGACTTGGTGAGTATCAGCAGCACAAAAACATATTAATCGTTAGCCACCAGGGTGTGTTGAGCCTGTTGATTGCCCGCTTAATCGGCATGCCTCCCGAGGCAATGTGGCATTTTCGTGTAGACCAGGGCTGCTGGAGCGCCATTGATATCAATGACGAGTTCGCAACACTACGCGTCCTCAATAGCCGTGCCATCTGGTGCGAAGAAGCATGACTTTTCTGTTTTTTTACAGGTAAGCCGCAACGGACATTGACAGGCCCGGGCAGGCTGATATTCTCCGCAACCTGACTTTTCCGCCATACACGACTTTGTAGAAATTGTTTTACAAAAATGGCGATGCAATCTGTGACGCGGGGTGGGATGATAGCCCACTTTCAAGAGCCGATTTGCTGACATTTGTCCCGAAATCGCCTCTGCTTCAGGTATACTGACAGACCATTTTTATCTTTTTTATTTCACCCAGGGGGAAAACTTGCAGGGTAAAGCACTCCAGGATTTTGTTATCGACAAAATTGATGACCTCAAAGGTCAGGACATCATCGCCTTAGACGTTCAGGGCAAATCCAGTATCACCGACTGTATGATCATCTGTACGGGTACATCCAGCCGCCATGTTATGTCCATTGCTGACCACGTGGTTCAGGAATCTCGCGCTGCGGGTTTATTGCCCCTCGGCGTTGAAGGTGAAAACGGCGCCGACTGGATTGTGGTCGATCTAGGTGATGTGATTGTCCATGTTATGCAGGAAGAGAGCCGTCGCCTGTATGAGCTGGAAAAACTCTGGAGTTAATGCGTGAAGCTGCAACTTGTCGCCGTGGGAACGAAAATGCCGGACTGGGTACAAACCGGTTTTACCGAGTACCTGCGTCGTTTTCCGAAAGATATGCCTTTTGAACTGATTGAAATTCCGGCGGGAAAACGCGGCAAGAACGCGGATATCAAGCGCATACTCGACAAAGAGGGTGAACAAATGCTGGCTGCCGCAGGTAAAAACCGCATTGTCACCCTTGATATCCCAGGCAAGCCCTGGGACACGCCGCAGTTAGCCGCTGAACTGGAACGCTGGAAGCTGGATGGCCGCGATGTCAGCTTGCTGATTGGCGGGCCGGAAGGGTTATCGCCTGCCTGTAAAGCGGCGGCAGAACAAAGCTGGTCACTTTCGGCGCTTACCCTCCCCCATCCGCTGGTTCGCGTACTGGTCGCAGAGAGTCTGTACCGGGCGTGGAGCATTACCACCAACCATCCTTATCACCGTGAGTGATATGGTAGCCTTAAGTAGAAAACGCAGCGGATGAAATTACAGAACTCTTTTCGCGACTATTCGGCAGAGTCCGCGCTGTTTGTGCGCCGGGCGCTGGTCGCCTTTTTGGGGATTTTGCTGCTAACCGGCGTGCTCATCGCCAACTTGTATAATCTACAAATTGTTCGCTTTACCGATTACCAGACCCGTTCTAATGAAAACCGCATTAAGCTGGTGCCTATCGCCCCCAGCCGCGGCATTATCTACGACCGTAACGGTATCCCTCTGGCACTCAACCGAACTATCTATCAGATAGAGATGATGCCGGAGAAAGTCGATAACGTGCAGCAGACTCTGGACGCCCTGCGCAGCGTGGTTGACCTGACCGATGACGATATTGCCGCGTTTCGAAAGGAGCGTGCACGTTCGCACCGTTTTACCTCTATTCCGGTGAAAACCAACCTGACTGAAGTTCAGGTGGCGCGTTTCGCCGTTAACCAGTACCGTTTTCCTGGTGTGGAAGTTAAAGGCTATAAACGTCGTTACTATCCCTATGGCTCAGCGCTGACCCACGTTATCGGTTATGTCTCGAAAATTAACGATAAAGACGTCGAGCGACTGAATAATGACGGCAAACTGGCCAACTATGCCGCAACACATGATATCGGCAAGCTGGGGATTGAACGTTACTACGAAGATGTTCTGCACGGCCAGACGGGTTATGAAGAAGTTGAAGTTAACAACCGCGGTCGCGTCATCCGCCAGTTAAAAGAAGTATCGCCGCAGGCCGGGCATGATATTTACCTGACGATTGATCTCAAGCTCCAGCAGTACATTGAAACACTGCTGGCGGGCAGTCGTGCCGCTGTTGTGGTCACCGATCCGCGTACAGGTGGCGTGCTGGCGCTGGTTTCCACACCAAGTTACGACCCTAACCTGTTTGTTGACGGTATCTCCAGCAAAGATTATTCCGCGTTGCTGAACGACCCGAACACACCACTGGTGAACCGTGCCACGCAGGGGGTTTATCCGCCAGCGTCGACGGTTAAACCTTATGTGGCGGTTTCGGCATTAAGTGCAGGGGTGATCACCCGTAATACCAGCCTGTTTGATCCTGGATGGTGGCAGTTGCCGGGATCTGAAAAGCGTTATCGTGACTGGAAAAAATGGGGCCACGGTCGCCTGAATGTCACTAAATCACTGGAAGAGTCAGCAGATACCTTCTTCTATCAGGTTGCCTACGATATGGGCATCGACCGCCTTTCTGAATGGATGGGTAAATTTGGCTACGGTCATTACACCGGTATCGACCTGTCGGAAGAACGTTCAGGTAATATGCCGACCCGCGAATGGAAACAGAAACGCTTTAAAAAACCGTGGTATCAGGGTGACACCATTCCGGTCGGTATCGGTCAGGGGTACTGGACAGCGACCCCTATCCAGATGAACAAAGCACTGATGATCCTGATTAACGACGGTATTGTGAAGGTTCCGCATTTGCTGATGAGCACCGCCGAAAATGGCAAACAAGTGCCGTGGGTACAGCCGCATGAACCGCCGGTAGGCGATATTCATTCTGGTTACTGGGAACTGGCGAAAGACGGCATGTTTGGTGTTGCTAACCGTCCTAACGGTACGGCACATAAATACTTTGCCAGCGCGCCCTACAAAATTGCGGCGAAATCCGGTACCGCGCAGGTCTTCGGCCTGAAGGCGAACGAAACCTATAATGCGCACAAAATTGCCGAGCGTCTGCGCGACCACAAACTGATGACCGCGTTTGCGCCGTATAACAATCCGCAAGTCGCTGTCGCTATGATTCTGGAAAACGGCGGGGCTGGCCCGGCGGTCGGTACGCTGATGCGCCAGATCCTCGACCATATTATGCTTGGTGACAACAACACCGATCTGCCTGCAGAAAACCCGGCGGTTACTGCTGCGGAGGACCATTAATCATGACGGATAATCCGAATAAAAAAACATTCTGGGATAAAGTCCATCTTGATCCCACAATGCTACTGATCTTACTGGCATTACTGGTCTACAGCGCCCTGGTAATCTGGAGCGCCAGCGGCCAGGACATCGGCATGATGGAGCGTAAAATCGGCCAGATCGCGATGGGGCTGGTCATTATGGTGGTGATGGCTCAAATTCCGCCGCGCGTTTATGAAGGCTGGGCGCCCTATCTCTATATTATCTGTATTATTTTGCTGGTAGCGGTAGATGCCTTTGGGGCCATCTCCAAAGGCGCTCAACGTTGGCTGGATCTCGGTATCGTTCGTTTCCAGCCCTCGGAAATCGCCAAAATAGCTGTGCCGCTCATGGTGGCTCGCTTTATCAACCGTGACGTTTGCCCGCCGTCGTTAAAAAATACCGCCATCGCGCTGGTGCTGATTTTTATGCCCACGTTGCTGGTGGCAGCGCAGCCTGACCTGGGAACGTCAATCCTCGTTGCGCTTTCCGGTCTGTTTGTACTGTTTCTCTCCGGACTTAGCTGGCGCCTGATTGGCGTTGCAGTGGTACTGGTGGCAGCATTTATCCCAATCTTGTGGTTCTTCCTGATGCATGATTACCAGCGCCAGCGCGTAATGATGCTACTCGACCCGGAATCAGACCCACTTGGCGCGGGCTATCACATTATTCAGTCTAAAATTGCTATTGGCTCCGGCGGATTACGCGGTAAAGGCTGGCTGCACGGTACCCAGTCACAGCTTGAATTTCTGCCCGAACGCCATACCGATTTTATCTTCGCGGTACTGGCGGAAGAGTTGGGATTAGTGGGTATTTTGATTCTGCTTGCTCTCTATATTCTGCTCATCATGCGCGGACTGTGGATTGCAGCCAGAGCACAAACTACCTTTGGTCGCGTCATGGCTGGCGGCTTAATGCTGATATTATTCGTTTATGTCTTCGTAAATATTGGTATGGTAAGCGGTATTCTGCCGGTTGTAGGGGTTCCACTCCCGCTGGTCAGTTATGGAGGATCGGCGCTCATAGTGCTGATGGCTGGGTTTGGGATTGTGATGTCAATCCACACCCACAGGAAAATGTTGTCGAAAAGCGTGTAAGAGGTGCGAATGCGTAAGCAGTGGCTCGGGATCTGCATCGCGGCAGGAATGCTCGCGGCATGTACTAGCGATGATGGTCAGCAACAGACGGTAAGTGTGCCGCAGCCTGCGGTATGTAACGGCCCTATAGTTGAAATTAGCGGGGCGGAACCACGTTTCGAACCACTGAACGCGACGGCAAATCAGGATTATCAGCGCGACGGCAGAAGCTACAAAATAGTGCAGGACCCTTCACGCTTTAGTCAGGCGGGCCTTGCAGCCATTTATGATGCCGAACCTGGCAGCAATCTGACAGCATCTGGCGAAGCATTTGATCCAACGCAGCTGACGGCGGCGCATCCAACGCTCCCCATCCCCAGCTACGCCAGAATCACCAACCTGGCTAATGGGCGGATGATCGTGGTGCGCATTAACGATCGCGGTCCCTACGGCAACGACCGTGTGATTTCACTTTCACGCGCGGCAGCTGACCGTCTTAACACCTCGAACAATACAAAAGTTCGTATCGATCCTATTATCGTCGCCCAGGATGGTTCATTTTCTGGCCCAGGCATGGCTTGTACTACCATTGCCAAACAGACTTACGCCCTGCCTGCGCCGCCCGATTTAAACGGCGGCAGCGGAACAAACTCTATGTCTGTCCCGCAGGGTGATATTCTCCCGGTCAGCAACTCAACGCTGAAAAGCGAAGATCCGACCGGCGCGCCGGTAACCAGCAGCGGCTTCCTCGGCGCGCCGACTACCCTGGCGCCCGGCGTACTGGAAGGCAGCGAACCGACGCCTGCACCACAGCCCGTTGTCTCAGCACCTGCAACAACACCTGCAATGGTGACACCGCAAGCCGCTTCGCAAAGCGCCAGCGGTAACTTTATGGTGCAAGTGGGGGCCGTTAGCGATCAGGCACGCGCGCAACAGTATCAACAGCAACTGGGACAACAGTTCGGCGTACCCGGTCGCGTGACCCAAAACGGCGCGGTCTGGCGTATTCAGCTTGGTCCATTCGCCAACAAAGCTGAAGCCAGTGCCTTACAGCAACGTTTACAAACCGAAGCCCAATTACAGTCATTTATTACCACCGCGCAATAACGTAAGGCAGGCATCTGAAATGTCAATTTCTGTAAATGACGTTAACAAAGTCACGCGGAAAGTCGGATGCCTGGCGGTAGTGCATTTGCTATAGTAGGGCACTTATTTTAAATTCCATCACGGATGTCGTAGTTCAGACCATGAATACCATTTTTTCCGCTCGTATCATGAAGCGCCTGGCGCTCACCACGGCTCTTTGCACAGCCTTTATCTCTGCTGCACATGCCGATGACCTGAATATCAAAACCATGATCCCGGGTGTACCGCAGATCGACGCGGAGTCTTACATCCTGATCGACTATAACTCCGGCAAAGTGCTTGCCGAGCAAAATGCGGATGTCCGTCGCGACCCTGCAAGTCTGACCAAAATGATGACCAGCTACGTTATCGGTCAGGCAATGAAAGCAGGTAAATTCAAAGAATCTGATTTAGTGACCATCGGCAATGACGCCTGGGCCACCGGTAACCCGGTGTTCAGAGGTTCTTCGCTGATGTTCCTCAAACCTGGCATGCAGGTACCGGTTTCTCAGCTTATCCGTGGTATCAACCTGCAATCTGGTAACGATGCTTGTGTTGCCATGGCTGACTTCGCCGCCGGTAGCCAGGATGCTTTCGTTGGTCTGATGAACAGTTACGTTAACGCCCTGGGCCTGAAAAATACCCACTTCCAGACTGTACACGGTCTGGACGCTGACGGTCAGTACAGCTCCGCGCGTGATATGGCGCTGATCGGTCAGGCCCTGATTCGTGATGTCCCTAACGAATACGCTATCTATAAAGAGAAAGAGTTTACCTTTAACGGTATTCGCCAGCTCAACCGTAACGGCCTGCTATGGGATAACAGCCTGAATGTCGACGGAATCAAAACTGGCCATACTGACAAGGCGGGCTACAACCTTGTCGCCTCCGCAACGGAAGGTCAGATGCGTCTGATCTCCGCAGTCATGGGCGGACGCACGTTCAAAGGCCGTGAAACCGAAAGTAAAAAACTGCTGACCTGGGGCTTCCGTTTCTTCGAAACGGTTAACCCACTGAAAGTTGGCAAAGAGTTCGCCTCTGAACCGGTATGGTTTGGTAATACTGACCGCGCTTCGTTAGGGGTTGATAAAGACGTTTACCTGACCATTCCGCGTGGCCGCATGAAAGACCTGAAAGCCAGCTACGTGCTGAACAGCAGTGAACTGCATGCGCCGCTGCAAAAGAACCAGGTCGTTGGCACCATCAACTTCCAGCTTGATGGCAAAACTATCGAACAACGCCCGCTGGTGGTGTTACAGGAAATTCCGGAAGGTAACTTCTTCGGCAAAATCATTGATTACATTAAATTAATGTTCCATCACTGGTTCGGCTAAAAATTGAACACTTGAAAGTGTAATTTCCGCCCCCATATACTAAGCATCAGTAAAAAACTCCCGCCCTCTGGCGGGAGTTGCTATTTAATTACGTTACGCCGGAGCTGACATGAAAACCAAACTTAACGAACTGCTTGAATTCCCTACTCCTTTTACCTACAAAGTAATGGGGCAGGCGTTACCTGAGCTGGTTGATCAGGTGGTTGAAGTGGTACAGCGCCATGCGCCAGGTGACTACAACCCAACGGTAAAACCAAGCAGCAAAGGCAACTACCACTCGGTATCTATCACTATCAACGCCACTCATATCGAGCAGGTTGAAACTCTGTACGAAGAACTGGGCAAAATCGATATCGTCCGTATGGTTCTGTAATTCGCTTCTCCGTTACCCGGCCTCTGGTCGGGTAACTCCCCTCCCCTCGCTGTGATATAATTTTCCCCACTTTTACTCATTCTCCACGGAGATGCCGTTTTGTATCAGGATAAAATTCTTGTCCGCCAGCTCGGCCTTCAGCCTTACGAGCCTATTTCTCAGGCTATGCATGAATTCACCGATACCCGTGATGAAAATACCCTTGATGAAATCTGGTTGGTTGAACACCATCCTGTATTCACCCAGGGACAAGCAGGTAAAGCGGAACATATTTTAATGCCGGGTGATATTCCGGTGATCCAGAGCGATCGCGGCGGCCAGGTAACTTATCACGGGCCGGGGCAACAGGTGATGTATGTATTGCTTAACCTCAAACGCAGGAAGTTGGGCGTGCGTGAACTGGTGACCTTGCTCGAACAAACGGTAGTGAATACCCTGGCCGAGCTGGATATTGAAGCGCACCCTCGGGCTGATGCTCCAGGTGTCTACGTTGGGGAAAAGAAAATTTGTTCGCTCGGATTGCGTATTCGCCGCGGCTGTTCATTCCACGGTCTGGCATTAAACGTCAATATGGATCTTTCGCCATTTTTACGTATCAACCCTTGTGGTTATGCCGGGATGGAAATGGCAAAAATATCGCAATGGAAACCTGATGCGACCACCGATAATATTGCACCACGCTTACTGGCAAATATTTTAGCGCTACTCAAAAATCCTGACGTAGAATATATCCCTGCTTAATTCCCCCTCATAAATGACCCAAATCATATTGGGTCATTGTAGTCAGCGTGTTCCAATACTTCGCGGGAACTGATGCTATCGAATGTGTTTTGAAAAAGTATCGTTACATAGAGTTCACAGCGCCGAACGATAAAATGGCACAAACCAACAACAATTTTACATTTTCGCGACCGCTTTGGCTGCTTTCTGGGCCGTTTCAATGATATACTGCCAGTCGTTAATTCAAAAATAGTTGATAATTACAACAATCTATTGAATTGAAACGCTTTCCTTCGTAATTCGCAACTGGAACACGCACGCTATGAGTAAACCCATTGTGATGGAACGCGGTGTTAAATACCGCGATGCCGATAAGATGGCCCTTATCCCGGTTAAAAACGTGGCAACAGAGCGCGAAGCCCTGCTGCGCAAGCCGGAATGGATGAAAATCAAGCTTCCCGCGGACTCTACACGTATCCAGGGCATCAAAGCCGCAATGCGCAAAAATGGCCTGCATTCTGTCTGTGAGGAAGCCTCCTGCCCTAACCTGGCAGAATGCTTCAACCACGGCACAGCAACGTTTATGATCCTCGGCGCCATTTGTACCCGCCGTTGTCCGTTCTGTGACGTTGCCCACGGTCGCCCGGTCGCCCCGGATGCCAACGAGCCGGTAAAACTGGCGCAGACCATTGCTGATATGGCGCTGCGTTATGTGGTTATCACCTCCGTTGACCGCGATGACCTGCGCGATGGCGGAGCCCAGCACTTTGCGGATTGCATTACTGCCATCCGGGAAAAAAGCCCGGAAATCAAAATTGAAACTCTGGTGCCGGATTTCCGTGGTCGTATGGATCGTGCGCTGGATATTCTGACCGCCACGCCGCCAGATGTGTTCAACCACAACCTGGAAAACGTACCACGTATTTACCGTCAGGTACGCCCGGGCGCAGATTACAACTGGTCGCTAAAACTATTGGAACGCTTTAAAGAAGCGCATCCGGAGATCCCGACCAAATCCGGTTTGATGGTGGGACTGGGTGAAACCAATGAAGAGATTATTGAAGTCATGCGCGATCTGCGCCGCCATGGTGTAACCATGTTGACACTGGGGCAATATCTGCAGCCAAGCCGCCATCACCTGCCGGTACAACGCTACGTTAGCCCGGATGAGTTTGATGAAATGAAGGCCGAAGCGCTGGCGATGGGCTTTACCCATGCTGCATGCGGTCCGTTTGTCCGCTCTTCGTATCACGCCGACTTGCAGGCAAAAGGGATGGAAGTTAAGTAATCGTGTAATAATTGCTTACATCTGTCTGATAAAAAACCCGCTATCTGAAGCGGGTTTTTTTATCGAACAAGATATTGAGGGAGCGTCCTGCTCGCCACGTCACTCTTTATGAGAGAGCTTTTCAGCCTGAATATCAACGTCTGCGCCTTTTTTAGCCGCAGCGTCATCATCATTCATCGCTTTCTTGAACCCTTTAATGGCCGCTCCCAGGTCTCCGCCCAGCGTACGTAACTTCTTAGTCCCAAACAGCAGAACGACCAGCGCCGCAACTACCAGCAGTTTGGTAATACTAATCTCACCCATAGATACCTTCTTGACATAAAACTGGCAACAGAACGCGCCTTAAAAACCAGAGAATATTAACGGTCATTCGACGCGCGCACACAATAGCAATCTGTAACAAGGTGAATCAAGCGCCGAGTAAAAAAACATCATAATAATTGCGGCGGCGCAAAGCGACGGTTGTTTAAGACGGGAAGTTGCGCGCGCACCTGACGCACACGTTCGGGCGTCACTTCCGCCATAATGAGCGCAGGCATTTCTGCCGCTGCCGCAATGGTGATGCCAAAGGGATCTATAATCCGGCTTTGCCCGATATTTTTGTTCCCGCACTCCCCCGCTGCCACCATATAACAGGTGGTATCCAGAGCACGAGCGGCTAGCAAGGTTGACCAGTGGTGCTCTTTGAGTGGCCCGCGAACCCAAGCCGCTGGCAGGATCAGGATTTCCGCGCCCTGTAATGCCAGGGCTAATGCCAACTCTGGAAAACGTAAATCATAGCAGGTCATCAGCCCCACTTTCATGCCTTCAACCTCCAGTAAAGGGGCTATTTCATCACCTGCATCCACATGGCGCGATTCCTGAATGGCAAACGCATCATAGAGATGCAATTTGGCATAATGGGCGACAATTTTCCCCGCCTGCAGCGCCACCAGCATATTCCACGCGCGCCCAGGGGTTGAGGGAACATGAATCGTCAGAATCGTCGTCATCATGTTACGTTTACTTTCCCGCAGTAAACGTCCGAGGAATTCCCCTTCCAGCAACTGTGCCGATTTAACTGACAAATTCGGGTCAAGATCGTCGCGCGCCAGAAGCGCTTCCGGCAGGACAAACAGCGATACGTCGTTTTCCGCCGCCTGTGCCATTAACGAAGCGCAAATCTCAGCGTTCTTTTCCCATATTGATGTAACAGCAAATTGTCCTGCGGCAACCAGCATTGCCACCTCCTGTCAGAGTTGTAAAATTCGCCAACGACGAATATTCGGCGTTAAACTTATCACTCATACAAATCAAATAGCAGGATTTAGCTGTGTTACAACTCCTTTTAGCAGTTTTTATTGGTGGTGGTACGGGAAGCGTGGCGAGATGGATGTTAAGTATGCGGTTTAACCCACTGCACCAGGCTATTCCACTCGGAACTCTGGCAGCAAACCTGATTGGGGCATTTATCATAGGAATGGGGTTTGCCTGGTTTAGCCGCATGACTAATATCGATCCGGTGTGGAAAGTATTAATCACCACTGGTTTTTGTGGCGGGCTAACGACCTTCTCAACATTTTCGGCAGAAGTGGTGTTTTTATTGCAGGAGGGGCGTTTTGGCTGGGCGCTACTGAACGTCTTCGTTAACCTGTTAGGTTCCTTTGCCATGACCGCACTGGCTTTTTGGCTATTTTCAGCATCAACCGCACACTGAAGACCAAAAAAAACCCGCTGAATAAGCGGGTTTTGAATTCTTGCTGACGTATCTTACAGAGCGATTACGTTTGCAGCAGAAGGGCCTTTGGCACCGTTAGTGATTTCGAACTCTACGCGCTGACCTTCAGCAAGAGTTTTAAAACCATTAGTCTGGATTGCAGAGAAGTGTACGAACACATCTTTGCTGCCGTCTTCCGGAGTAATGAAACCGAATCCTTTGGACTCATTAAACCACTTAACGTTACCTTTAATCTTAGACATCAAAATTACCTTTACATGAAAAATAGACACAAATGCTGTGTCGGTTACCAGTACACCAATTGTGGTACGCTTTGTCCAGTGCAACTTTACTAAAAAGTGATAAAAGTCGCGTTATTTTTGATGTTAATTTCATTACATGCTGATTTTTAAGGATTTTATTAAAACGTGACTTGTCTAAAACTGAAACCGTATCCAGGCAAAGTAAACATTGCCATTGTTGTAAGTGCCAGGGATATAGGTCATCTGAAAAGTTGCAGGGCCATAGCCCACAGAAGCCAATGGCAGTATCAGCGGAACAGGTATGTAGTTCCAGTTATCACGCGCCGTCACACCAGCGGTGAATCCCAGACCGACATGAAAGTTTTCATCGGCAAGCGGTCGCCAGGTACTTTCCCAACCGTATCCGGCAATGGGCTCCCATTTATTCCACGAATCCTTAAACGCCATCGCGTACAAACCGTGCCAGTTGCCTTTCTCATCCCAACGTGACTGACCAAAACCGCCACCCCACGGTCTTTCGTTATAGCGATCGGTTTTTTCTTTGTCATAAGCGAAACGTGCATGCCAGGTAATGGCGGGAATATACAGATCATAATGTTCTGGCCGCTGCCAGGTTTCTGCGACATTATCTTTAAATGTCGCAATCCATTGCTCTGCACTAGCAGAAACTTCTTCAATGCTGATTAACTGAATAAAAGTAAAGGAAAATACGGTAACACATTTACTAGCGCCCATTAGCAACCACAGAAAACTTATCAAAAATATATTACCAGCATAGCCAAAGAAAAATAAATACAACCTTAACAAGGCAAACATAAAGAATAATCCGAGCGCCTGAAAAATTTATTTCATGAAATTTACTAATAAAACCATCAGATTACTCCGGAGACTAAGAAATATTTTCAGCTAAAGAACAACTCATACAAATAAAAGTTACACCCATAAAAACATTTATCATTCACTTATTTTTCAATTAGATACAATAAAGCCATCAATAAAATCATTGTTTGCATTGCCACATGATACGCATACAAAATTATTTTTTGGACGTACAAAATACCATAAAACAATTAACAAAATTGCATCAATTATTCATCAGTTTATAAACATCATTATGTTGTATTTACTCCCCCTAAAATAAATTTTGTTATCCAGGTATAAAAACAGCAACATCAATGTCTTAATGACAGCTTTCTTGATTTCAATCAGCACCTGATGTCAATTTATTCGGCATATTTTTTTCTTATTTTAGGATTTTTTTATTATTTATTGTAGATTCTGGAGACAGGAAAGAATATGCAGACATTTATTGAACTCCTTATTGGGGTTGTCGTTATTGTGGGTGTAGCTCGCTACATCATTAAAGGGTATTCCGCCACTGGGGTGCTATTTGTTGGCGGCCTGCTACTGCTGATCATCAGCGCTATAATGGGACACAAAGTTTTACCTTCCAGCCAGACTTCCACTGGCTACAGCGCCACAGATATCGTTGAATACATTAAAATATTACTGATGAGCCGTGGCGGCGATCTCGGCATGATGATCATGATGCTGTGTGGCTTTGCCGCTTATATGACCCACATTGGCGCGAACGATATGGTTGTCAAACTGGCATCAAAACCGCTGCAGTACATTAACTCCCCTTACCTGCTGATGATTGCCGCCTACTTTGTCGCCTGTCTGATGTCACTGGCAGTCTCTTCCGCAACCGGTCTTGGCGTTTTACTGATGGCAACGTTGTTCCCGGTGATGGTGAACGTTGGTATCAGTCGCGGCGCGGCAGCTGCCATTTGTGCCTCACCTGCAGCAATTATTCTCGCACCAACATCTGGTGATGTGGTGCTGGCAGCACAGGCTTCTGAAATGCCGCTGATTGATTTCGCCTTCAAAACAACACTTCCTATCTCAATTGCCGCGATTATCGGCATGGCGATTGCCCACTTTTTCTGGCAGCGTTATCTGGACAAAAAAGAGCACATCTCTCATGAAATGTTAGATGTCAGCGAAATCACAACCACCGCGCCTGCGTTTTACGCCATTCTGCCGTTTACACCGATCATTGGCGTGCTATTTTTTGACGGTAAATGGGGTCCGCAATTGCACATCATCACCATTCTGGTGATCTGTATGCTGATTGCCTCTGTTCTGGAATTTCTTCGCGGCTTTAATACGCAAAAAGTCTTTTCGGGCCTCGAGGTGGCTTACCGCGGCATGGCTGATGCCTTCGCTAACGTAGTAATGTTATTAGTTGCCGCAGGGGTTTTCGCTCAGGGCCTTAGCACCATCGGCTTTATCCAGAGCCTGATCTCAATCGCCACCTCGTTCGGTTCGGCGAGCATAATCCTGATGCTGGTGCTGGTTATCCTGACAATGCTGGCAGCAGTCACCACGGGTTCCGGCAATGCGCCTTTCTACGCCTTTGTTGAGATGATCCCGAAACTGGCACACTCTTCCGGCATTAACCCGGCGTACCTGACAATCCCGATGCTGCAGGCGTCAAACCTGGGGCGCACGCTTTCGCCAGTCTCTGGCGTGGTGGTTGCCGTTGCCGGGATGGCTAAAATATCACCTTTTGAAGTGGTTAAACGCACCTCGGTGCCGGTGCTTGTTGGGCTGGTGATTGTCATTGTGGCAACAGAGTTGATGGTGCCCGGTACTACCGCCGCGGTTGCTGGTAAGTAATTTCCCAGGCCGGAGGAGCGCGTCCTCCGGCACTCTCTTCATCCGCTGTGGTAAATGCGCTGCGGCCGACCGACTTTGCCGTGAACAATCTCGGCGATGATCAGATGTCGGCTGGCGCAATATTCAAGATAACGTCTCGCGGTGGTGCGGCTTATGGTCAAAGCCTGCGCTACTGTCTCAGCCGTATGTTGCACACCAGGCTCCTTGAACAGTTTTCTCACTGCGTTTAGCGTCAACGCGTCAATGCCAGTTGGCAGCTCATCCTTTGGTTCACCGCGAGCGTAAGCGTTGAACATCTCATCAATTTGCTTCTGACTGGCGCTATCAATGCTTTCCAGCATGTGTCTACGCTGGCGATAACGAGTTAATGTCTGCCCCAGACGCTCATAAGCGATTGGCTTGATTAAATAATCAAACACACCGCAGCGCACAGCCTCAGATACCGTTTCCATATCGCTGGCGGCAGTGGTAAACACCACATCGCCGGGGTAATGCGTCTGCACCAACTCATGCAACAAATTAATGCCTCTACCATCAGGGAGATAGTTATCCAGCAAGATAAGCCCCGGCTTAAAACGCTCGATCATCATTCGGGCCTGCGCCAGGTTTCCCGCCAGCAATATCTGACTGAAGCCGGGAATGTGACGAATATATTCCGCATGCATTTCTGCCAACGGCGTTTCGTCCTCAACGATCAATAGGGTTAATGGAGCTGTCATCAGGTTTCACTTTCGGAATATAGATTGAAAATAAAGTACCGCAGGGATCATTCTCTTCGAGAGTGATAACTCCACCGCAGCGCGTTACATAGCTGGCAATAAGATACAACCCAATGCCATGCTCACCGGGTTCATCAGCACGCGTACTGACGTCCTGCTCAAATATTTTGTCGCGAAGAGACTCTGGAATGCCGCAGCCTTGATCGGCCACTTCGATTACCACGTCGTCGCCTTCATCGCTCAGGTATAATTCGACGGTCTTATTCCCTTTATCACTATGCAGACTGGCTTCGAAGGCATTATCGAGTAAGTTGCCCACTATCGCCGCAAATTCAGTGCTGTCCAGCCCTTGCGGCAGTTGTGAAAGTTGGCTGCCTGGAACAATCGTCATTTTTAGCCCCAGCTCCCGGGCGCGCTGCACTTTACCAAAAAGAAGCCCCGCCACCTGGCGGTCGGCAAATGCTTCACGCAGACTATCAATAAGTTGCTGCTGAGCCTGGGACTCCCCCTGAACCATCGCCAGCACACGATCATACTCTTTCATCTGCAACAGACCATTGAGCGTAGACATCCAATTGAGATGTTCATGACGTAGTGTGCGCAGGCTTTCAACATATTGTTTAATTTGCGTCAGTTGCGCATTAAGGGTAGATATTTCATCTTTACTACGAAAACTAATAATTGCACCTAGCAAATCATCACCAGAACGAATAGCTTCGCGGTTAGCAATAACGCTCAGACCATTAAAATTCGCCACCACATCCTGACGTTTTTCATCAATTTGTTCGGTAAAAAAATCAGCCGGTCTGACAACCTCTGCAATAGGTCTGCCCAGCCACTGCCGTCCGGGGGAACTCAGCCCCAACATTTTTCTTGCGTTGCGGTTGATGGCAGTAATATGCCCATACGGGTCCACCGCAATCAGCCCTTCATAAACCGAACTAAAAAGCGCCTCTTGCTGGCGGACCACGCGCGCAATCTGCTTTGGTTCCATCCCCATCATCTGGCGGCGGATATGCGCAGCTAAGAACCACGACAGCAGCATCAGAATGCCTAACAGCACGACAAACACGCCCACCATCGGTAATAAAAACTCTGCCCGCCAGCTATCGATTTTGCTTACCAGATACCCCACCGACACCACGCCAATGACTTTGCCATCGTCATCAAAGATCGGCGTTTTGGCGCGCATTGCCATACCTATCGACCCTTTGCCGGTGATGAAGTAACTCTCCCCTCTTTCCAGCGCTCCCGGTTTGGTAAACTGCATGGGGTAACCAATCTTTTCCGGATTAGGATGGTAAAGGCGGATCGAATCCCGGTCACCAATCACCACATAATCGAAGTCGGTGTCTCTTTGCAATTTGTTGGCGATAGTCGCCAGCCGTTTGTAGTCACGCATTTTCACTGCGGTGATGATACTGTCATTGGAGGCAATAATTTTCGCCTGATTCATTGCCATGTCACGAACATGAAGCGTTAAATAGTCCTCAAAGCTGGCCGTAAAATATTGCGCCAACGCAGCGATGACAAATATCGAGAACACCAAAATCAGCAAAAAAATACGCAACGGGAACGCCAGTCGTTGGAAAAAAGCAAACTGTTTATTCTCATTAAACTGCAACATTGTTTTCCTTGCGGGGTAAGCCCTGTTTTTTGGCGGATGTAATTAAAATGTTGAATCTCGATTTATAAATATCAAATATGATCGTGACAAATTTCATTCATTAAATCAATTAAATCAATTAAACCTACGGGTCAATTCGTAATTACATTAATTAAAAAACTTAAAACCATTAAATAAATAAAAAACCACTAACTCTATGTGAAATAAATCAAAATTTCACGATGCAATACTCCTTAGGATGTATGGCGAAAGGAGAAACAGAAATACCTCACTCACAACCCTTTCTCTCAACTGAAAATAAAAGGTTATCAATTTGCTACATCGAACAACATTTGTTGCAAATCGATAACAACATGCACCTTCAGGATACTATTTATTATGTTCGGCAATGATATTTTCACCCGGGTAAAACGTTCAGAAAATAAAAAGATGGCGGAAATTACCCACTTTCTGCATGAAAATGATTTGAGTGTTGACACCACGGTCGAAGTATTTATTACCGTAACCCGTAACGACCGCCTTATTGCCTGCGGCGGAATTGCCGGAAATATCATTAAGTGCGTCGCTATTAGTGAATCAGTTCGTGGTGAAGGACTGGCGCTGACATTAGCCACCGAACTGATAAACCTCGCCTATGAACGGCACAGCACGCATCTGTTTATTTATACCAAAACCGAATACGAGACGCTGTTCCGTCAGTGCGGTTTCTATACGTTAACCTGCGTACCTGGCGTGATGGTGTTGATGGAAAATAGCGCCACACGTCTGAAACGCTATGCCGAATCGCTGAAGAAATTCCGTCATGAAGGGAAGAAGATTGGCTGTATCGTCATGAACGCCAATCCCTTTACTAACGGCCACCGTTATCTGCTTCAACAAGCTGCGGCACAGTGCGACTGGCTGCATCTGTTTTTAGTCAAAGAAGACTCTTCACGCTTTCCCTATGACGACCGGTTAGATCTGGTGTTAAAAGGCACCGCCGATATTCCGCGCCTGACCGTGCATCGCGGCTCCGAGTACATCATCTCCCGTGCCACGTTCCCCTGCTACTTCATTAAAGAACAGATCGTCATCAACCATTGTTACACCGAAATTGACCTGAAAATTTTCCGTCAGTACCTCGCGCCCGCGCTGGGCGTTACTCACCGCTTTGTTGGTACTGAACCCATTTGTCGCGTGACCGCTCAGTACAACCAGGATATGCGCTACTGGCTGGAAACACCGACCATCTCCGCACCGCCCATCGAACTGGTTGAAATTGAGCGACTGCGTTACCAGGAACTGCCGATATCCGCTTCCCGGGTACGTCAACTGCTGGTGAAAAACGATCTCACGGCTATCGCGCCACTGGTCCCGGCACCCACTCTGCATTACTTGCAGAATCTGCTTGAACACGCCCGCCAGGACGCGGCAGTTCGTCAAAAGACCCCCGCATAAGAAACAGGTGAAAAATGAAAATAAACCAGCCCGCCGTTGCAGGCACCCTTGAGTCTGGGGATGTGATGATACGCATCGCCCCACTCGATACGCAGGATATCGACCTGCAAATCAACAGCAGCGTTGAGAAACAGTTTGGCGATGCGATTCGCACCACCATTCTGGACGTTCTCGCCCGCTATAACGTGCGCGGCGTACAGCTGAATGTCGATGACAAAGGCGCACTGGACTGCATTTTACGTGCACGACTGGAAGCCTTGCTGGCACGCGCCAGCGGTATCCCGGCGCTGCCATGGGAGGATTGCCAATGATTTCCGCTTCGCTGCAACAACGTAAAACTCGCACCCGCCGCAGCATGCTGTTTGTGCCTGGCGCCAATGCCGCGATGGTCAGCAACTCCTTCATCTACCCGGCTGATGCTCTGATGTTCGACCTCGAAGACTCCGTGGCGCTGCGTGAAAAAGACACCGCACGTCGCATGGTCTACCACGCGCTGCAACATCCGCTGTATCGCGATATTGAAACCATCGTACGTGTTAACGCACTGGATTCTGAATGGGGCGTTAACGACCTGGAAGCCGTCGTTCGCGGTGGCGCAGACGTTGTGCGTCTGCCGAAAACCGATACCGCTCAGGACGTTCTGGATATCGAAAAAGAGATCCTGCGTATTGAAAAAGCCTGTGGTCGCGAACCAGGCAGCACTGGGCTGCTGGCGGCGATTGAATCTCCGCTGGGCATTACCCGCGCGGTGGAAATCGCTCATGCTTCCGAGCGTTTGATCGGTATCGCCCTCGGTGCAGAAGACTACGTGCGCAACCTGCGTACAGAACGCTCTCCGGAAGGAACTGAACTGCTGTTCGCTCGCTGCTCTATTTTGCAGGCCGCACGTTCTGCGGGTATTCAGGCGTTCGATACCGTCTATTCCGACGCCAACAACGAAGCTGGATTCCTGCAAGAAGCCGCCCACATCAAACAACTGGGCTTTGACGGCAAATCGCTGATCAACCCGCGTCAGATTGATCTGCTGCACAACCTCTACGCTCCAACCCAGAAAGAAGTGGATCACGCACGCCGCGTCGTAGAAGCCGCTGAAGCCGCCGCTCGCGAAGGCCTTGGCGTCGTTTCCCTGAACGGCAAGATGGTTGACGGTCCGGTTATCGATCGCGCCCGTCTGGTGCTCTCCCGTGCAGAACTTTCCGGCATCCGCGAAGAATAAGGCAATCAAAATGACGCAGAAAATTGAACAATCTCAACGACAAGAACGGGTAGCAGCCTGGAATCGTCACGCTGAATGCGATCTTGCCGCTTTCCAGAACTCGCCGAAACAAACCTATCAGGCTGAAAAAGCGCGCGATCGCAAACTGTGCGCCAACCTGGAAGAAGCCATTCGTCGTTCTGGTTTGCAAGATGGTATGACCGTCTCCTTCCACCATGCTTTTCGTGGTGGTGACCTGACCGTCAATATGGTGATGGACGTCATCGCGAAGATGGGCTTTAAAAACCTGACCCTGGCATCCAGTTCCCTGAGTGATTGCCATGCGCCACTGGTAGAACATATTCGTCAGGGCGTGGTAACTCGCATTTATACCTCCGGCTTACGCGGCCCGCTGGCAGAAGAAATCTCCCGTGGCCTGCTGGCTGAACCGGTGCAAATCCACTCCCACGGCGGTCGCGTGCATCTGGTACAGAGCGGCGAACTGAACATCGACGTCGCTTTCCTCGGCGTCCCGTCCTGCGATGAATTCGGTAATGCCAACGGCTACACCGGTAAAGCCTGCTGCGGCTCCCTCGGCTATGCAATGGTTGATGCCGACAACGCAAAACAGGTCGTGATGCTCACCGAAGAACTGCTGCCTTATCCGCATAATCCGGCAAGCATTGAGCAAGATCAGGTTGATTTGATCGTCAAAGTTGATCGCGTTGGCGATGCCGCGAAAATCGGTGCTGGCGCAACCCGTATGACCACTAACCCGCGCGAACTGCTGATTGCCCGCAGCGCTGCGGATGTGATTGTCAACTCTGGCTACTTCAAAGAAGGTTTCTCCATGCAGACCGGCACCGGCGGCGCTTCGCTTGCGGTAACCCGTTTCCTGGAAGACAAAATGCGTAGCCGCGATATTCGCGCCGACTTCGCCCTCGGTGGCATTACCGCAACGATGGTTGATCTGCACGAAAAAGGTCTGATCCGCAAACTGCTGGATGTGCAGAGCTTTGACAGCCACGCTGCGCAATCGCTGGCCCGTAACCCGAATCACATCGAAATCAGTGCCAACCAGTACGCTAACTGGGGCTCTAAAGGCGCATCGGTTGATCGTCTCGACGTGGTGGTACTGAGCGCGCTGGAAATTGATACCCAGTTCAACGTTAACGTGCTGACCGGCTCTGACGGTGTGCTGCGTGGCGCTTCCGGCGGTCACTGCGATACCGCAATTGCCTCTGCGCTTTCCATCATAGTTGCGCCGCTGGTGCGCGGTCGTATCCCTACTCTGGTGGATAATGTGCTGACCTGCATTACCCCAGGGTCCAGCGTCGATATTCTGGTCACCGACCACGGCATCGCTGTTAACCCGGCACGTCCGGAACTGGCAGAACGTCTGCAGGAAGCAGGCATAAAAGTGGTTTCCATTGAGTGGCTGCGCGAACGTGCGCGTCTGCTGACCGGTGAACCACAGCCGATTGAATTCACCGACCGCGTCGTTGCCGTCGTGCGCTACCGCGATGGCTCGGTGATTGACGTTGTGCATCAGGTGAAGGAATAAGCCATGCACCTGCTCCCTGAACTCGCCAGCCACCATGCGGTTTCAATTCCCGAGTTGCTCGTCAGCCGGGATGAAAGGCAAGCACGGCAACACGCCTGGCTCAAGCGCCATCCTGTTCCACTGGTCTCCTTTACCGTGGTTGCGCCGGGTCCGATTAAAGACAGCGAGGTCACACGCCGAATTTTTAATCATGGCGTGACAGCCTTGCGCGCTTTAGCCGCAAAGCAGGGCTGGCAAATTCAGGAGCAGGCTGCACTGGTTTCCGCCAGCGGGCCGGAGGGCATGTTGAGCATTGCCGCTCCAGCTCGCGACCTCAAGCTCGCCACGATTGAGCTTGAACATAGTCATCCTCTCGGGCGTTTATGGGATATCGATGTCCTGACGCCCGAAGGCGAAATTCTCTCCCGCCGCGATTATTCGCTGCCGCCTCGCCGCTGCCTGCTATGCGAGCAAAGCGCAGCCGTCTGCGCGCGCGGGAAAACCCACCAACTGACCGATTTACTCAACCGCATGGAGGCGCTGCTGAACGATGTCGATGCCTGCAACGTCAACTAAAACCACAAAGCTTGCTGCGTCATTAATCAATGAATACGCCCTGCTGGGCTGGCGCGCCATGCTGACTGAAGTCAATCTGTCACCGAAACCAGGCCTGGTAGATCGCATTAACTGCGGTGCGCACAAAGATATGGCGCTGGAAGATTTCCACCGTAGCGCACTGGCGATCCAGGGCTGGTTACCCTGTTTCATTGAATTTGGTGCCTGTAGTGCAGAAATGGCACCGGAAGCGGTACTCCACGGATTACGCCCAATTGGTATGGCTTGCGAAGGTGATATGTTCCGCGTCACTGCGGGCGTAAACACGCATAAAGGCAGCATTTTTTCTTTAGGGCTGCTATGTGCAGCAATTGGCCGTTTGCTTCAGCTCAACCAGCCGGTAACGCCCACAACCGTTTGTTCGACGGCGGCAAGTTTCTGCCGTGGTCTGACCGAGCGCGAACTGCGTACCAATAATCAACAACTGACCGCAGGTCAACGGTTGTACCAGCAACTTGGCCTTACCGGCGCGCGCGGTGAAGCCGAAGCAGGTTATCCACTGGTGATCAACCACGCCCTACCGCATTACCTCACTCTGCTGGATCAGGGGCTAGATCCTGAACTGGCATTGCTCGATACCTTGCTCCTACTGATGGCTACCAACGGCGATACCAACGTTGCATCGCGCGGTGGTGAGGGGGGCCTGCGCTGGCTACAGCGCGAGGCGCAAACACTATTGCAAAAAGGGGGCATTCGAACCCCCGCCGATCTCGATTATCTCCGGCAGTTCGACAGGGAGTGTATCGAACGAAATCTCAGTCCAGGCGGCAGTGCCGACCTGCTGATCCTTACCTGGTTTTTAGCACAGATTTAATAATTTAAGCACTTGATAAATTTGGAAATATTAATTTTCGGAGAACCCGTATGTCTTTAGCAAAAGATAATATATGGAAACTATTGGCCCCACTGGTGGTGATGGGTGTCATGTTTCTTATCCCTGTCCCCGACGGTATGCCGCCGCAGGCATGGCATTACTTCGCTGTGTTTGTGGCAATGATTGTCGGAATGATCCTCGAGCCAATCCCGGCAACAGCGATCAGTTTTATTGCGGTTACTATTTGCGTGATTGGCAGTAATTACCTGCTCTTTGACGCCAAAGAATTAGCTGACCCAGCGTTTAATGCGCAAAAACAGGCGCTGAAATGGGGGCTGGCTGGTTTTTCCAGTACCACAGTCTGGCTGGTATTTGGCGCATTTATCTTTGCATTAGGATATGAAGTTTCTGGATTAGGCCGTCGTATTGCCCTTTTCCTGGTGAAATTCATGGGGAAACGCACGCTGACGTTGGGTTATGCGATTGTCATTATCGACATTCTGCTGGCACCGTTTACACCGTCCAACACCGCGCGTACCGGGGGTACGGTTTTCCCGGTCATTAAAAACCTGCCGCCGCTATTTAAATCATTCCCGAACGATCCGTCCGCGCGTCGTATTGGCGGCTATTTGATGTGGATGATGGTCATTAGTACCAGTCTTAGCTCCTCTATGTTTGTCACTGGTGCAGCACCAAACGTGCTGGGTCTGGAGTTCGTCAGCAAAATTGCCGGTATCCAGATTAGCTGGTTACAGTGGTTCCTCTGCTTCCTGCCGGTTGGGGTTATCTTGCTTATCATTGCGCCGTGGCTTTCCTACGTGCTGTACAAACCGGAAATCACACACAGTGAAGAAGTGGCAACCTGGGCGGGTGATGAACTAAAAACCATGGGGCGTCTGACACGCAGAGAATGGACGCTAATTGGCCTTGTGTTGCTCAGCTTAGGTTTATGGGTATTTGGCAGCGAAGTGATTAATGCCACTGCGGTTGGCCTGCTGGCTGTTTCGCTGATGCTGGCGCTGCACGTTGTGCCGTGGAAAGACATTACCCGTTATAACAGCGCATGGAACACGCTGGTCAACCTGGCAACGCTGGTCGTCATGGCTAATGGCCTGACTCGTTCCGGATTTATCGACTGGTTCGCCAGCACCATGAGTACGCATCTGGAAGGTTTTTCGCCAAATGCGACGGTTATCGTCCTCGTGCTGGTGTTCTATTTTGCTCATTACCTGTTTGCCAGCCTGTCAGCGCACACCGCAACCATGCTGCCGGTCATTCTGGCGGTCGGTAAAGGTATTCCGGGCGTACCGATGGAACAACTGTGTATTCTGCTGGTGCTGTCTATCGGTATCATGGGCTGTCTGACCCCATATGCTACTGGCCCAGGTGTGATTATTTACGGCTGCGGCTATGTGAAATCAAAAGATTACTGGCGTCTTGGGGCTATCTTCGGGGGGATTTATATTGCCATGCTGCTTCTGGTAGGCTGGCCGATTCTCGCCATGTGGAACTAATACGTTCGCCAAACGCTGAATAAATCACCGCGCCCGCCAGGTTAGCCAACCTGGCGGGCTTTTTTATGATTTAATAGATAGTATTCAGTGCATGTATGAGTTCCACACCCACTATGAAAATATTCTGGCGTAACGCCGCTTTACTGGCGGCTTCTCTGCTCCCCTTATCTTCTGTCAACGCCGCTGCATTACAGGCAAAACAGTATGGCGATTTTGATCGTTACGTTTTAGCTCTTTCCTGGCAAACCGGGTTTTGCCAGAGTCAGCACGACCGAAATCGTAACGAACGCGATGAGTGTCGACTGCAAACCGAAACGAGCAACAAGGCCGATTTTCTGACCGTACATGGTCTGTGGCCAGGATTACCTAAATCGGTTGCTGCGCGTGGCGTTGATGAACGCCGCTGGATGCGCTTCGGCTGCGCCACTCGCCCAGTCCCAAACCTGCCGGAAGCTCGCGCCAGCCGGATGTGTTCTTCACCGGAAACAGGGTTATCGCTGGAAACAGCAGCTAAATTGAGTGAAGTTATGCCGGGCGCAGGTGGTCGTTCCTGTCTGGAACGTTATGAATACGCGAAACACGGCGCCTGCTTTGGTTTTGATCCGGACGCTTACTTCGGGACGATGGTACGTCTGAATCAAGAGATCAAAGAGAGCGCAGCCGGAAAATTCCTCGCTGATAACTACGGTAAAACCGTGAGCCGCAGTGACTTTGACGACGCCTTTGCCAAAAACTGGGGGAAAGAGAACGTCAAAGCGGTCAAGTTAACGTGCCAGGGTAATCCGGCGTATTTGACTGAAATCCAGATTTCAATCAAAGCTGATGCCATCAATGCGCCGCTCTCGGCAAGCTCATTCTTGCCACAACCTCACCCAGGCAACTGTGGCAAAGCCTTTGTGATTGATAAAGCAGGTTATTGAGATCCAGCGCAGCGGAAGTTAATCCATCACGAAAATTTATCCTTTACGCTGTTTTTCGATTAAGATTTATACAAATCGCTCAGCATTAAGGAATTACCTGAATGTGATGTAAATCACTTCAAAGAGTGAGCAACAGTCAGTATCATCATATGAGCTAAACCCTCGCCGCCTGACGGTGAGGGTTTTCTTTTGGGTATGTTTATCTGCGACAATCGCAGTACCGACGACATGGAGTAAAAATGTCCAGACCAACAATCATCATTAACGACCTGGATGCCGAACGCATCGATATTCTGCTGGAGCAACCTGCCTATGCCGGTTTGCCAATCGCCGACGCGTTAAACGCAGAGTTGGATCGCGCCCAAATGTGTTCGCCAGAAGAGATGCCGCACGATGTGGTGACGATGAACAGCCGGGTTAAATTCCGCAATCTTAGCGATGGCGAAGTCCGTGTGCGTACACTGGTGTATCCGGCAAAAATGACCGACAGCAATACTCAACTTTCCGTTATGGCTCCGGTTGGTGCCGCACTGCTGGGGTTGCGCGTTGGCGATACCATCCACTGGGAACTTCCGGGCGGCGTTGCTACCCACCTTGAAGTGCTGGAACTCGAATACCAGCCTGAAGCCGCTGGCGACTACCTGCTTTAATCCCATCTGCACAAGCGTTATTCGCTTTGCCCGGAGGATGCTTCTGCATCCTCTTTCCGCTCAAATATCAACCAGATTTATCATTTTGCTCTTCACCGCTGCGTTCTAATCTGAACAAGTTATCCACCAGCGGATCCCCCTATGAGCGAAGCTCTCGGTATTACTGCGTTTTATATATTCATTGCAGCAATTCTTGTTGTGGCAGTGCTATATCTTGAGCAACGCTGGTAGTAGCTGACTTAATCCATTTTCCAGATCAATTGCTATCCCAGATCAAATCAACTTCGCAAATCATAGAATCATAATCAATAATATGCTGTTATATGTTCATGCAATAGCAAGGAGGGAATGCTTATGTACAAAACAATCATTATGCCAGTAGACGTATTTGAAATGGAATTGAGCGACAAAGCCGTTCGTCACGCTGAATTTCTCGCCCAGGATGATGGCGTAATTCATTTACTCCATGTATTACCGGGCGCCGCAAGCCTTAGTCTGCACCGTTTTGCTGCTGATGTGCGTCGTTTCGAAGAACATTTGCAACATGAAGCCGAAGAGCGCTTACAGACAATGGTCGGCCATTTCAATATTGATCCATCCCGTATCAAACCACATGTCCGTTTTGGTAACGTGCGAGATGAAGTGAACGAGTTAGCTAAAGAACTGGATGCGGATGTTGTGGTTATCGGTTCGCGAAATCCATCGATTTCAACCCATCTGTTAGGTTCCAACGCTTCCAACGTGATCCGCCACGCCAATCTGCCAGTATTAGTCGTTCGTTAACAAATTAACGCATTTATGACGCCCTGCCCTGAGCAATCCCGGCAGGGCGTTTTTTATAAAAAAAGCCTCCAGGTTTGACCCCGGCGGCTAAGCAATTGCAGGTGAATCTTACTTCTTCTTATGCAGTTTTGGTGCGAATCAAGTAGTCAAAAGCGCTCAGAGAGGCTTTAGCACCTTCGCCAGTAGCGATGATGATCTGCTTGTACGGAACCGTCGTACAGTCACCGGCAGCGAACACGCCTTTGACGTTGGTTTCGCATTTCGCATCAATGATTATCTCACCCATACGATTACGTTCTACTGCGCCTTCCAGCCAGTTGGTGTTCGGCAGCAGACCAATCTGGACGAAAATACCAGCCAGTTCGATGTTGTGAACATCGCCGCTGACACGATCACGATATTCCAGACCAACGACTTTGCTGCCGTCGCCTTTCACTTCCGTGGTTTGCGCATTCAGAATGATGTCGACGTTTTTCAGGCTGCGCAGTTTGTCCTGCAGGACCTGGTCGGCTTTCATTTCTGGGGCAAATTCCAGCAGCGTTACGTGTTCAACAATCCCTGCCAGGTCGATTGCCGCTTCCACACCGGAGTTACCGCCGCCGATAACCGCTACGCGTTTGCCTTTAAACAGTGGGCCGTCGCAGTGCGGGCAGTAGGTCACGCCTTTGGTGCGATACTGATCTTCGCCCGGAACGTTCATGTTGCGCCATTTTGCACCGGTCGCCACGATAATGCTGCGAGCTTTCAGTACCGCGCCGGAAGCCGTTTCAATCTGATGCAAGCCGCCTTCAACCGCTGCCGGGATCAGTTTGCTCGCGCTCTGGCTATCAATCACATCAACATCGTATTCATCAACGTGAACCTTCAGCGCGCCTGCCAGTTTTTGGCCTTCGGTTTTCGGCACAGAGATGTAGTTTTCGATATCAACAGTATCGAGGATCTGACCGCCAAAACGTTCGCCCATCAGACCAGTACGGATGCCTTTACGTGCGGAGTAAATTGCTGCCGCAGCCCCTGCCGGGCCAGAACCGACAATCAGCACATCGTAAGCGTCACGCTTGTTCAGCTCTTCTGCCGCACGTTTTTCAGCGCCAGTATCGATTTTGGCGACGATTTCGGAAATAGTCATGCGGCCCTGACCAAACTCTTTCCCGTTTACGAACACTGCCGGAACGCCCATCACGTTGCGATCGGTGATTTCGTTCTGGAAGGTGCCGCCGTCAATTGCAGTGTGCTTGATGCGCGGGTTCAGTACGCTCATCAGGTTCAGCGCCTGCACCACGTCCGGGCAGTTGTGGCAAGAGAGCGAATAATAAGTTTCGAATTCAAAATCACCGTCAATGTTGCGGATCTGCTCCAGTAGAGACTGCGCTTCTTTCGACGGATGACCACCGGTCCACAGCAGCGCCAGTACCAGCGAGGTGAACTCATGACCCAGCGGGGAGCCTGCAAAACGCGGCCCCTGGTTGGAACCTGGGTTGGTGATCAGGAAAGACGGCTTACGCACCGGCAAGCTGTTATCTTCTTTAAAGGTGACTTTGTCTGACAGTTCTGCGATTTCAGCCAACAGTTCCTTGATTTCTGCCGATTTAGCGCTGTCATCCAGCGTGGCAATCAACTCAACAGGCTTGGTCAATTTCTCAAGGTAAGCCTTGAGTTGAGTTTTCATATTTGTGTCGAGCATGTTTATCTCCTGGGCTTTAAACATCATCATGCAAGCGGCCTTCATCGGCTACCTGGATGCAGCTTGCATCATGATGCGGGGAAGAAAATCGGGTGCCGCAGCACCCGAAGAATTAGGTGAATTTCCGAAGTATTTCGCGCCGGAGTTGGTAGCGCGAAAGACGAAGGAAATTTAGATTTTACCAACCAGGTCCAGAGACGGAGCCAGAGTTGCTTCACCTTCTTTCCATTTAGCCGGGCAAACTTCACCTGGGTGAGAAGCTACATACTGAGCAGCTTTGATTTTACGCAGCAGGTCAGACGCGTCACGGCCAATGCCTTCAGCGGTAACTTCGATTGCCTGGATGATACCCTGCGGGTCAACAACGAAGGTCGCACGGTCAGCCAGACCTTCATCTTCACGCATGTTGTCGAAGTTACGGGTCAGGGCGCCAGTCGGGTCGCCGATCATCGCGTATTTGATTTTCGCGATGGTTTCAGAGCTGCTGTGCCATGCTTTGTGGGTGAAGTGAGTATCGGTAGATACTGCGTATACGTCTACGCCCAGTTTCTGCAGTTCTTCGTAATGGTCTGCAACGTCGCCCAGTTCGGTCGGGCATACGAAAGTAAAGTCAGCCGGGTAGAAGAAGAAGACGCTCCAGCGGCCTTCGGTATCTTTCTCGGTGATTTCGATGAATTCGCCGTTTTTGAATGCCTGGTTTTTAAAAGGTTTAATTTTGGTGTTAATCAAGGACATCTATACTTCCTCCGTGTTTTCGATGAGATGTAAGGTAACCAATTTTTGCCGATTCGGCTAATGCGTTTCCATTATCAAATCGATAAGTTTTACCTTACAACCTTCGTAAGACAACTTTGTGAACTTTGCACCGCCAGCGGCGATAAAAGTAAAATGGGCCTCCTTTCCAGGTGGCCGCGTAACCTGAACTACCCTTTGGTATCTTCAGCGCCTGTTCAGCAGGCTGCGGTGTTGCGATGACGACCGCAATGCCGAGAGGGATTACAACACCCTCATAAACAAAGGGCAATCACCTGTTCTAAGCTCTTACCTATGACAGTGATAGGTTATGCCTTTTACTCAAATTTTGCACTGACTGAAAAGGACAAATTAATGTTAAAAAAGATAATTTTTTTTACCCTGCTACCGGGAATCGTTTACGCCGAAGAGCTTCCCGCCCCCGTAAAAGCGATTGAAAAACAGGGGATTACGATTATTAAATCGTTCGATGCGCCAGGCGGTCTGAAAGGTTATCTGGGGAAATATCAGGACATGGGGGTCACTATCTACCTTACGCCAGACGGTAAACATGCCATCTCTGGCTATATTTACAACGAAAAGGGAGAAAACCTCAGTAACGCTCTTATTGAAAAAGAGATTTACGCGCCTGCCGGACGCGAAATGTGGCAGCGTATGGAACAATCAAACTGGCTACTTGACGGTAAAAAAGACGCGCCGATCGTGGTTTATGTTTTTGCCGATCCTTTCTGCCCATATTGCAAACAATTCTGGCAACAAGCACGCCCGTGGGTTGATGCCGGTAAAGTACAGATTCGTACTTTGTTGGTTGGCGTGATAAAACCAGAAAGCCCCGCCACCGCAGCGGCAATCCTCGCGTCTAAAGATCCGGCAAAAACGTGGCAAGAATATGAAGCATCTGGCGGCAAATTAAAGCTGAACCTCTCCGGGAACGTTACACCTGAACAGATGAAGATTCTCAGTGCCAACGAGGCGTTGATGGACGAACTGGGTGCAAATGTCACCCCTGCGATTTATTACATGAGCCCAGAAAAAACATTACAGCAGGCTGTTGGATTACCAGATAAAAAGACCTTAAACATTATTATGGGGAATAATTAACATTCAATTCATGGATAACTGAAATACATATCACTTTTCAGTTATCCAAATAATAGCAAGTATTGCTCACCTCACGCATATCAACTATGCTAGTTTAGAAAAACTTAATCATAGATTAAGCAAAACAACATAATATATTGAAATACATAAAGCCATATCATTGACTTGATGAATATCATGAAAACAAGTATATGAATGGAGTACATCATGGCTAATCTTTACGACCTAAAAAAATTTGATTTAAACTTACTTGTCATTTTTGAGTGCATCTATCAACATCTCAGTATTAGCAAGGCAGCTGAATCGTTATACATAACACCTTCTGCAGTAAGCCAGTCTTTACAACGTCTACGAGCGCAATTTAATGATCCCTTGTTTACTCGATCCGGTAAAGGGATTGCACCAACAACAACGGGTTTAAATTTGCATCATCATCTTGAGAAAAACCTTAAAAATCTTGAACAAACCATCAACATTGTCAATAAATCTGAGCTAAAGAAAAAATTTATTATTTACGGCCCGCAACTTATTTCCTCAACGAACAGTAGCCTTTTGATCGGATGTCTCCGACAAGATTCGTCCGTAGAAATTGAACATCATGACATTATGATGTCAGCAGAAAGTGCCGAAGATTTATTAGCTTATCGCAAAGCAGATCTGGTCATCACATTAACGCCAGTTATCAGTCGCTCGGTGAGCTGTGTACCTTTTCAATCGATACGCAATACACTTATCTGTAGTTCATCCCATCCGAGAATAACGGAATACAGCAGCCGCGAAGAAATTCTTGATGAAGAGTTTACTTTTCTGATATCAAAAGCATCTGGACTTGAAGATTTTCAGATGGAAATAGAAGCGCTTCTGACAAACCGAAAAATAGCATTCCGTAGTTCTTCACTGTTTACTATCATCAATACTATTGCGGTAACCGATTTATTGGGCATTGTTCCCGTTGAGTTATATCGCAGCAATCAAAAGAACCTACAATTAAAACAAATAAAGCTAGAGCAAAACCTACCCTCTAATACGCTTTATATCTCCTATAACAAATCATCATTAAACAATCTGGGATTCTCCCGATTTATTGATCGCTTAAATGACAATTTATCCTGAACACCGTTCAATAAGGACAATGCTCCTCATAAAAAATTCAGCCGATGAATATAAAATGAGATATCTTATTTTAATTTGTTACTACTATAATCAGAAAACTATCGCACTATTCTCCAGATCACGTTAAGAGAGCGTTTTCAGATGTCCATTTATAAAATTCCGCTTCCGCTCAATATTCTGGAAGCTGCACAAGAGCGTATTACCTGGACACTCAACACCCTACCCCGCGTTTGTGTCTCATTTTCTGGCGGTAAAGATTCAGGCTTAATGCTTCATCTAACCGCGAATCTGGCCAGAAAAATGGGAAAAAAAATATACGTTCTGTTTATCGACTGGGAAGCACAGTTTTCTTTAACTATTCACTATATTCAGTCCCTACGAGAGCAGTATGCTGATGTCATTGAAGAATTTTATTGGGTAGCGCTGCCTCTTACGACGCAAAACTCTCTTTCTCAGTATCAACCCGAATGGCAATGCTGGGAACCTGATGTTGAATGGGTACGCCTGCCCCCGGAAGATGCGATAACCGATCCGACATTTTTCTCGTTTTATCAACCGGGTATGACGTTTGAACATTTCGTGCGTGAATTTGCCGAATGGTTTTCGCAAAAACGTCCGGCGGCCATGATGATCGGCATCCGGGCTGACGAGTCCTATAACCGTTTCGTTGCTATCGCCAGTTCGAATAAACAGCGTTTTGCCGACGATAAACCCTGGACTACGGCCGCACCAGGCGGTCATAGCTGGTACATTTACCCCATCTACGACTGGAAAGTGGCTGATATCTGGACCTGGTATGCAAATCATCAAAGTCTCTGCAACCCACTGTATAACCTAATGTATCAGGCAGGCGTCCCTCTGCGTCAGATGCGAATTTGCGAACCTTTTGGCCCGGAGCAACGGCAGGGATTATGGCTCTATCACGTTATCGAACCGGATCGCTGGGCTGCTATGTGCGCACGAGTCAGCGGTGTAAAAAGCGGCGGAATTTACGCCGGACATGACAATCATTTCTATGGGCATCGGAAAATCCTCAAGCCAGAGCATTTAGACTGGCAAGAGTATGCATTATTGCTGCTCGATAGCATGCCGGAGAAAACAGCTGAGCATTACCGCAATAAAATCGCCATTTATTTGCACTGGTATCAGAAAAAAGGCATCGAGGTTCCACAAACCCTGCAAGGGGACATTGGCACGAAAGATATCCCCTCCTGGCGGCGAATATGCAAAGTTTTACTCAATAACGATTACTGGTGCCGGGCATTATCATTTAGTCCTACGAAAGCGAAGAACTATCAGCGTTATAACGAACGGATAAAAGGAAAACGTCAGGAATGGGGGATACTATGCAACAACGATTAACGCAGGATTTAACCCAATTTCTCGCCAGCTTGCCGGAAGGCGATCGCATCAAAGCGATTAATGAAATCCGCATGGCGATCCATCAGGTTAGCCCCTTTCGTGAAGAGCCCGTGGATTGCGTTCTGTGGGTTAAAAATAGCCAACTCGTGCCGAATGATTACAACCCCAATAATGTGGCACCGCCAGAGAAGAAGCTGCTAAAAAAATCCATTGAAATTGATGGTTTTACCCAACCTATTGTGGTGACTAACACTCAATCTGACACAATGGAGATTGTTGATGGCTTTCACCGTCATGAAATTGGTAAAGGATCTAACACGTTAAAAACGCGCTTAAAAGGGTATTTACCGGTTACCTGTCTGGGAGGGGATCGTAACGAGTGCATCGCTGCAACAATTCGCCACAACCGCGCTCGTGGACGCCATCAAATCACCGCCATGTCAGAAATCGTCCGTGAACTCAGCCAGTTGGGATGGGACGACAATAAAATCGGCAAAGAACTGGGAATGGATAGCGACGAAGTGCTGCGCCTGAAGCAAATTAACGGCCTGCAAGAACTGTTTGCCGACCGTCAATATTCCCGCGCCTGGACTGTCAAATAACTAAAGCTGGCGCAGGCGTTCAGCTGCTGCCAGCAACGTCGATTCCTTCTTGGCAAAACAGAGACGAATCAGTTTATGGGGGAAGGGATCGGCGCAAAATACCGATAGCGGGATCGCCGCCACGCCATGCTCCCGCGTCAGCCACTGGCAAAACTCAACATCATCCAGCGTAGACACGGCGCTGTATTCCACCAGCAAAAAGTAAGTACCTTCGCAGGGTAGTATCTCCAGCCGACTTTCACTTAAGGCGTTCACCAGAATATCGCGTTTCTGGCGATAAAAGTCCGGTAACGCAAGATAATGCTCAGGTTCTGCACGTAGCATATCCGCAAGCGCCAGCTGCGCCGGGGTATTCACCGAAAAGGTCAGATATTGATGCACTTTGCGGATTTCGGCGCTGATGGGCGCAGGCGCAACGCAATAGCCCACTTTCCAGCCGGTCATATGATAGGTCTTGCCAAATGAAGAAACTGCCACCGCCCGCTCACGCAACTGCGGATGCGCCAGCACGCTGGCATGGCCCTGCTGTGAAAAGTTGATGTGCTCGTACACTTCATCACTAATAACAAAAATCTCGTGCCCGGCAATTGCCTGCCACAAAGCGGCGAAATCAGCCTGCTGCCAGACGGTGGCGCTGGGATTATGCGGCGTATTGAGGATCACCAGTCGGGTGCGCTCGCTTAACAATGCGGCAAATTCCTGCCAGTCAACGCGAAAATGCGGAGGTTGCAGTGCAATACGTTTCACTATTCCCCCAGAAAGCGCGATGGCGGGGGCGTAACTGTCATAGCTGGGATCAAAGCAAATCACTTCATCACCATTGCGCACCAATGCGGTAATCGCTGCATATAACGCTTCCGTCGCCCCTGCCGTTACGGTGATATCGCTATCGGCATCTGGTTGATAGCCATACAGCCGCGCGGTTTTCTGAGCAATCGCCTCGCGCAATGCCTGCACGCCGGCCATGGGCGCGTATTGATTTGCCCCCTGGGCAACGTGGTACGCCAGCCGCTCCTGTAAATAGCGCGGACCATCAAAATCAGGAAAGCCTTGCGACAGGTTAATCGCCTGGTGTTGCTGCGCCAGTGCGCTCATCTGGGTGAAAATAGTGGTGCCAAGTTGTGGAAGTTTGCTTTGTGGAATCAGAGGGTTATTTGTCATTTTTATTGTACCTGACGAAGTTGCGTGTTGAAGGCACTATAACACGATGCTAGTATTTGGCAATCAAGACGTTTAGATGTCTAAATAAAACAATAAGGACAACACAACATGCCTCACAATCCCATCCGCGTCGTCGTCGGCCCGGCTAACTACTTTTCACATCCAGGAAGTCTCAATCACCTGCACGATTTTTTCACTGATGAACAGCTTTCTCGCGCGGTGTGGATCTACGGCGAACGCGCCATTGCTGCGGCGCAAACCAAACTTCCGCCAGCGTTTGGGCTGCCAGGGGCAAAGCATATTTTGTTTCGCGGTCATTGCAGCGAAAGCGATGTACAACAACTGGCGGCTGAGTCCGGTGACGATCGCAGCGTGGTGATTGGCGTCGGGGGCGGTGCACTGCTCGACACCGCGAAAGCCCTCGCCCGCCGTCTCGGTCTGCCGTTTGTTGCCGTTCCGACGATCGCCACTACCTGCGCAGCCTGGACACCGCTCTCCGTCTGGTATAACGATGCCGGACAGGCGCTGCATTATGAGATTTTCGACGACGCCAATTTTATGGTGCTGGTGGAACCGGAGATTATCCTCAATGCACCGCAACAATATCTGCTGGCGGGGATCGGTGACACGCTGGCGAAATGGTATGAAGCGGTAGTACTGGCCCCGCAACCAGAAACGTTGCCGCTAACCGTGCGTCTGGGGATTAATAACGCGCAGGCCATTCGCGACGTCTTGTTAAACAGTAGCGAGCAGGCGCTTGCCGATCAGCAAAATCAGCAGTTAACACAATCATTTTGCGATGTGGTGGATGCCATTATTGCCGGAGGCGGAATGGTCGGTGGTCTGGGCGATCGTTTTACGCGTGTGGCGGCGGCCCATGCCGCGCACAACGGTCTGACTGTACTGCCGCAAACCGAGAAGTTTCTCCACGGCACCAAAGTTGCCTACGGTATTCTGGTGCAAAGCGCCTTGCTGGGCCAGGATGATGTGCTGGCGCAATTAACCGGGGCGTATCAGCGTTTTCATCTGCCGACTACGCTGGCGGAGTTGGAAGTGGATATCAATAATCAGGCGGAGATCGACAAAGTGATTACCCACACCTTACGTCCGGTGGAATCCATTCATTACCTGCCAGTCACGCTGACACCTGATACCTTGCGTGCAGCGTTCGAAAAAGTGGAATCGTTTAAAGCCTGACATACAAATTTAGCAGCAGCGCGCGCCGCCTTTTCCACCGTAGCGCGCGTCCTGCCGCTCACGGAAAAACTCCTCGTAGGTCATCGGCGTTTGATCAGGATGGTTAACCCGCATATGTTCGACATAGTTGTCGTAATCAGGCATACCGATCATCAGCTTCGCCGCCTGACCTAAATATTTTCCGGCTTTTGCCAGTGAATCAAACATCTAAACCTCCGGTAATACAAATGCCCTCCTGAATTATGAGGGCTTAATTGCTTTCAACACGCTCGGGCTGAGAGTAAGGGGAACGCTCGGCACATCCCCCCTCACTCTGACTTTAGTGCGCGCCTTTTGCCTGCGCCACGATCTCTTCGATATTTTCCGGCATTGGCTCATACGGCGTTTCTTTCGCCGTTGGCTTCGGATCTTTCAATGCCGCCAGTGCCGTCTTAATCGAGAACAGTGCCAGAACCACCACGACCACCATAAAGAAGATGGTTAACCCAGCATCCAGACGGTTGTTGAACACCAGTTGCGCCAGTTGTGACTCAGTATACTGCGACGGAATATTGCCGCTGTCGATCATTGCCTGGAACTTGTTAGCAATCGCCAGGAAGCCGACTTTCGCATCCGGGCTAAACGCTTTCTGCCAGCCTGCGGTCAGGGTACAAATCAGCAACCAGGCCGTTGGTACCAGCGCCACCCAGGCGTAACGTTGACGTTTCATTTTGAACAGCACTACGGCACAGAGCATCAGCGCCATCCCTGCCAGCATCTGGTTGGCTATACCAAACAGCGGCCACAGAGTGTTAATACCGCCCAGCGGATCGACCACCCCTTGATGGAGGAAGTAGCCCCACGCCAGCACGCACAGCGCCGTTGCCAGCAGGTTAGCAGGCAGTGAATCGGTCCGTTTCAGGCCCGGAGAAACTACGCCCAGCAGATCCTGCAACATAAAGCGCGCAGCACGCGTACCTGCATCTACTGCAGTCAGAATAAACAGTGCTTCAAACAGAATGGCGAAGTGATACCAGAACGCCACATCCATCATGCCGCCCAGCGCGCCGTGCAGAATGTAGGCCATCCCCACCGCCAACGTCGGCGCACCGCCCGCACGGGAAATGATCGACTGTTCACCCACTTCGCTGGCAATCTGGTTTAGCGTATCCGGGGTAATCGCAAAGCCCCAGCTACTCACCACCTGCGCCGCAGAAGCGACCACATCCGTCGTTCCTGCCGGAGCCAGCACCGCCATCGGGCTGTTCATGGCGAAGTACACACCTGGATCGATGATACAGGCAGAAACCAGCGCCATAATCGCCACGAAGGATTCCATTAACATTCCGCCGTAGCCGATAAAACACGCCTGCCCTTCGTTCGCCAGCATCTTCGGCGTGGTACCGGAAGAGATCAGCGCATGGAAGCCAGACACCGCGCCACAGGCGATGGTGATAAACAGGAACGGGAACAGGTTACCAGTCCATACCGGGCCAGTACCATCAACAAATTTAGTCAACGCAGGCATGGTCAGCGTCGGGCGCATAATCAAAATGCCTACCGCCAGACCGACGATAGTCCCGATTTTCAGGAAGGTAGAGAGGTAGTCACGCGGAGCCAGCAGCAACCACACCGGCAGCACCGCCGCCACAAAACCGTAACCCACCAGCATCCAGGTCAGCTGCACGCCGGTAAAGTCAAAGTACGGTGCCCAGGTCGGGCTTTCTGCCACCCAGCCGCCAGAGATAATGGCGAAAATCAGGAACACCAGGCCAATCACCGACACTTCGCCAATACGCCCCGGACGCAGATAGCGCAGGTAGATCCCCATAAACAGCGCCAGCGGAATGGTGAACGCAACGGTATACGTTCCCCACGGGCTATGAGTCAGGGCTTTCACCACGATCATCGCCAGCACCGCCAGGATAATGACCATGATCATAAAGCAGGCTACCAGCGCAATCACCCCAGCAGTTGGTCCCATCTCTTCTTTGACCAGTTCACCCAGCGAGCGACCGTCGCGGCGCGTGGAAACAAACAGCACCATAAAGTCCTGCACTGCACCAGCGAGAACCACCCCGGCTAGCAGCCAGATCATCCCTGGCAGGTAACCCATTTGCGCCGCCAGTACCGGCCCCACCAGCGGGCCAGCTCCGGCAATGGCCGCAAAATGGTGACCGAACAGCACTTTTTTATCTGTCGGTACATAGTCCAGCCCGTCGTTATGGCGCACCGCTGGCGTCATACGCGTCGGGTCAACCGCCAGCACATTTTTGGCGATATACAGACCATAAAAACGGTAAGCGATCAGATAGACACAGACCGACGCCACCACAATCCACAGTGCGTTGATCTGTTCCCCACGATTTAAAGCAATGTATCCCAGAGCAAATGCTCCCATTACAGAGAGCACTGTCGAGACGAGGTATTTCCCTGATTTGTTCATAGTTGTTATCCGTGTGCGTGTCCATAGAGATGTTACATTTTGTTTCTATAACATCTTTGTGCAATTTAACAACACAGCAACCATGTAAATCGGAGTTGAAACCAATATTTAACTTCACAATGTTAACTCGATCACTCCGTTAACTGAGTTTTCCAACAATCTCATTTAATTCTGTCGGGCTCATCCCAAAACTGCCGTACCCAGCCGACAAGTGCAGCAACGCCGCCCCTGTTCATCGAAAACGACGATTTCCCAACTCTGATTTTGCCGCCCAAGATGCAACGGCTGGCAGACGCCGCGTACCTTGCCTTCAGACACCGGGCGATGATGGGTGGCGTTAAGTTCCGTGCCCACCACACACTGTCCGTCGCGGGTCATCATAAATCCGGCCATCGATCCCAGCGTTTCCGCCAGCGCTGCCGACGCGCCGCCATGCAGCAGGCCAAACGGCTGATGAGTATGGGTATCAACCGGCATTTCGGCTTCCAGCACATCATCGCCCAGACGGGTATACACAATTCCCAGATGCGCCACCATTGTGTTATCGCTGGTGGCGTTCAGTTCGTCGAGCGTTAAATGGCGTTTCCAGATCATGCTTATGCCCCCAGCGTTGAGCCGCCATCTACCACGATATCCTGTAGGGTGATATGGCTGGCGAGATCGGAAGCGAGGAACAAAATCGTGTTGGCGATCTCTTGTGGACGGGCGATTTTCCCCAGCGGAATGCCGAGTTTAAACTGCTCGCCAAAGCCGCGAATACGCTGCTCTTCGGCGTCATCGCTCACCCACAGCGTGCGTTGCATATCGGTGTCGGTTGAACCCGGCGAAACCACATTACAGCGCACACCGCTACCCGCCAGTTCCAGTCCGACGCTCAACGCCAGGCTTTTCAGCGCCGCTTTCGACGCGCCATAAGCACTCATGCCAATACGCGGCGTGTGCGCAGCGTCGGACGCCACAGTGACAATCGCCCCGCCCCGTTGGCGACGAAACTGATTCATGGTCTGCTGGAACAGGTTAAACGCACCGCCGACATTGACCGCAAAAGTCTGTTGCCAGTCTTCCTTACTGAGCTGATCGGTCGCGCCCATGCGCAAAATTCCCGCCGCATTAACCAGCACGTCCAGTCGCTCCGTTTCAGCTAACAGTCGCTGACATACCTGCGCCACCTGCGCAGCATCGGCAACATCCATTACTTCGGTCGCAAAGGGATATTGCTCCTGAGCGAACGCTTGATCAAAACCTGTAACTTTTGCTCCCGCTTCAACAAACGCCAGCGCCGTGGCGTAGCCGATACCTTTCCCCGCGCCGGTTACCCAAACATTTTTACCGCTGAAATCCATTATTTCACCTCGCGGGAGAGTAGCTTCCACCAGGCGTCGATGGTCGGGTTTTTCGCCAGCATGACAAAATCGATATCGCCATGCACTTTGCGCCAGCGCGCCGCCAGCGCCATCATGCGCACCGAATCCAGACCGTAGTCGATCAAGTTGTCGTCATCGAACGGCTCGTCGGACTCGTCCAGCAACGGCAGGATCACCTCACGCAGCGCCGCTTTGCTGGCGGGGATAGGTGCTGGCAGTAATTCTTCGGTCATCACCACCCGGCCAGAACGTCCGGCCACATATTTCAGCGACATCAAATGCTCGTCACGGCTGAAATCGGCCAGCGCATCCGCCACCATAAACGGTTTAATATCGCGCATAAATGCGTCGGTTGCGGTGGTCATACAGCCAATGTGGGCATATACCCCGGTAATAATCAGCTGGTTACGCTCACTCTCTTTGAGCATTTGCTCCAGCGGAGAACGATGAAACGCGCTGTAGCGCCACTTCACCAGCACCGTGTCGTCGGCATCTGGCGTCAGGCGATCCACCACCTTTTGCTGTTCCGGCGAGCGGGTCAGGCCCGGCCCCCACATATCATTCAACAGCGCCCGATCTTCATCGCTCTGATCTTTCGGCTGGGCAGTGTAATAAACCGGAATATTGTGCTGTTTGCAGTAGTCGCGCAGCGCCGCAATATTGGCGATCACCTGCTCCATCATCGGGCAGTTCTCACCCCAGAAGCTGACAAAATAGTCCTGCATATCATGGATTAACAACGCGGCACGTTGCGGTTCAAAGGCCCAGTCGACTTTATTCTGCGGAATATCGTGAGACTCCGGCAGCGCGTAAGCCTGTAATTTTGGAATAGCCATCGTGTTCTCTCCTTCAGGCTGAAGCGCGTGACGCCAGCCACTGACGTAATTGTTTTTTATCGACTTTCCCGACCGCCGTCAGCGGAAGTGAATCTACACACTCCACGCGATCCGGTAATTTAAATTCGGCAATACCCTGTTCGCGCAGGAAACGACGCACCTGCACCGCGCGCAGCGGCTCTTTTACCACCAGATAAGCACAGCTTTTTTCGCCCATCAGCTCATCTTCCATACTGACCAGTGCGGCGTAGATCACCGCCGGATGGCGCAGCAGCAGGTTTTCGATCTCTTCGGCAGCGATCTTCTCGCCGCCACGGTTGATCTGATCTTTCTCGCGCCCCTGCACGGTGATGTAACCCTCTGGATCAATAGAGATCAGATCTCCGGAACAGTAAAAACCGTTGGCATCAAAGGCGCTGGCATTGTGCTGCGGGCTTTTGTAATAACCGCGGAAGGTATACGGCCCGCGCGTCATCAGGCGTCCAACTTCCCCTTGCGGCAGTGGATTTCCATCGGCATCGGCAACCCACACTTCATCGTCCGGGCACATTGGGTAGCCCTGGGTATGGATAATTTTCTCCGCGCTATCATCAAGTCGGGTGTAGTTCACCAGCCCTTCCGCCATGCCGAATACCTGCTGTAACTGGCAGCCAATCTCTGCGGGAATACGCGCCGCAAGCGTGGCAGAAAGACGTGCGCCACCAACCTGTAACAGTTTCAGCGAGGCAAGCTGCGCCCGGCTTTCGCCTTCAGCCAGTGCCTGCAACCACAGGCTGACTGCCGGTGGCACCAGCGCGGTGACGTTAACCTGATGTTTTTCAATCAATGGAAAGCAAAGCGTGGCGCTGGGATCGGCCGCCAGAACGACAGTGCCGCCAGCAAGAAATACCCCCAGCGATCCCGGCGAACTCATGGCGTAGTTATGAGCCGCCGGGATCGCGCACAGGTAGCGCGTCTGTTGTGTGAACTGACAAATCTCGACGCTACGGCGCACGCTGTAGTAGTAGTCGTTATGGGTACGCGGGATCAGTTTCGGTGTGCCGGTAGTGCCGCCGGAAAGCTGGAAATAGGCCACTTCATCAGCAGGTGATGGCGTGGCAGTAAAATCCTCTGCCGGATGGTTAATCGCATCCTGCAAGTTATGCTCACCGCTGTCGTTGTGCAGTTGCACCACGCGAATGGAGGAATGTTCTGTGACGAAAGTATTGAGGAAATCATCCCCGCTAAACAGCGCATGTTGGCGATCGGCAATCAGCAATGTGGGTTCAATCTGGCTGGCATAGGCGTTCAGTTCACTACGCTGATGGCTGAACAGCGCCAGCACCGGCGCAACGCCCAGTTTCAGCAGCGCGAAAAAGGTAATATAAAGTTCAGCGACGTTACCCAGTTGTACCAGCGCGGTTTCACCAGGTTTAATGCCCTGACGGCGCAAACTACAGGCGAGGTTATCCGCCGCCTGATTCAGCTCCCGGTAACTCAACTGCCGCTCGCCGTCGATAACCGCGATGCTGTCACTCGCAGCGTGGCGAGTCAGAATGTCGGTCAGCGGCAAATCCTGCCAGTAACCTTTTTCCCGATAGCGACGGGCAAACTCTTCCGGCCAGCGGGTGAATGGAATGCTCATCCTCGCTCCTTAATGCAATCCAAAAACGTTCAACATGGTAGAAAGTTTGACGCCTGTTTCGCGCCACTCACCCAACGGTGACGACGCAGGCACAATCCCCGCTCCGGCAAACAGACGCACCTGATTTTCCCGCAGCTTCGCGCAGCGGATAGTCACCACCCACTCGCCGTTACCTTCGCTGTCACACCAACCCACAATGCCGCCAAACAGCTCGCGGTCGAACGGCTCCAGATCAGCAATAACCTGGGTCGCGGCCTGATGAGGGAAACCACTCAGCGCGGGGGTCGGATGCAGCAGGCAGGCCAGAGTCAGTGCGTTTTCTTGCGAATTCGCTTTACCTTCAAAGGGAGTTGCGAGATGCCACAGCGTCGGCGTGGTGATCAATTGTGGAGAGGAGGGAACGTGTAACTCACTACTGCGTTCGCGCAGTACCTCTTTCATCGCCTGAGTCACTAGTTCATGTTCATGGCGATCTTTTTCTGACGCCAGCAGACGATTACCCGCTTCGCGATCGAGCACGTCATCCGGCTGACGACGCGCGGAACCGGCTAACGGAATAGAGCTAAAACGCTCGCCGTCTTTGCGCAGCAGCAGTTCCGGGCTGGCCCCGAGCAGAACGCCACCATCAGCCAACGGCACATGAAAGTTGTAACTAACCGGGTTTTGCGCAATCAACCGTTCCAGCAATACGCCGCTATCAATGGCGGCGTCAGTGGTGATATCAATCAACCGTGACAACACCACTTTGTCGACCTGCGGCGTGGCGGTAAGTGCGGCGGCGCGGGCAACCATCTGTTCAAACGTGGCTTGTTCCGGAATTGCCTGGCGTTCCACCACATTCAGCGACTGGCTGCGGGTGAAACGGCGTGCGGAAGCTTGTTTTTCCTGACGGGAGAACGACTGCCAGGATTCGGGAATATACAGCGATGAAGGCTGACGTGGATCGAAGGGAATCGCCCCGACCATCACCGGATTTTTGATGCCCTGCGCTTTGGCATCGGCAAACAGCGCGGCGAGTTTTTGCTGGAAGGGACTGTCGGGCGAATCCCCATTCACAGCCGGTTCATCGAAGCGGGCGAAACATCCTGACGTCGTAAAACTGCGGTACGGCGACATAAAGAAAAAGCGATTGGGCGCAAGTGTTGCCATGGTCTGCTGTACTTCCTCAGCCAGTGACGTATCCATATCATCCTCCACAAAATGATAAAGGCTTTAATAATGATTATCATTTATATTTTCGGTCGCTAACCTAAAAGCAAACGCGCACTATGTCAACTCTTGAGGTAACGCAATCTGCAACTCGGGGTTGCATCTGGTTGTCGTTACAATGAAAATGAGAAGCATTAACTTCATTAATAACAGGACGCTGATTTGTGAGACTCGCCCCGCTCTACCGCACCGCTCTTCTACTAACAGGCTTTTTACTTTCAGGAATATCCGCAGTGCAGGCCGCCGACTGGCCGCGTCAGGTGACTGACAGCCGCGGCACTCATATGCTGGAAAGCCAGCCACAGCGCATCGTCTCAACCAGCGTCACGCTGACGGGTTCGTTGCTGGCGATTGATGCCCCAGTGATTGCCAGCGGCGCGACCACGCCAAATAACCGCGTCGCGGATGACCAGGGCTTTTTACGCCAGTGGAGCAAGGTGGCGAAAGAACGCAAACTGCAACGGCTCTATATCGGCGAACCGAGCGCCGAAGCCGTTGCCGCGCAAATGCCGGATCTGATTTTAATTAGCGCAACAGGCGGGGATTCGGCGCTGGCGCTGTATGATCAGCTTTCCACCATCGCCCCGACATTAATCATCAATTACGACGACAAAAGCTGGCAGTCGCTGTTAACGCAACTTGGCGAAATTACCGGGCATGAGAAGCAAGCGGCAGAGCGGATTGCACAGTTTGATAAGCAACTGGCGGCGGCGAAAGAGCAAATCAAATTACCGCCGCAGCCGGTCACTGCCATTGTCTATACCGCCGCTGCACACAGTGCCAATCTCTGGACGCCGGAATCAGCACAAGGGCAGATGCTGGAACAACTCGGCTTTACGCTGGCGAAGTTGCCCGCAGGGTTAAACGCCAGCCAAAGCCAGGGCAAACGCCATGACATCATTCAGCTTGGTGGGGAAAATCTGGCTGCTGGGTTAAACGGTGAATCGCTATTCCTGTTCGCCGGAGATCAGAAAGACGCCGATGCGATTTATGCTAATCCGCTGCTCGCGCACCTGCCTGCAGTACAAAACAAGCAAGTTTATGCGCTGGGAACCGAGACGTTCCGTCTGGATTACTACAGCGCCATGCAAGTGCTGGAACGACTTAAGGCGCTGTTTTAAGCATTAACTGTCGGACGCTGTCACCTGCGGCGGCGTCTGGCGAAAACGTCGCAACTCCACCAGCACCAGCAATAACAACACGCCGATAATCAACAAACCAAAACCGCTCGCGCTTGCGGAAGCAACCGGTGTCATCATCGCTCCCAAACCGCCCAGCAGCGCCGCGCCTATGGCATCGCCCGTCACGTTTTGCGCCGTCCACAAACCGTTAATCCGCCCTAACATCGCTTCCGGGGTTTGCGTTTGCAGCATTGTATATTGCAGCAACGAACTAACCGCGCTCAGCCAGCCGAACAGCGCCAGACAAACCACGCCTAAAATCCACATCGGCATCAGGCCAAACAGACCAATGGCGAGGAACGATCCCAGCGTGGAGAGCAGCATCAATAACCCTGGTCGCGCGCTATGCGCCAGCTTCCCGCTGGTTAATGCGCCGATAGCCGCGCCGAGCGGGATCGCCGCATAGAGAAAACCAATCTGTGCCGCCGACATCTGCCAGTTGGTAGCCAGCGCCGGATACAGTACCCGCACCGCGCTCGCCATCGTCAATAAACCACCCAGCAGCGCAATGCCGCCCACCAGCGGACTGGCGAGCAGAAAACGAAATCCTGCCAGTAATGATTTCAACGGATGCTCACGCGGCTGCGGTGGCGGTGGCAACGCCGGAAGGCTTAACAACGGTAGCAAGGTAATAAACGTGCCCGCCGCCGCCAGCCCGTAGTTCCAGGCTACGCCGCCAGTCGCCAGCAGTAAACCGCCCATCATGGGCGAAATCACCGATCCCAGCCGCACGGTCAACATGGTGATCGCCCCGGCCTGCATTAAATTTTCACGCCCTACCAGTGCAGGTGTCGCCGCCAGTAGCGCCGTAACGCCAAGTGACGCGAAAAAGCCATCCCATAATCCGAGTAAATAGATTGCCAGCAAAGACGGCTCCGGCAGCAGCGCGTTCAGGCACAGTCCAATGAAGCCAATGCCACAGGTGCCGCGCGCCAGCAGAATCACTTTTTTGCGCTCATAGCGATCCGCCAGCACGCCGCCGACCATCAAACCGACAAACATCGCGCCGCCGGTCAGCGTCACCGAAAGCCCCACCTGCCAGGTAGAATGCGTCATCATCTGGATCTGCACCGGCACCGCGACGCCGAGCAAACCCAGAGAAACAATAGAGATAAAACGAGCGAGGAATACTGCGCGAAACGCCGGGTGCGTTTTCAACAGGCTGAGGTTAAGCAGCCAGGATTGTTTATTCATTACAATGCCTTGCCATCAAATATTTTAAATACCTATTCTTAGGCTGCACATGCTAACATATCCAAATAAGATCGATAACGATAATTAATTTCATTATCATGGAAGTTCGTATGTCTGGTTCTGTTGCCGTGACACGCGCCATTGCCGTGCCCGGATTGCTGTTATTACTGATTATCGCGACGGCATTAAGCCTGCTCATTGGGGCAAAATCACTCCCCGCTTCCGTAGTGCTGGAGGCCCTCTCCGGCACCTGCCAGAGCGCCGACTGCACTATCGTGCTCGACGCGCGACTGCCGCGTACCCTGGCCGGATTGCTGGCGGGCAGTGCGCTTGGGCTTGCCGGGGCGTTAATGCAAACCCTCACCCGAAACCCACTTGCCGACCCCGGTTTACTTGGCGTGAATGCCGGAGCCAGCTTTGCCATTGTGCTGGGTGCGGCGCTGTTTGGTTACTCATCCGCGCAGGAACAACTGGCGATGGCCTTCGCCGGGGCGTTGGTGGCCTCGTTGATTGTAGCCTTTACCGGCAGCCAGGGCGGCGGGCAATTAAGTCCGGTGCGTTTAACCCTGGCGGGCGTGGCGCTGGCGGCGGTACTGGAAGGACTGACCAGCGGCATCGCCCTGCTTAATCCTGACGTCTACGATCAACTGCGTTTCTGGCAAGCCGGTTCGCTGGATATTCGTAATCTACACACTTTAAAAGTGGTGCTGATCCCGGTGCTGATCGCCGGAGCAACTGCGCTATTACTGAGTCGCGCACTGAACAGTTTAAGCCTTGGCAGCGACACCGCGACGGCGCTGGGCAGTCGCGTGGCACGCACACAGTTGATTGGTCTGCTGGCGATTACCGTGCTTTGTGGTAGTGCGACGGCGGTAGTTGGCCCGATTGCCTTTATTGGCCTGATGATGCCGCATATGGCGCGTTGGCTGGTAGGTGCCGATCATCGCTGGTCGCTGCCCGTCACGCTACTCGCTACCCCTGCCCTGTTGCTGTTTGCCGATATCATCGGGCGTGTGATTGTGCCCGGCGAGCTGCGCGTTTCTGTGGTCAGTGCCTTTATTGGTGCTCCGGTGCTGATCTTCCTCGTGCGACGTAAAACACGAGGTGGCGCATGATTTACGTCTCTCGCCGATTAATCATCACCTGCTTACTGCTGATTACCGCCTGCGTGGTGGCGAGTGTCTGGGGATTACGCAGCGGTGCCGTCACGCTGGAAACCTCGCAGGTATTCGCCGCGCTGATGGGTGATGCGCCGCGCAGTATGACGATGGTGGTCACCGAATGGCGTTTACCACGCGTGCTGATGGCGTTGTTAATTGGCGCGGCGCTGGGCGTCAGCGGCGCGATTTTTCAGTCGTTGATGCGTAACCCACTCGGCAGCCCTGACGTAATGGGCTTTAACACCGGAGCGTGGAGCGGCGTGCTGGTGGCGATGGTGCTGTTTGGTCAGGACCTGACGGCTATCGCGCTGGCAGCAATGGCAGGGGGTATTGTCACGTCACTGCTGGTCTGGCTGCTTGCCTGGCGTAACGGCATCGACACCTTTCGGTTGATTATTATCGGCATCGGCGTCCGCGCCATGTTGGTGGCCTTTAATACCTGGCTGCTGCTGAAAGCGTCTTTAGAAACGGCGCTAACCGCAGGATTATGGAATGCCGGATCGCTCAACGGCCTGACGTGGGCAAAAACCTCGCCTTCCGCGCCCATCATTATATTGATGCTCATTGCCGCCGCCTTACTGGTACGGCGAATGCGCTTGCTGGAGATGGGCGATGACACCGCCTGCGCGCTGGGCGTCAGTGTCGAACGTTCGCGTCTGTTAATGATGCTGGTGGCGGTGGTGCTTACCGCTGCGGCAACGGCGCTTGCCGGGCCGATTTCCTTTATTGCTTTAGTCGCGCCGCACATTGCCCGACGCATTAGCGGCACCGCTCGCTGGGGGCTGACCCAGGCGGCGCTGTGCGGGGCGTTGTTACTGCTGGCGGCCGATCTCTGCGCTCAACAACTGTTTATGCCGTATCAACTTCCGGTTGGTGTCGTTACCGTCAGCCTCGGCGGTATTTACCTTATCGTCTTGTTAATTCAGGAGTCTCGCAAAAAATGACCGAATCAGTAGCCCGTTTGCGCGGCGAACAGTTAACCCTCGGATATGGCAAATATACCGTTGCGGAAAATTTGACTGTAGAAATTCCTGATGGTCACTTCACGGCAATTATCGGGCCAAATGGCTGCGGTAAATCCACGTTACTGCGTACCCTAAGCCGCCTGATGACACCTGCTCACGGGCATGTCTGGCTGGATGGCGAGCACATTCAACATTACGCCAGTAAAGAAGTTGCACGCCGGATTGGTCTACTAGCGCAAAATGCTACCACGCCGGGAGATATCACCGTGCAGGAGCTGGTAGCACGCGGGCGTTACCCGCATCAACCGCTGTTTACCCGCTGGCGCAAAGAAGATGAAGAAGCGGTAACGAATGCGATGCAGGCCACGGGAATAACTCATCTGGCGGATCAAAGCGTGGATACCCTCTCCGGCGGACAACGCCAGCGAGCGTGGATCGCGATGGTGCTGGCCCAGGAAACGGCGATTATGCTGCTCGATGAACCCACGACCTGGCTGGATATCAGTCATCAGATTGATTTGTTGGAACTGTTAAGCGAACTGAACCGTGAGAAAGGCTATACCCTGGCGGCAGTGCTGCACGATCTTAATCAGGCCTGTCGTTACGCCAGCCATTTGATTGCATTGCGGGAAGGGAAAATTGTTGCTCAGGGAGCGCCGAAGGAGATTGTCACTGCTGAATTGATCGAGCGCATTTACGGTCTGCGCTGCATGATTATTGACGATCCGGTAGCCGGAACGCCGCTCGTGGTGCCGCTCGGACGAACGGCACCTTCAACCGCGAAGATTTAAACTAAGTGGTCTGCCATCATGGCATCCTGTTTTCTGGATGCCATCGCATGGCGCAACAGCACGCCACTACAAGCCACCATACCGCCGATCAACGCGGAAAGGATCACAATAATCACCTTACCCGGACCGTCTTTTTTCACCGGCAATGACGGACGCAACTGATATTTAAACGGCGTAAAATCAACATCGTTGACATTTGCTTTTGTTAATTGTTCTACAAGATACTGACGATTACGTAATTCACCGTTCAGTTCCGCAACGTCAGTAACCGCTTTTTCAATTTCCAGTTTGCGTTCAATACCGTCTGCGCCGAGAGAAATAGAAAAATCAGGGTCATCTTTTACTGCCTGACCATTACTGTAAACAGGTTTTTTAATGCCTGCTGCATTAGCAATATCGAGTGAATAATTGAGCCGCTGAATGTTTGCGTCAAGTTGGTTTTTCGTTTTAATGCGATCCTGCGCCAGCTTTTCTTTTTCAAACTGGGTTCTGATTTCCAGCTTATTACGCACATTTTCTAGCGACTCTTTCACCACCAACGCAGAGATATAATCGATATACCCGGCCAACACTTTCTGTGCCTCTTCACTGGTTGGCGCGGTAAAACTTAGCGTCCAGGAGGTATACAATGACGGTTCATCTTTTTTCTTACTGGCATTGTCATCCACCGCTTTCATTTTTTCGCTCAATGCGACAATTGCGCGATGCAAATCTAGTTCGTCGATTTTCGCCTCTTTCAATTGGTCCATCACATAAGGTGATGAACGCAAGTATTCTTCCAGCAAGCTAACAGACTGAAACTTCTTGATAAACAGGTTAAATGCTTCTGTACGATCAATTTTGATATCCAGATCCAGTACCCGAAGGTTAGTAAATGTTTTCTCCAGATCTTGCCATTGCACAGGTTCTGCCGGCGTTATAACCGCCGCACTGGTCCATTTTTGCGGTAGGATAAATGACACCAGCAACCCGATACAGGCAAAGGCAAAAACGACAGCCATGATCTGTTTTTTTGCGTGCCATAAAACTTCGATAAGATTAAGTAAATCAATTTCATTATTACCGGCTGGTGCCAGATGATAATCGGGAAAATGCGAGTCGCTTTCCTGCTTAATATTCAGTGTTGACATACGGTATAACCTGAAAATGAGTCCAATGAGGGTAAATTTCCACGGCGCACACTTTACCAGTTGGTGAGAATTATCCGAAGCTGAACTTTGTAAATTCCACGCAGCAAACGCAATGTTTGGCGCATTTTCAGACAAGCCACTCAGTAAATATTAATACGATAAATAACAAAATCCATAATTATTTATCGTAATTATGGATTTGCATTTAAGATAAAGTTATTTATTTAGCGCAGCACGAATAATTGGTCCAATTTTTTCAAATGCGATTGGAGAAATAATATCCACATGCGCGCAATCCTGGCGATAAATATCCAGCTTTGCTATCCACGGCGACCAGGCGCGTTCGGGGCTCATACCTTCCTGAAGTGTACGCTCCGCAACAAACAGCGTCGCTTTGCCATCAAACGGTTCACTATGGGCGGTGGTTAATAGCCGCACTGCATCGGCATAATTGCCTTCAATGGTGGTAAACAACTCCGTTGACGCGCCTCCCTGCTGGGCCGCCAGAAAGGCTTCGCGCTCGCGGTTAATCTCCGCCAGCACTTCCGGATCCAGACCATTGGCTTCTTTTTCCTGCCAGTTTTGCGTTTCTGGCGGCCAGGTATCCAGCAAGCCAAGAAATGCCACCTGTTCGCCACGGGCACGCAGCCGCGCCGCAATACCCTGCGCCAGCGTACCGCCCAGCGAATACCCCAGCAGGTAATAAGGACCGTGCGGTTGTTGCTCAAGTAACGTTGCCAGATGCGCTTCGCAGACTTCATCCAGATTTTCCGCCGTCTGCATGGGTCCATAAGGGCGCGGCGACTGAATACCGATAATCGACCATTGTGGATCGAGATAACGCGAGAGCACGCTAAACTGCCAGGCAAAACCGGATGCCGGATGGAAACAAAACAGCGTCGGGCCATTACCTTCACGCAACGGCAGAATGGTTTCAAATCCCATGCGCCAGGAGCTGTCTTCTTCACCATCAATAATCGTTGCCAGTTTGGCGACGGTTGACGCGACCATCACCTGCCCCGGCGTCACCTGGCGAGCAAACTGCCGACTTAACTGCGCTGCCAGTTTCATTGCCAGTAGTGAATGACCGCCAAGCGCAAAGAAATCAGCATCGGCATCCTGCACGTCACAACCCAGCAACGACGCGAATGCCGCGGCGATAATCGTTTCACTGCCCGCTTTCGGTGTGCGTCCCGGCGCTTGTGCCTTCAGTTCAGGCAACGGTAAGGCTTTGCGATCCAGTTTGCCATTGGCGTTAAGTGGTAACTTTGGAAGTTGCAGCAGAACCACGGGCACCATATGCGGTGGCAATGTTTCGCGAAGCTGCGCCTGCAATGCGCTGGTATCCAGCGGCAGGCCTGATTGCGACACCAGATAGCCCACCAGTTGACGCGCATCACCACCAGTGGCTGCCGCCTGGTTAATCACACAGGCATGAGTAACGGCCTGTTCGACATCCGGCAGCGCCTGCATCACGCGGTCGATTTCGCCCAGTTCGATACGCTGCCCGCGAATTTTTAGCTGATCGTCACTGCGCCCGAGGTACTCCACCGCGCCGTTATCCAGCCAGCGGGCAACGTCTCCAGTACGGTACATCCGTTCACCTGGGGCAAAAGGATCGGCAATAAAGCGGCTGGCGGTCAGATCGGGTCGCCCAAGATACCCCTGCGCCAGTTGAATGCCGGTGAGATAGAGATCTCCTGCCACACCCGGCGGCACCGGATGCATCATCGCATCGAGAATGCGCAGGCCCGTGTTCCACACCGGATAACCAATCGGCACGCTGCTGCCGCGCACCTGTGCCAGTTCCTCGCCAAAAGCCGGATACCAGCTGACATCTACCGCCGCTTCCGTCGGGCCATACAGATTATGTAACGGCGCACCGGTTAACTGCTGCCATTCGCGGCATAAATCAGCCGGTAAGGCTTCACCGCTACAGAAAACCTGTTTCAACGTCGCGCAACTTTGGCGAGCGGTTTGTGGTGTCAGCGAAGCAACAAACGCCGCCAGCATCGACGGCACAAAGTGCGTGGTCGTTACGCCATATTGGGCAAAGAATTGCTGCATAGCGAGCGGGTCGCGGTGCGCTTCCGGTTCAGCCATCACCAGTTTCGCCCCGGCAATAAACGGCCAGAAAAACTCCCACACCGAGACATCAAAACTGCACGGCGTTTTTTGGGCAACGACATCTTCGCCCGTGAGCGGGTAATGATTTTGCATCCAAAGCAGGCGGTTAACGATAGCCGTCTGCCCGACCATTACCCCTTTTGGCCTGCCAGTGGAACCGGAGGTGAAGATGATATAAGCCGTGTGGTGCGGTTGTGAAAGTTGCAGCGGCGCACTGCTCTGTGCGGTAAGCGGGGCGTTATAGCAAAGGCTGGTTAAATCTGGAACATCAGCAAAGCGCGGCAGTTGATCGTCGGTGGTGATTAACAGCGACGGACGCGCATCTTCCAGCATCATTTTCAGGCGATCGTCCGGATAGCCGGTATCCAGCGGTAGCCAGGCTGCACCAGCCTCAACAATTGCATGTAGCGCCAGGGTCAAAAAGACCGAGCGCGGTAATGCCACCGCCACGCTGTCGCCTGGTTTAACGCCGCGCTTACGCAGCAGATTCGCCAGCGCCACCACCTGCTCGCGCATTTCCCGATAGCTAAACTGGTAACGCGCATCAACCAGCGCCGGAGCATCCGGTGTTTTTGCCGCTTGTTCTGCCACCAGCGCGCTCAGCGTGGTTTCTGGAATCTCAACCTGAGTGGCGTTGATCTGCGCCAGCTGCGCATACTCACCTGGCAGCATAATATCGACATCGCCGCACAACAGAGCTGGATCCGCGGCGAACTGGGCGATCAGCATTTTCAGGCGTTCAGCATGCTGGATTAACGTTGGCTCATCGTAACGCTGTTTATTGGCGAGGATCTCAATACTCAAATCACCGTGTTCATCCGGGAACAGCGCCAGTTCAAGGTCATTAACCGGACCGGTTGCCAGGGTATGGGTTTGCGCCTGAACACCAGGAATATCCAGTTGATAATCAAATACCTTGATATTGAGTACCGGACCGAACAACGGTTCCTCTCCCACCGCGCGTCCGCTGTCACGGACAATCTGTTCTGCATCGTAACGTTGATGGCGACGCATTTTTTTCAGTTGAGCCGCCAGTCGGGTTGCCAGTTCCGGCAGCGTTTCTTGCGCCGCAATGTGAATACCCAACGGCAAAACGTTGAGCACGGGTCCGGTCGCCGTCAACGCTGCCGATCCCAGGCGGCGCATAAAGATAAATCCGGCGGCGTAGTCCATGCGGTTGCACAATCGCCCCAGCCACAAAGCCGCCAGCGCAAGGGCTAAATCGGTACGCTGCACACCTGAAAGTTGCGTAGCCAGCTGGCGGAATTCCCCGTCGGTAAATTCCAGTTTCAGGCGTAAAATATCTGCCGAAGCGCTGCGCCCCGGTAAAGGTGCCGGAGAAAGTGACGCGGGCGGCGGCAGTTGACGACGCTGTTCCGCCCAGAATGCCGCATCACGCTGCCAGGCCTCGCTTTCACGGTATTGCTGGTACTCTTCCACCACATCAGCGAAAGGCGTAAACGGCGAAGCAGGCGTTGGTTCGCCACGCAGCCATGCGCGGTAAATGTTGGCGATCTGGCGGGTAATGGCCGGGAAACTGAAGCCATCGACCAGCAAATGGTGATAACGCTGATACCAGTACCAGCGGTTATACGCCACCTGTATCAGCTGATGAAAGACCAGTGGTTTGCCGCTATCGACGCGCAGATTTTGTTGCAAATCTGCCTGCATTAATGCCTGCGCAGTACCGTGCGGATCAATGTTGGTTCTCAGGTCGATAATTTCTGGCAGTTCGAACGTCAGCGCATCATCGACCCACTGCCAGACTTCGCCGTTATCTTCCGTAAAACGCATCCGCAACGTATCTGCTTGCGCTAATCCGGCAACCACCGCGCGGGCCAGTAATGACGCATCAACCTCTCCGGTTAACTCAACGTAATGCGCCACGCTCCAGGCGGAGGGTAAATCCGACAGTTTTTCTGCCATCCAGATGCCGGGCTGTGCAGCGACCAAAGGTAAATGCTGGCTCATTGCGCCTCCTGCAACTGGGTGAAATTCGCCGGTGTCAGAGTACGCCAGTGGGCTTCCAGCCACTGCTGGCAGGACGCCTGTGACTGCGGCTGACACACAACGTCCCAGCCTGCCGGTAACGCGCATTGTTGCGGCCACAGACTGAATTGCCCCTGCGCATTGCGCAAAATGTAAAACGCTCCCTGTGGATCATCGAAGGGATTACTGAATGCCATATTCAACTCCTGTCATGGAAAAGCGGTTGCCAGAGGTCGATTAGCCCCTGCATCAAGCCACCGCGCCAACAAAGCGCATCATGTCCGCCGTCAACCTGACGCCAGAAAATGGATTCTTTTATGGGGTGTAATTGCGCATACAGCGCCTGATTGGCCCGCATGATCATCGGCTCGCGAATACCCGCTTCCAGCACAATGCGCAGACCTTCGGCGCTAACTTCACCAGCTTTTAGCTGTTCAAGTAACACGCCCTCTTGCTGCCCGCCCCGATGCGGCCACCAGTACGATCCTGACTGGCTTAATACACAACCAAAGCGTTCAGGCCAGTGCAGTCCGGCATACAGCGCGGAAAGCCCACCAAAACTTTGCCCGGCGACCACGGTGCAATCGGCACGATCGCTAAAAGGGGCAATAGCTTTCACCAGGGGTAATAACTCTTGCTGTACTGCCAGCCAGAAATCGGCATTACACGGCAGTTCGTGGGCGCGGTGCGTGGTGTCGATAGCGTCGATCAACACATACACGGCGGGAGGAAGTTGCTGACGATGGGTCAGCGAAGTCAGCACAGGCCAGACAGGCATACTTTGCGCCCAAAATTCGCCATCAAGCAAAACTGCCAGCGGGCGTTCTCCTGCTGTTACATCTCCGGTGGTAAAAATCCATACACGGCGTGAATTTCCCAGACTTTCACTTTTCCAGATAATTTCTTTAGCAGGCGTTTCTGGCGCTTGCGGACAATCCCAACCCGGTTGCAGGGGCGCTTGCGGCATTTCGAGTGCAGAAACAGCGTGCCCTCGCCCGCCTTTCCAGCTTTGTGGATTCAGCGGATCGGCTATCGCCTGAGGTAATAGTTTTCGCCAGCCTTCACGCAATTCGAGGCGATCGGGGGATGGTGCAGAAAAAATGTCATCGCGTTCGCTGGGAACAAAACAGTAGCTGCCGCGCCATTCGGCATTGAGTTGTGTCGTCCACTGCCAGACATCGGTACCTGCAATTCGCTGCATCGACTGGGGGCGGCTATTTTGATGGTGATCGGTGACGCCAGTGATGTAGACCCATACGCGCTTTATCGTCGAGTAGTCTTCAGAACCTTGTGGATCACGCCACCAGAAAGTGACCTCAAACATTTCGTCATTAAGACGCTGCCATTCAGGGCCATGTTTCGACTGCCACCAGCTATCACTTCCCACTTTTAACGCCGCCACATCATAACCTTATGTTTATTGTGAGTTTTTTCATTGATTGCAGAAATATATTGATAATATTATTGATAACTATTTGCATTTGCAATAGCGTAATGGCGCGCCGTGGGAAGCGCGGACATTTATTAACCAACTGCACTGCGTGTCTTTCAGGATCAAAGGTTTTCGCGGTAGCGGGATGCGTCGTGTTGATGACGACCATGCTCGACAGTTGCAATTCGTGGCAAAAATGCAGGAATAAAACAATGAACAAGAAGATTCATTCCCTGGCCTTGTTGGTCAATCTGGGGATTTATGGGGTAGCACAGGCACAAGAGCCAACCGATACTCCTGTTTCACATGACGATACCATTGTCGTTACCGCCGCCGAGCAGAACTTGCAAGCGCCTGGCGTTTCGACCATCACCGCAGATGAAATCCGCAAAAACCCGGTTGCCCGCGATGTGTCGGAAATCATCCGTACCATGCCAGGCGTTAACCTGACCGGCAACTCCACCAGTGGTCAGCGTGGTAACAACCGCCAGATTGATATTCGCGGCATGGGGCCGGAAAACACGCTGATTTTGATTGACGGCAAGCCGGTCAGCAGCCGTAACTCGGTGCGTCAGGGCTGGCGTGGCGAACGCGATACCCGTGGTGATACCTCCTGGGTGCCGCCAGAGATGATTGAACGTATTGAAGTTCTGCGTGGTCCGGCAGCTGCGCGTTATGGTAACGGCGCGGCGGGCGGCGTGGTTAACATCATTACCAAAAAAGGCAGCGGTGAGTGGCATGGCTCCTGGGATGCTTATTTCAACGCCCCAGAACATAAAGAGGAAGGTGCCACCAAACGTACCAACTTCAGCCTGACCGGTCCGCTGGGAGATGAATTCAGCTTCCGTCTATATGGCAACCTCGACAAAACCCAGGCCGACGCGTGGGATATTAACCAGGGGCATCAGTCCGCGCGTGCCGGTACATATGCGGATACGCTGCCAGCTGGGCGCGAAGGGGTGATCAACAAGGATATTAATGGCGTAGTTCGCTGGGACTTCGCACCTCTGCAATCACTTGAACTGGAAGCGGGCTACAGCCGCCAGGGCAACCTGTATGCGGGCGACACACAGAACACCAACTCCGATTCCTATACCCGCTCGAAATATGGTGATGAAACCAACCGCTTGTATCGCCAGAACTACTCACTGACCTGGAACGGCGGCTGGGATAACGGTGTGACCACCAGCAACTGGGTACAGTACGAACACACGCGTAACTCGCGTATTCCGGAAGGTCTGGCGGGCGGCACCGAAGGGAAATTTAACGAAAAAGCGACACAGGATTTCGTCGATATCGATCTTGATGACGTGATGTTGCACAGCGAAGTTAACCTGCCGATTGATTTCCTTGTTAACCAAACGCTGACGCTGGGTACGGAGTGGAATCAGCAGCGGATGAAGGACTTGAGTTCCAACACACAGGCGCTGACCGGAACGAATACCGGTGGTGCTATTGATGGCGTGAGCGCCACCGACCGTAGCCCATATTCAAAAGCAGAAATTTTCTCGTTGTTTGCCGAAAACAACATGGAGCTGACTGACAGCACCATCGTAACGCCGGGGCTGCGTTTCGATCATCACAGCATTGTTGGCGATAACTGGAGTCCGGCGCTGAACATATCGCAAGGTTTAGGCGATGACTTCACGCTGAAAATGGGCATTGCCCGCGCCTATAAAGCGCCGAGCCTGTACCAGACCAACCCGAACTACATTCTCTACAGTAAAGGTCAGGGCTGTTACGCCAGCGCGGGCGGCTGCTATCTGCAGGGGAACGATGACCTGAAAGCGGAAACCAGTATCAACAAAGAGATTGGTCTGGAGTTCAAACGCGACGGCTGGCTGGCGGGCGTCACCTGGTTCCGTAACGATTATCGCAATAAGATTGAAGCGGGCTATGTGGCTGTAGGGCAAAATGCGGCTGGCACCGATCTCTATCAATGGGATAACGTGCCGAAAGCGGTAGTTGAAGGTCTGGAAGGATCGTTAAACGTACCGGTTAGCGAAACGGTCATGTGGACTAATAACATCACTTATATGCTGAAGAGTGAAAACAAAACCACGGGCGACCGTTTGTCGATCATCCCGGAATATACGTTGAACTCAACGCTGAGCTGGCAGGCACGGGAAGATTTGTCGATGCAAACGACCTTCACCTGGTACGGCAAGCAGCAACCGAAGAAGTACAACTATAAAGGTCAGCCAGCGGTTGGCCCGGAAACCAAAGAAATCAGTCCTTACAGCATTGTGGGTCTGAGCGCGACCTGGGATGTGACGAAAAACGTCAGTCTGACCGGCGGCGTGGATAACCTGTTCGACAAGCGTTTGTGGCGTGCGGGTAATGCCCAGACCACAGGCGATCTGGCAGGCGCCAACTATATCGCAGGTGCCGGAGCGTATACCTATAACGAGCCGGGACGTACGTGGTATATGAGCGTTAACACTCACTTCTGATGCTAACGTCAGATTGTTGACAAAGCGCGCGTCGTTCATGCCGGATGCGGCGTGAACGCCTTATCCGGCCTACAAAATCTTGCCAATTCAATATATTGCAGGACCACGTAGGCCTGATAAGCGTAGCGCATCAGGCAGTTTTGCGTTTGTCATCAGTCTCTAATATGGTCGACATGAAAACTACGCATACCTCCCTCCCCTTTGCCGGACATACGCTGCATTTTGTTGAGTTTGATCCGGCGAGTTTTCGCGAGCAGGATTTACTCTGGCTGCCGCACTACGCGCAACTGCAAAACGCTGGACGGAAACGCAAAGCCGAACATTTGGCCGGGCGGATCGCTGCTGTTTATGCGTTGCGGGAATATGGCTATAAAGGTGTACCCGCAATCGGCGAGCTACGCCAACCTGTGTGGCCTGCGGAGGTATACGGCAGTATTAGCCACTGCGGGACTACGGCATTAGCCGTGGTATCCCGTCAACCGATTGGCGTGGATATTGAAGAAATTTTTTCTGCGCAAACAGCGGCAGAATTGACAGACAACATTATTACGCCAGCGGAACACGAGCGACTCGCAGACTGCAGTTTAGCCTTTTCTCTGGCGCTGACACTGGCATTTTCCGCCAAAGAGAGTGCATTTAAGGCAAACAAGATACAGGCCGCTCCAGGTTTTCTGGATTATCAGATAATTAGCTGGAATAAACAGCGGATCATCATTCGACGAGAGGATGAGCAGTTTGCTGTGCACTGGCAGCTTAAACAAAAGATAGTCATAACGCTGTGCCAACACGATTAATTGACAACATCTGGTACGGTTCGCCCGCAGCCATCACTGACCGCGGGCGAAAGTGTAAAGCAGGTGCCTTACCACCCTGACCTGACAACCGGATATGCGGGGATTGCTCCCCGCACAACGGCTACTTCTTCGGTTCGTAAGCGAGAACAGCCTTAAACTCAATATTACGTTCCTTTACCGTGAACTCACACAGCGAGTCTCCGACCAGAAGCGTAAATCCCAGCACCGTTAAACACAGCACTATGACTGCCACAAGGGCATATTTCGTCAGCATGTTTATATTGCCTCCATGCGAAGAAGGGACTACCATCCGAGTTGTTGAGGTTCGGAGTGGCAGCCCCAGGGTTGATAGAAATATCTCCTGGGGCTTCATCTTTCCAGACCTCAGAGTAAACCTGAAACCGGAAAGCTTCAGGCACCCGCAGTTATCTTACCCTTCCTTAGCAAAATTACTGTTTATTTATACAGTAAGTTCTGTTTCGGACTTCTGTCGGCAAAACTGATCATTGCCCTTAAAACGAAATAGCCCGCAGCCATCACTGACCGCGGGCGAAAGTGTAAAGCAGGTGCCTTACCATCCTGACCTGACAACCGGATATGCGGGGATTGCTCCCCGCACAACGGCTACTTCTTCGGTTCGTAAGCGAGAACAGCCTTAAACTCAATATTACGTTCCTTTACGGTGAACTCACACAGCGAGTCTCCGACCAGAAGCGTAAATCCCAGCACCGTTAAACACAGCACTATGACTGCCACAAGGGCATATTTCGTCAGCATGTTTATATTGCCTCCATGCGAAGAAGGGACTACCATCCAAATTGTTCAGGTTTGGGTAGGTAGCCCCAGGGTTGATAGAAATATCGTCCTGGGGCTTCATCTTTCCAGACCTCAGAGTAAACCTGAAACCGGAAAGCTTCAGGCACCCGCAGTTATCTTACCCTTCCTTAGCAAAATAGCTGTTTATTTATACAGTAAATCCTGTTTCGGACTTCTGTCATTCATTATCCGATCCGCAACTGGGCCAGGCTTTTTTTCTGCCCTCCCAGCTCGTCAAAATTCTCCTCCGCCAGCCAGCTCTGCAGCACCTTGCCACATTGCGGCCATTCGCTATCAATAATCGATAACCAGTCGCTGTCACGGTTACGCCCTTTGCGCACGATTTTCTGCCGGAAACGACCTTCAAAAACAAAACCTAAACGTTCAGCAGCGCGGCGTGATGCCAGATTAAGCGAATCACATTTCCACTCCACGCGCCGATAATTATGAGCAAAGGCGCATTGCAAAAGTAACCAGATCGCTTCTGTACCGAGCACGCTATTTTTCATTAGCGGAGACCAGGTAACATGGCCGATTTCAACCGAACCATGTTCGCGTTCGATTGCCATAAAACAGACCAGCCCAACGGCCCGCGCAGAACGATTATCAACCACGGCAAAGGGCACCAGTGAAAGATCATTCACTTTGCCAGCAATCCATGACTCGGTAGCAACAACACTTGCCGGACGACTGCTGGCAAGCCACGTCCAGTCACGCTCGTCTGGCGCCTGAGCATATGCATCAAACAGATCGCCTGCGTGACGTTGCGCGTCTAGTGGCTCCAGTCGACACCATTGTCCTTCCAGTAAATGACGCGGTAAAACCGCTGCACCTTGCCAGTCCGGCAGCGCATCGCCGACCGTCTGTCCATATTGATTAATTTCCGGCACGACCTTCCCCTTTTGCTGATGTTTTAAACTGTTATATCAGTTCGCAATCACAACAAGAAAGAAACATTCCAGAACTTCCGCATCTCGCCCAGCCGCTCCCACTTCTATACTGAATAGAAAACGCCAACATAAGAGAAACCTATGCCATTACCCGATTTTCATGTTTCTGAACCTTTTACCCTCGGTATTGAACTGGAAATGCAGGTGGTTAATCCGCCGGGCTATGACTTAAGCCAGGACTCTTCAACGCTGATTGACGCGGTTAAAAATGAGATCACTGCCGGAGAGGTAAAGCACGATATCACCGAAAGTATGCTGGAGCTGGCGACGGATGTTTGCCGTGATATTAACCAGGCTGCCGGGCAATTTTCAGCGATGCAGAAAGTCGTATTGCAGGCAGCCGCAGACCATCATCTGGAAATTTGTGGCGGTGGCACGCACCCGTTTCAGAAATGGCAGCGTCAGGAGGTATGCGATAACGAACGCTATCAACGAACGCTGGAAAACTTTGGCTATCTCATCCAGCAAGCGACAGTTTTTGGTCAGCATGTCCATGTTGGCTGCGCCAGTGGCGATGACGCTATTTATTTGCTGCACGGCTTGTCACGGTTTGTGCCGCACTTCATCGCCCTTTCCGCCGCGTCGCCATATATGCAGGGAACGGATACGCGTTTTGCTTCCTCACGGCCCAATATTTTTTCCGCCTTTCCCGATAATGGCCCGATGCCGTGGGTCAGTAACTGGCAACAATTTGAAGCCCTGTTTCGCTGCCTGAGTTACACCACGATGATCGACAGCATTAAAGATTTGCACTGGGATATTCGCCCCAGTCCTCATTTTGGCACGGTGGAGGTTCGGGTGATGGATACTCCGTTAACCCTTAGCCATGCGGTAAATATGGCAGGATTGATTCAGGCTACCGCCCACTGGTTACTGACGGAACGCCCGTTCAAACATCAGGAGAAAGATTACCTGCTGTATAAATTCAACCGTTTCCAGGCCTGCCGTTATGGTCTGGAAGGCGTCATTACCGATCCGCACACCGGCGATCGTCGGCCTCTAACGGAAGACACCTTGCGTTTACTGGAAAAAATCGCCCCTTCCGCACATAAAATTGGCGCGTCGAGTGCGATTGAGGCCCTGCATCGCCAGGTTGCCAGCGGCCTGAATGAAGCACAATTGATGCGCGATTTCGTCGCCGATGGCGGCTCGCTGATTGGGTTGGTGAAAAAGCATTGTGAGATCTGGGCCGGTGACTAAGCCGGGAATTGCCTTACAGAAGAATATACCTGACAATGGTGTTTTAACTTACATTTAACAATGTTATGAAACACCCTTTAGAAACCTTGACCACCGCAGCAGGCATCTTGCTGATGGCTTTTCTCTCTTGCCTGCTGCTGCCCGCCCCCGCACTGGGGCTGACGCTGGCACAAAAACTGGTGACCTCGTTCCATTTGATGGATCTTAGCCAGCTTTACACTTTATTGTTTTGCCTGTGGTTTTTAGTGCTGGGCGCTATTGAGTATTTTGTTCTGCGCTTTATCTGGCGACGCTAGTTCTCGCTGGCGGATTAAACGTCGATTATCGTCGTGCTTCGCGGCATACTTTGCTTATTCTCCTTCGCCTAAAGGAACGTTTATGGATAAGCAATCACTGCACGAAACGGCGAAACGCCAGGCCCTTGAGTTACCCTTTGTCGAGCTTTGCTGGCCGTTTGGCCCGGAGTTTGATGTGTTTAAAATTGGCGGCAAGATTTTTATGTTGTCGTCAGAACTGCGCGGCGTTCCCTTTATCAATTTGAAGTCCGATCCACAAAAATCCCTGTTAAATCAGCAGATATATCCAAGCATTAAGCCTGGGTATCACATGAATAAAAAGCACTGGATTTCGGTCTATCCCGGCGAAGAAATCTCCGAAGCGTTACTTCGCGATCTGATCAACGATTCATGGAATTTAGTGGTTGATGGCTTAGCTAAACGCGATCAAAAAAGGCTGCGCCCTGGCTAAAACGTAAATCTATAGCGCATTTTTCTCGCTTACCATTTCTCGTTGAACCTTGTAATCTGCTGGCACGCAAAATTACTTACACATGGAGTCTTTATGGATATCATTTCTGTCGCCTTGAAGCGTCATTCCACTAAGGCATTTGATGCCAGCAAAAAACTTACCCCGGAACAGGCCGAGCAGATCAAAACTCTACTGCAATACAGCCCATCCAGCACCAACTCCCAGCCGTGGCATTTTATTGTTGCCAGCACTGAGGAAGGCAAAGCGCGTGTTGCCAAATCCGCCGCCGGTAATTACGTGTTCAACGAGCGTAAAATGCTTGATGCCTCGCACGTCGTGGTGTTCTGCGCGAAAACTGCGATGGACGATGCCTGGCTGAAGCTGGTTGTTGACCAGGAAGATGCCGATGGCCGCTTTGCGACGCCGGAAGCGAAAGCCGCGAACGATAAAGGTCGCAAATTCTTCGCCGATATGCATCGTAAAGATCTGCATGATGATGCAGAGTGGATGGCAAAACAGGTTTATCTCAACGTCGGTAATTTCCTGCTCGGCGTGGCGGCTCTGGGTCTGGACGCGGTACCCATCGAAGGTTTTGACGCCGCGATCCTCGATGATGAATTTGGTCTGAAAGAGAAAGGCTATACCAGTCTGGTGGTTGTTCCGGTAGGTCATCACAGCGTTGAAGATTTTAACGCGACGCTGCCGAAATCTCGTCTGCCACAAAGTATCACCGTAACCGAAGTGTAATTATCCTGACAGCCGGGAACCCATCCCGGCTCAGATTGCTAACAAAGTGCGCTTTGTTTATGCCGGATGCGGCGTGACCGCCTTATCCTGCCTACAAGTTCGTCCAGTTCATTCAAGGTAGGCATGATAAGCGTAGCGCATCAGGCAATTTTATATTTGCCATCAGCTCTCGCAGGAAATTCCCTCATCAGATTTTCCTGATTTGCATAACCCCCTTTCAGCCGTCATCATAGGCCGCTGTTGTATATAGGAGATGTTATGCAGGATTTAATATCCCAGGTTGAAGATTTAGCGGGTATTGAGTTTGATCACACCACCTCGATGGTGATGATTTTCGGTATTATTTTTCTGACCGCCGTTGTAGTGCATATTATTTTGCACTGGGTGGTACTACGTACCTTCGAAAAACGTGCCATCGCCAGCTCACGGCTGTGGCTGCAAATCATTACCCAAAATAAACTCTTCCACCGTTTAGCTTTTACCCTCCAGGGGATTATCGTCAATATTCAGGCGGTATTCTGGCTGCAAAAAGGCACTGAAGCAGCTGATATTCTGACCACCTGCGCGCAGTTGTGGATCATGATGTATGCGCTGCTTTCAGTCTTCTCGTTGCTGGATGTTATTTTGAATCTGGCGCAGAAATTCCCGGCGGCAAAGCAGTTGCCGTTAAAAGGGATATTTCAGGGGATTAAACTGATCGGCGCGATTCTGGTCGGCATTTTGATGATCTCACTGCTGATTGGTCAGTCACCGGCGATTCTGATCAGTGGTCTTGGCGCGATGGCCGCCGTGCTGATGTTAGTGTTTAAAGATCCGATTCTTGGTCTGGTTGCAGGTATTCAGCTTTCCGCGAACGATATGTTGAAACTGGGCGACTGGCTGGAAATGCCAAAATACGGCGCGGATGGCGCAGTAATTGATATTGGTTTAACCACCGTCAAAGTGCGCAACTGGGACAATACTATTACCACTATTCCCACCTGGTCGCTGGTATCTGACTCTTTTAAAAACTGGAGCGGGATGTCAGCATCCGGTGGGCGACGTATTAAGCGCAGTATCAGTATTGATGTCACCAGTATTCGTTTTCTTGATGAAACTGAAATGCAGCGGCTGAATAAAGCGCATTTGTTAAAGCCTTATTTAACCAGCCGCCATCAGGAAATTAATGAGTGGAATCGCCAGCAAGGTTCTACGGAGTCGGTATTAAACCTGCGCCGAATGACCAATATTGGAACCTTTCGTGCCTATCTGAACGAATATCTGCGTAACCATCCGCGGATTCGTAAAGATATGACCTTAATGGTGCGCCAGTTAGCTCCGGGCGATAACGGTTTACCGCTTGAGATCTACGCGTTTACTAATACCGTGGTATGGCTGGAATATGAAAGCATTCAGGCTGATATATTCGACCACATATTTGCGATCGTCGAAGAGTTTGGTCTGCGACTTCATCAGTCGCCAACCAGCAATGATATTCGCTCCCTGGCGGACGCATTTAAGCAGTAATTAAAAAACCGCTCTCATCGAATGGATGAGAGCGGCTTCAGATTGTTGTCATCGTGTTGTCGGATGCAGCGTGAATGCCTTATCCAATCGGCACTATTATTTCGCTTTCCGACGCAGCGTTTTAAACGCCACAAACAGGAATACAATCCACACCGGCAGCAGAATTGCCGACAAGCGCATATCATCCATCGTGCACATCAGCAGCAAAATCATGCCGAGAAAGGCAATGCAGAGATAGTTGCCGAACGGATAAAGCAGCGCCTTAAACTGTGTTTCACGCCCCTGACGTCGCATCGCCGCGCGAAAACGCAGATGCGCCAGACAGATCATAATCCAGTTCAACAGCAGCGTTGCCACCACCAGCGCCATCAGCAGACCAAACGCTTTTTGCGGCAGCAGATAGTTGATTAACACCACCAGCGAAGTGATCGCTCCGGAAAGCATCAGCGAGTTGATCGGCACGCCGCGACGGCTGACGCGAGTCAAAAACTTCGGCGCATTACCCTGCACAGAAAGACCAAACAGCATCCGGCTGTTAGAGTAAACCCCGCTGTTGTACACCGATAATGATGCCACCAGAATAACGAAGTTCAGCGCAGAAGCCACCACGTTGCTGTCAAGATTATGGAAAATCATCACAAACGGGCTACTGTTGGATTTCACTTCCACCCACGGATAGAGTGCCAGTAAAACCACCAGTGAACCGATATAAAACAGCAAGATGCGATACACCACCTGATTCACTGCTTTAGGGATGCTTTTTTCCGGATCGCGCGCTTCAGCGGCAGTAATACCAATCAGTTCCAGCCCTCCGAAGGAGAACATAATCACCGCCAGCGACAAAATCAGCCCATTCCAGCCGGTGGCAAAGAAACCACCGTAGCGCCAGAGGTTGTCGATACTGGCTTTCTCACCGCCATGACCAGAAAATAGCAGCCACAGGCCAAATCCGATCATGCCGATAATCGCCAGCACTTTAATCAGCGCAAACCAGAACTCAGTTTCACCATATAAGCGCACGTTCACCAGGTTAACGGCGTTGATGATAATAAAGAAGGCGGCAGCCCAGATCCAGGTGGGGACATCCGGGAACCAGTACTGCATATAGATGCCCGCAGCGGTCAGCTCTGCCATTCCCACCAGCACGAACATCACCCAGTAGTTCCAGCCAGAAAGGAAGCCCGCAAACGGTCCCCAGTATTTATAGGCAAAGTGGGCAAATGAACCGGATACCGGCTCTTCGACCACCATCTCGCCAAGCTGGCGCATAATCAGGAAAGCGATGATCCCGGCGACGCCGTAGCCCAGCAATACAGCCGGCCCCGCCATCTGAATCGCCGGGCCAATGCCAAGAAACAGACCAGTACCAATAGCGCCGCCCAGCGCAATCAGTTGAATATGACGGTTATGTAATCCGCGATGAAGCGTCGGCTCTTGATTCGACGCAGTATCTTCCGATACGGTTGACGCGTTTTTCACGCCTTTCCCCTGTGTGTCTTTTTTGTTGAGGGGCACCTTTTAACATTTAGTGCCCATCGTCGCAAGACACAATCCACACAGTTAAACCGGGTATCCTTCCCCGGCTCTACTTTTATTTCCAAACCCGATGCCGATGCAGCCACATCAGCTTATACGCCGCCGGGATAATAAACAGCGATAGCAGAGGTGCGGTGATCATGCCGCCAATCATCGGCGCGGCGATGCGGCTCATCACCTCTGAACCCGCTCCCGTTCCCCACAGAATCGGCAGCAGACCAGCGATAATCACCGCCACCGTCATCGCTTTCGGGCGCACGCGCAGTACCGCGCCGTGATATAACGCCTCATCCAGCTTCTGCTCGCTGAATGTTTGCGGATTATTCAACGACGGCTCGGCCTCTATGGCGTGACGTAAATACATCAGCATCACCACGCCAAATTCGGCGGCGACCCCGGCAAGGGCGATAAAGCCAGTGCCCGTTGCCACAGAAAGATGAAAACCCATCCACCACAGCAACCAGATGCCGCCCACCAGCGCAAAGGGTACGCTGCTGATAATCAGCAACGCTTCGCCCACCCGACGGAACGCCAGATACAACAGCACGAAGATGATCATCAGCGTCATCGGCACCATGAGTTTCAGCTTATGGTTGGCGCGCTCCAGCAACTCGAACTGCCCGGAAAACGCCACGCTGGTGCCTGGTTTCAACTGCACTTTCTCAGCAATTGCTTTTTGCAGATCGTGAACCACCGACACCATGTCACGATCGCGGGCATCGATATAAATCCAGCTCGTCGGGCGCGCATTCTCGGTTTTCAGCATCGACGGTCCGGTAGAGACTCTAACGTCGGCCACGTCTGCGAGGGTAATTTGCTGCTTCATCGGCGTCAGGATCGGCAGCTGACGCAGCGCCTGCGGACTATCGCGCCAGCTTTGCGGATAACGCAGATTAATTGGATAACGAGCAATCCCTTCCACCGTTTCGCCAACCATCGCCCCGCCCACTGCAGAAGTCACAAACAACTGCACATCAGCCACCGTCATACCGTAACGCGCGGCTTTTTCACGGTTAATCTCGACGTTGATATAGCGCCCACCTTCCAGACGCTCGGCAAGAGCAGAAGCCACGCCTGGTACCGTTCGCGCCACTTCTTCAATTTGCTCCGCCATCGCGTCGATATCCGCCAGCACAGTGCCGGAAACTTTAATGCCGATGGGGCTTTTAATGCCGGTTGAGAGCATATCGATACGGTTACGAATTGGCGGCACCCACAGATTCGCCAGCCCCGGCAGACGCACGGTGTTATCCAGTTCCTCAATGATTTTGTCCATCGTCATGCCTGGCCGCCACTGCTCCTGCGGCTTAAGCTGGATGGTCGTTTCGACCATCTCCAGCGGAGCAGAATCGGTGGCGGTTTCCGCTTTCCCAGTTTTGCCAAATACCCGCGCCACTTCAGGTACGCTCATAATCAGCTTGTCGGTTTTTTGCAGCATGCTCGCCGCCTCCGCTGCGGAAATCCCTGGCAGCGTCGATGGCATATACAACAAGTCGCCTTCATTGATCTGCGGTAAAAATTCCCCGCCAACTTTATTGAGCGGCCAGATAACCGTCAGCACCGAAAGTGCCGCCACCAGCAGCGTGGTTTTTGGCCAGTGCAATACTTTCAGCAACAGCGGATGATAAATACGAATCAAAAAGCGATTGAGCGGGTTACTGCTTTCTGGCGGAATTTTGCCACGGATCCAGTACCCCATCAGGATAGGGATCACTACGATCGCCAGCAGCGCCGCCCCCGCCATCGCATAAGTTTTGGTGAACGCCAGCGGGCCAAATAGACGCCCTTCCTGCCCTTCCAGGGTGAAGATCGGGATAAACGACAGCGTGATAATCAGCAGACTGATAAACAGCGCCGGACCTACTTCAACAGATGCATCGGTGATCACCTGCCAGCGCGTTTTATTATCCAGCGTGGCGTCAGGATGCTGGTGCTGCCACTCTTCGAGCCGTTTATGCGCATTCTCGATCATGACGATAGCGGCATCGACCATCGCCCCGACGGCAATCGCAATGCCGCCCAGCGACATAATATTGGCATTCAGCCCCTGGAAGTGCATGACAATAAAAGCAATACACAACCCCAGCGGCAACGAAATAATCGCCACCAGCGCCGAGCGCACATGCCAGAGAAACAGCGCGCAGACTACCGCCACCACAATAAACTCTTCCAGCAACTTGCCGCTGAGGTTGTCGATGGCGCGGTCAATGAGCTGGCTGCGATCGTATGTTGTAACTATCTCCACGCCTTCCGGCAGACTACTTTTCAGCGTTTCCAGTTTGTCCTTCACGGCAGCGATCACTTCACGGGCGTTTTTGCCGGAGCGCAGGATCACCACCCCGCCAGCCACTTCGCCTTCGCCGTTCAGTTCGGCAATGCCCCGGCGCATTTCCGGGCCAATCTGGACCTTGGCAACATCACGCAGATAAACAGGCACGCCATTTTCACTGGCTTTTAAAACGATATGATTAAAGTCGTCGAGCATTTGCAGATAGCCGCTGGCGCGCACCATATATTCCGCTTCCGCCAGTTCGATCGACGAACCGCCCGCTTCCTGGTTTGAAGCATCCAGCGCGCTTTTCACTTCGGCGAGACTGATGCCATACTGCGCCAGGCGCTGGGGATCGATAACCACCTGATACTCTTTCACCACACCGCCCACCGACGCCACTTCCGCAACGTCAGGGATGGTTTTTAGCTCATATTTGAGAAACCAGTCCTGCAATGAGCGTAAATCGGCCAGATCGTGCTTACCGCTGCGATCCACCAGTGCATATTCATAGATCCAGCCAACACCCGTGGCATCTGGCCCCAGCTCGGCGCTGACTCCCGCAGGCAGCTTACCCTGTACCTGGTTGAGGTACTCCAGCACCCGCGAGCGCGCCCAGTACGGATCGGTGCCATCTTCGAAAATGACATATACATAAGAGTCGCCAAACTGCGAGAAACCGCGCACCGTCTTCGCGCCAGGCACCGACAACATGGTGGTGGTTAGCGGATAAGTCACCTGATTTTCAACGATTTGCGGTGCCTGACCGGGATAGCTGGTTTTAATAATCACCTGCACATCGGAGAGATCCGGCAGCGCATCCACTGGCGTGTTAATGATGGTCCAGGTACCCCAGATACTTAGAAACAACGCGCCCATCAGCACCAGAAAACGGTTTGCCACCGAGCGACGAATAATCCATTCAATCATTGGTTATTCCCTCAATGCGCATGGGTAGCACTTTCAGAGCGCATCCGCTCCAGAGCGCCAGAAATATTGGCTTCAGAATCAATCAGGAACAGGCCGCTGGAAACCACCTTTTCACCTTCAGCCAGACCAGAGCGTAACGCGGTGACGCCTTCCGATGCCTGGAAAACAGCAACGCGTTTCGGTACAAAGCGCCCGTCGGCATCAACAGTAATCACCCGCTGTTCGCTGCCGGTATCTATCAGCGCCTGTGACGGAATGAGCAGCATCGGTTCGCTGGCAGTGTTGAGTTGCAACCAGGCGTTCATGCCCGGTTTTAGCGCCTCGTCGGCGTTGTCGACTTCCAGACGTAGCTGCAGCGTGCGGGTCGCAGCATCCACGCCGGGTAGCAGCGTCCATTTGCGGATAGTGAGTGTTTTATCCGGTCGCGCCGGAACGGTGAGCGTAAACTGCGAGGCATCTTTCACCAGCCAGGCGATGGATTCCGGGATCGCAGCAGTGACCCATACCGGGTCCATACCCTGAATTTTCGCGACCACGTTATCTTTGGCAATATTCATACCCGCGCGCAGATCAAACGCGGTGATCACGCCATCAATGGGCGCTTTGAGCGTAAAGCGAGTCTGGATTTTTTGCGTGGCAATCAGGCGGCGAATATCCGCCTCCGGCATTCCCGCCAGTCTCAGCCGCTCAAGAATGCCTTCAGTCTGGGTCGCCGTACCGCCGGTTTCGCGCAGCAGTAAATACTCACTCTGCGCTTCCACCCAGTCGGGAATGGTCAGGTCGAGAAGCGGTGTGCCCTTTTGCACTTTATCGCCCACGGTAAGCGGATACACCTTGTCGACAAACCCGGCGGCGCGAGCCTGCACAATGGCATACTGATACTCGTTGTAACTGACATTCGCCGGAAAACTCTGGGCAAAAGTCAGCGGCCCGCGCGTGACGGTAGCCGTTTTCACCCCCAGATTTTGCGTCTGGGTCGGGTCAATGCGCACACCAGACGCAGAACTCTCTTCATCGGCATATTTCGGCACCAGATCCATATCCATAAACGGCGATTTACCTGGTTTATCGAACCGCGTATTGGGATACATCGGGTCGTACCAGAATAAGACTTTACGTTCTGCGGTCGACGTTTTTTCTGCGGGCGGTTCAGCTTGGGCAAACCAGGTAAAACCTGCCGCAGAAATAATACCGCCCGTGATCATGCTGCCGATAATAAGCGCGATTTTTTTCATCTCATTAAACCTGGGTTACTGGCTGACTTTAATATCCTGTAATAAAGAAAGGTTGCCCTGCTGGACAAAATTAAACGCCACTTTGTCGCCGGTTTTAATTTCACTCATTTTCGTCTGCGGGGTGATAGTAAAGCGCATGGTCATCTCCGGCCAGTTCACGGCAGCAATCGGATCGTGATGGATGGTGATTTTTTTGCTTTCCAGATCAATACCTTTTACCACGCCAGTGGCGCTAATAACCTGTGGTTGTGCTTCGCTCATGGTTTCATGATGATGTTCGTTAGCCTGGGCATTAAAGCCAATAACGGTAAACAGACTGAACATTGCGACTTGCAGTGCTTTTTTCATTTATTCTCTCCTGGAGTTAAAAGTCATACTCTAAATAATTCGAGTTGCAGGAAGGCGACAAGCGAGTGAATCCCCAGGAGCTTACATAAGTAAGTGACTGGGGTGAGCGAATGCAGACGCAGCACATGCAACTTGAAGTATGACGAGTATATTGGTGTCAACCGCCACCAAGTGCGGTATATAAAGAAATTTCGTTAACCTGACGGGCATAATTCAGGTCAAGTAAAGTTTGTCGGGTTGCAAATAAAGAACGTTCGGCATCCAGCACTTCCAGATAGCTTACTGCGCCGTGCTGATATAATGCCCGCGCCCGTTGCAAAGTAATTTGCAGCGATGCCAGATAACGCTGCTGGGCGCTGATTTGATCGTTCAGGCTTTGACGTAATGCCAGCGCATCTGCCACTTCTTTAAAAGCATTCTGGATTTTCTGTTCATAATTCACCACCGACTGCTGTTGGCGAATTTCGGCGATATCCAGATTTGCCTGGTTGCGTCCGGCATTAAAAATAGGGATCTCAATTTTGGGTATAAAATTCCAAATCCCGCTGCTGGCGTTAAATAATGACGACAGATCGCTGTTGGCGGTCGATATTCCGCTGGTCAGGCTTATAGACGGGAAAAATGCCGCACGTGCAGCGCCAATATTGGCATTAGCCGCCATTAACGTGTGTTCAGCTTCCATAATATCCGGGCGCTGCAATAAGATTTGCGACGACAATCCCGCCGGTAATTGAACGCTTTGCAGGCTGTCGCTGTTTACTGTCTGCGCTTGCGGCAGCTTGCCGTAGCTTCCCAATAACAGTTGCAATGCATTATTCGCCTGCGCCAGTTCACCCTGACGTTTAGCGATGTCGCTGCGGGTACTTTCAATCACCCCGCGAGCCTGTTCCAGCGCCAGAACATTACTGCTACCGGTCAACAATTGTTTTTCGACAAACGCATATGATTGCTGATAATTACGCAGCGTTTCTTCGGCTATTTGCAATTGCGCATACGCCAGCTGCTGATTGAAATAGCTTTGCGCGACATTAGAAACCAGCAGTATATGCACCGCGCGTCGGGCTTCCTCAGTGGCTAAATAATTCTGTCGCTCGGCTTCACTCATGTTCTTTAAACGACCGAAAAAATCGAGGTCAAAGCTGGCGTTAAGGCCAGTCGAGAACTCCCGCGTCGTTGCGGAATCGCCTTTAAGATTGCCGCTCCAGCTGCCGCTGCCCTCGCCATTGAGCTGTGGGTAGCGGTCGGCATCAGTCAGACGATATTGCGCCCGCGCTTCCTGCACTTTCAGCGTCGCCATGCGCAAATCCCGGTTATTCACCAGCGCCTCGCTAATCAGCGTCTTCACCTGATTATCAACAAAAAAGGTGCGCCAGCCCGCGTTCTGGTAGTTATCCGCTGCGTTAACCAGGCCGTTCTGGCTGAGTGAGAACTGCTGCGGCACGGGCATTACCGGACGCTGATAATCCGGTGCCAGTGAGCAACCGCTTAGCGCAAGGGCCACACAAAGTGTCAGGAATTTACAATGAGACATAGGCGCATAATTTCTGGTGATTTTATGCAGCCAACTTTACTCGCCAAGCTCTGATTTTCCGGTGACAGGAAAATGACAAAATTGTCATTTTGCCAATAAGCGATTGCCATCTGATCCCGCTACTCTAGAATTGCCCGGGCAATATGCGGAGGAAATATGAAACTGTTGATTGTCGAAGATGAAAAGAAAACCGGAGAATACTTGACCAAAGGGTTAACCGAAGCCGGTTTTGTGGTCGATTTGGCCGACAACGGGCTGAATGGCTACCATCTGGCGATGACGGGTGATTATGACCTGATAATCCTCGATATTATGCTGCCGGACGTGAACGGCTGGGATATCGTGCGCATGTTGCGTTCCGCCAATAAAGGGATGCCGATTCTGTTGCTTACCGCGCTTGGCACCATTGAACATCGCGTCAAAGGGCTGGAGCTGGGAGCGGATGACTATCTGGTGAAGCCGTTCGCTTTTGCTGAACTGCTGGCGCGGGTGCGCACTCTACTGCGGCGCGGGGCGGCGGTGATTATCGAAAGTCAGTTTCAGGTTGCCGATTTGATGGTCGATCTCGTCAGCCGCAAAGTCACCCGCAGCGGCACGCGCATCACTCTGACCAGTAAAGAGTTTACTCTGCTGGAGTTTTTCCTTCGTCATCAGGGCGAAGTGCTGCCCCGCTCGCTTATCGCCTCGCAGGTGTGGGACATGAATTTCGACAGCGACACCAACGCCATTGATGTGGCGGTGAAGCGGCTGCGCGGCAAAATCGACAACGACTTTGAACCAAAGCTGATTCAAACCGTGCGCGGCGTAGGCTATATGCTTGAGGTGCCGGATGGCCAGTAAGCCGTTTCAGCGCCCATTTTCACTGGCAACCCGCCTGACCTTTTTTATCAGCCTTGCCACCATCGCGGCGTTTTTCGCCTTTGCCTGGATCATGATCCACTCGGTAAAAGTGCATTTTGCCGAGCAGGATATTAATGATTTAAAAGAGATTAGCGCTACCCTTGAACGGGTACTTAATCACCCTGACGAAACGCAAGCCCGACGCTTAATGACGCTGGAAGATATCGTCAGTGGTTATTCCAACGTGTTGATTTCCCTGGCAGATAGCCACGGTAAAACGGTGTATCACTCCCCCGGTGCGCCGGATATCCGCGAATTTGCTCGTGACGCAATACCCGATACAGATGCCCAAGGTGGCGAAGTGTTTCTCCTTTCCGGCCCGACGATGATGATGCCGGGCCACGGTCACGGGCATATGGAACACAGCAACTGGCGGATGATTAGCTTGCCGGTTGGCCCGCAGGCGGACGGCAAACCGATTTATACGCTCTACATCGCGCTTTCGATCGATTTTCATCTTCATTACATAAATGATTTGATGAATAAACTTATTATGACCGCATCGGTAATCAGCATCCTGATCGTCTTTATCGTGCTGTTGGCGGTACATAAAGGTCACGCGCCGATCCGCAGCGTCAGCCGTCAAATCCAGAATATCACCTCGAAAGATCTCGACGTTCGCCTTGACCCGCAGACCGTGCCGATTGAGCTGGAACAGTTGGTACTGTCGTTCAACCATATGATCGAGCGTATTGAGGATGTCTTTACCCGCCAGTCCAATTTCTCAGCGGACATCGCCCACGAAATTCGCACACCAATTACGAATCTCATTACGCAAACGGAAATCGCCCTCAGCCAGTCGCGCAGCCAGAAGGAGCTGGAAGATGTGCTCTACTCTAATCTCGAAGAGCTGACCCGAATGGCGAAAATGGTCAGCGATATGCTGTTTCTCGCCCAGGCCGATAACAACCAGTTAATCCCCGAAAAGAAAATGCTCAACCTGGTGGATGAAGTCGGCAAAGTGTTCGATTTTTTTGAGGCGTTAGCAGAAGATCGCGGCGTGGAGTTGCGGTTTGTTGGCGACAAGTGTCAGGTTGCGGGCGATCCGCTGATGCTGCGTCGGGCGTTAAGCAACCTGCTTTCTAACGCCCTGCGTTATACGCCAACCGGAAAGGCAATTGTAGTGCGCTGCCAGACGGTCGATCACCAGGTGCAAGTTTCCGTCGAAAACCCCGGAACGCCCATTGCGCCCGAGCACTTACCACGATTGTTTGACCGTTTCTATCGCGTTGACCCTTCCCGTCAGCGAAAAGGCGAAGGTAGCGGTATTGGCCTGGCGATAGTGAAATCGATTGTTGTCGCGCATAAAGGCACGGTTGCGGTAACGTCGGATGCGCGGGGGACAAGGTTTGTGATTGTGCTGCCGGAGAGGGAGTGATTGGTCGGATAACGCAATGGATATTATTTGAATTGAGAAATTTATATTTCGTCGACAGAAAAAGCGTAAAATCCGTTTCGTGCAGATGGTGAGTTTTATCAGGGTATGGCGGTAGCGCAACTGCCTTTGGATAATAGATATAACATGAATGTATTATCCAGATAACTTCACCAGCCAAATATATTATTTTTATAAAAACAACTTATATTATTTTTAATGGATAAACTCTTGTTAATAATTCGTATTACACTCGATTTATATGGTGATAATTTCTCCCCGCATAAATTATTACCACAACTTAAAGAATCATTCAAATTTATTGATTCAAACGAAAAGACCGATGTTGATAAAATACGGCACCGCCAATACGACTTTGGCGCACTATCACTTCAACATCCAGATTGTATTGGCATTGAATATAACTCAACCGAATACCAAAAATGGTATATCGATTTTATTTTAAAAAATCATATAGCATTTACCACGAACGGTGTCGACCGTGTAGATTTATTTTACAATGTATATTATTCACATCAATGCAATTTTGAAATTTTAGATAAAGAACTACTAAGTTCAATTTCAGGACTTGGCATATCATTTCCTATTAGTGTTTATCAACTAACAAAGGAAGAGCTTATTGAATTATTGGAAACCGAAGGATATTCAACTTTTGAAATTCGAGAAATATTTAGACATGAGCCGTAGGTAAAAATATATAACCAGTGGTTCTTTAGAGTAAAAATATAACTATTCCCATGATTACAAAATTGATTAAAAATAACATGCAAAAAAATCAAAATAATGAATTTCTCATTTAATGCTTTCGTAATCCCATCCATTTATCTTGAGTAAAAAGATATGGAAAAAGTTAATTATATATCGCTATCACTCATTCAAAAAATAGATGATCGCTCTCGTTTTGGCTCTAAATCTGAAGTCTGTACACATGGTAAAAATACAGGAATTACAATTCCTGCAGATTATCTTGAAACTGCAATTTTATTAGATGATGGGCGTTATTTACTATTTGTGACTGAAGACGTACCTTTTGAAGAATCTCTTGAATTGCTATTGATAGATATAAAACAGGATATTCAGGAACACGTTACTATTGCGATCCCTTATGGTAGCGGAACCTTACGTGAAATGAGATTATATGAAAACCATATCGAATTTAGTTATTTTTCAGATGAAATATGGAGAGTGGAAGTTTCGTCATCTCGTTTTTTCAGGCTTCCTTTTCAGGATGGTTTTTTAGTAACACGTCATCCATTTCGCTTTAGCTATTTTATTCATATCAAGTTATTTCGGTGATGTTCATACAATCACAATTAAAAATCATTTCAACCAATGATGTAAGCAAGTTTATAAGATGCGGATAAAAATCTTTATATAAAAAGGATTACGAATGGCAACTGCCAGGATAAATGTTTTTTGCACGAATGAAGAGTTGTCTGATTGGCTCGCTATTATAGCCTCAAAGTATCAATTACATACAATTTGGTTTGCACTACAAGATGAATACTCTAAGCAATTAGATATCTTAACAGAAAAAATCCCTGCTGTAGCACATCGAATTTATCTTATGCCCAGCATTAGACCTAACAATAGAAGAATAAAGTTTAGTAGCATTGATCGTTATTGTGGTTGGATTGAAATAAAGCCGGGGCATTTAGTTGAGTATAATGGGGAAAAGATTTTACAACTTACTGAAATTAATACTGCTGATTCTGAGGATAAATTAATATGCTTATGTAAAGTCATTCACTGGCTTAAACGACAGATTATAGCCAATGAATTCTCCGGTGTAACGGGAAAGAACATCATTTATGGTGGAGAAACTATTTATCCTCATATTATTTATACGCATCAAGCCAAATCTCTTTTTCATGATAAAGTTATCTGGAAACAAGACTTCCTATTTAATTCTGTCTATGAACCATTTTTACCTTAATTCTTCCAGCAAGCAATATTAACCATTATGAATATGACTAAAAAAGAAGCATTAGCATTCCTTGCTCTAAACCAACCTATGCCAAATGATTATGACATTACTCAGGAACTTATCAATAAATATAACAATGTAAGGCTTTATTTTGGTGCAAATCACGCTGAAGAAGCCATACCGTTATTTTTACAATCGTTTGGGGAAGGTGATGGCTTCGGTGTATATCAGTTGGTCGAATATTTTTTGTACAAGTGTGATAAAAACATTGTAGCTTCAAATATAGCCAACATACTGGAAAATCCTCTGACAATAAAAAGTGTCAGATATTGGTGTACATTATTAGCAATGGCTTTTCCCGATAACACCTTAATTAAAGGATTAAATATTTCTCTACAATCTGATGATGAAGATACCCGAGACATGGCTATGTTAAGTTTAAAGATGATTACAGAGGAATATAAAACATTTGAATTCCAATAATTCCCCCTTGCATAAAAGATCACCATCATGACAAAAACACAAGCAAAGTTGCTTATTTATAAAGCAAACAAATTTATGCAAAAGCTTGATGGAATTGACTCGTTTAGTATAACCCTGCTATATGATAACTCGTCATTAATGAGAAAAGAGTTTCATCAAACACATAATATTGATTGCCTCAACGACAGACTTTTTTTACCTCATCCGGTCAATATAAATCTTCTAATCAGTCAGATAGTGACATTATCTGGTACAGCTGAATGCTTCCGTTGCTGGCTTATCTATGAAGGTAAAGTAAAAATAGTTATAAATGGGAATAATTTCACCGCATTTGTGCAGAGTATTTTCAGAGAACAGGGAACCTATGATTTAACGTTATTTTTTGACATAACTCGTAGAGTAATAGTAGTCTGTGATAATGAGCATGACATTGATATTTACACCACCACCTATTAAAAGCATTGTTTTAGTCAACCAGGAAATGTTCCAATAAAATACACAACTTAAGAGCATAATAACCATGCAATCTACCAATAGCGAATCCCCTTATAAATTTGCAAACAAACTACTGATTGGCCTGTTAGCATGCATGCTATACAGAATAATTTCCATCATAATTACAATCATTTATACCTATTTTACTGTTCCTCATAAAGTACATATATCAACGAATATTTATATATTTTTTTCTTTCTTATTTATATCATTGATATTTTTTGTCGTCACCTTCACATCTAGTAAAAAAGTGGCAATTATAATTGCAACGCTATCGATAATATTATTAGGAGTCGAAACCTTTAATTCAGGATTGCCATATCGCGCTTTATCAATGATGTTTTCAGCCATGCTTTCATATTTCTTTATATTTTTATGTAATTTTAAAGATAAAGAAAATTCTAAACATAAAAACGTCCTGAAAGTTGCGTGCGCAATTTTGTACGTTTTTTATCTTTTTTATGAGCACGAATTTTTCAGGAATGTCTCTTTGATTATTTTTTCCTTTGTTATTTTAATGTTCTTTATTTCCTGGTTGAATATTAAACTTTAATAGTCGAAAGAGAAATGAAGTTAACCTTCCTGTACCCACAGCAACGCCGTCTTTTTGTTCAGCACGGGGAAAATGATCTCCCCTGCTCACCTCCTCCAGGCACTTCCACTACATGATGACCTGATCGGTGCCACCGCTCCTCTTCACTATGACGTTAACCTCCCCTCCTTGACACCACGCTTTTGTCTACATTCTACGCAAACGGCAGCTTTTATAACCAGTGTAAAAATAACGTGCCGCAATAGTCATACCTATTAACGGTAAAAAGCTGTCACAATTCATAAAAAACCTTAATATACGCCACCCTAAACATAACCAGCGTTAATGTAAGGTTTTTGTGTGGACTGGCTTCTTGATGTTTTTGCTACCTGGCTCTACGGCTTAAAAGTAATCGCGATAACGTTAGCGGTCATAATGTTCATCAGCGGGCTGGACGATTTTTTCATTGATGTCGTCTACTGGGTACGCCGCATTAAGCGCAAGTTGAGTGTTTATCGCCGCTACCCGCGAATGAGTTACCGCGAACTGTATAAGCCGGATGAAAAACCATTAGCGATTATGGTTCCGGCGTGGAACGAAACAGGCGTCATCGGCAATATGGCCGAGCTGGCAGCGACCACGCTCGACTACGAAAACTATCATATCTTTGTTGGCACTTACCCCAACGACCCTGACACTCAGCGTGATGTTGACGAAGTGTGCGCTCGCTTCCCGAACGTGCACAAGGTGGTCTGCGCGCGTCCTGGCCCCACCAGTAAAGCAGACTGTCTGAACAATGTGCTGGATGCCATTACCCAGTTTGAACGTAGCGCCAATTTCGCCTTTGCTGGTTTTATCCTGCATGATGCTGAAGACGTGATTTCGCCAATGGAATTGCGTCTATTCAACTATCTGGTCGAGCGTAAAGATCTGATTCAGATCCCGGTGTATCCGTTCGAACGCGAATGGACGCACTTCACCAGCATGACCTATATCGATGAGTTTTCAGAACTGCATGGCAAAGATGTTCCGGTGCGTGAAGCTCTCGCCGGACAGGTGCCTAGCGCAGGCGTCGGTACCTGCTTCAGCCGCCGCGCCGTGACCGCGCTGTTAGCCGACGGTGACGGTATCGCTTTCGACGTGCAGAGTCTTACTGAAGATTACGACATTGGTTTCCGCCTGAAAGAGAAAGGTATGACGGAAATTTTTGTCCGTTTTCCGGTGGTGGACGAAGCCAAAGAACGCGAGCAGCGTAAATTTTTACAGCACGCGCGGACATCAAACATGATCTGCGTGCGCGAATATTTCCCCGATACCTTTTCGACTGCGGTTCGGCAAAAGTCTCGCTGGATCATCGGCATTGTTTTCCAGGGTTTTAAAACTCACAAATGGACCTCCAGCCTGACGCTGAACTACTTTCTCTGGCGCGACCGCAAAGGGGCAATCAGTAACTTTGTCAGCTTCCTCGCGATGCTGGTAATGATCCAGCTTTTGCTGTTGCTGGCGTATGAAAGCTTGTGGCCTGATGCCTGGCATTTCCTTTCTATCTTCAGCGGCAGTGCATGGTTTATGACCCTGCTGTGGCTAAACTTTGGCTTGATGGTTAACCGCATTGTGCAGCGGGTGATTTTTGTCACCGGCTACTACGGTTTGACACAGGGCCTGCTTTCCATCCTGCGTCTGTTCTGGGGCAACCTGATTAACTTTATGGCTAACTGGCGCGCGCTGAAACAGGTTCTTCAGCACGGCGATCCGCGTCGCGTGGCGTGGGATAAAACGACGCACGATTTCCCCAGCGTGACTGGCGATACCCGTTCGTTGCGCCCATTAGGTCAAATTCTGCTGGAAAATCAGGTCATCACCGAAGAGCAACTCGATACAGCACTGCGTAATCGTGTCGAAGGTTTACGTCTCGGCGGTTCGATGCTAATGCAAGGATTGATCAGCGCCGAACAACTGGCGCAAGCGCTGGCTGAACAAAACGGCGTGGCGTGGGAATCCATCGATGCCTGGCAGATCCCTTCTTCGCTGATTGCCGAAATGCCGGCCTCCGTGGCGCTACATTATGCGGTGCTGCCGCTGCGTCTGGAAAATGATGAGTTAATTGTCGGTAGTGAAGACGGTATTGACCCGGTTTCTCTGGCGGCGCTGGCGCGTAAGGTCGGACGGAAAGTACGTTACGTCATTGTTCTGCGTGGACAAATTGTCACTGGATTACGTCACTGGTATGCACGTCGGCGCGGCCACGATCCACGGGCAATGTTGTACAATGCGGTTCAGCATCAGTGGCTCACGGAACAGCAGGCCGGTGAAATCTGGCGGCAATATGTGCCGCATCAATTCCTGTTCGCCGAAATACTGACCACGCTCGGTCATATTAATCGTTCAGCCATTAACGTGTTGTTATTGCGCCATGAACGCAGTTCTCTGCCGCTCGGCAAGTTTTTGGTCACCGAAGGCGTTATCAGCCAGGAAACGTTGGATCGCGTACTGTCAATTCAACGCGAATTACAAGTTTCGATGCAATCATTATTACTTAAAGCAGGTTTAAACACAGAACAGGTTGCGCAACTGGAGTCCGAAAATGAAGGAGAATAACCTTAATCGCGTCATCGGATGGTCTGGTTTACTGCTGACGTCTTTATTGAGTACCAGCGCACTCGCAGACAATATCGGCACCAGCGCAAAAGAGCTGGGGCTGAGCGACTATCGCCATTTTGTTATTTATCCCCGTCTCGATAAGGCGCTGAAGGCACAGAAAAATAACGACGAAGCAACCGCCATCCGCGAATTTGAGTATATACACCAGCAGGTGCCGGATAATATTCCGTTGACGTTATATCTGGCGGAAGCTTATCGCCATTTTGGTCATGATGACCGCGCGCGATTATTGCTTGAGGATCAACTGAAACGTCACCCAGGGGATGCCCGGCTTGAGCGAAATCTGGCGGCAATTCCAGTGGAAGTGAAAAGCGTCACTACTGTTGAAGAGTTGCTCGCCCAGCAAAAAGCGTGCGATGCTGCACCGACCCTGCGTTGTCGCAGTGAAGTCGGGCAGAATGCGCTGCGGCTGGCGCAGTTGCCTGTCGCCAGAGCGCAACTGAACGATGCAACGTTTGCCGCATCGCCGGAAGGAAAAACGCTGCGAACCGATCTACTGCAACGGGCAATCTACCTGAAACAATGGTCGCAGGCAGATACGCTATACAATGAAGCACGCCAGCAGAATACATTAAACGCGGCAGAGCGCCGTCAGTGGTTTGACGTTCTTCTTGCCGGAGAACTGGACGATCGGATCCTTGCTCTGCAATCAGTGGGGATCTTCACCGATCCACAGTCATACATTACTTACGCGACCGCGCTGGCTTATCGTGGCGAAAAAGCACGTCTCCAGCGTTATCTCGCTGAAAACACGCCGCTGTTTACCACGGACGCACAAGAGAAAAGCTGGCTCTATCTGTTATCGAAATACAGCGCCAATCCCGTGCAGGCATTGGCGAATCATCAGGTACAGTTTGCCGATAACCGCCAGTATGTTGTTGGCGCAACGCTACCGGTGCTGTTAAAAGAAGGTCAGTACGACGCGGCGCAAAGACTGCTCGCTACCCTCCCCGCCGATGAAATGCTTGAAGAGCGTTATACCATCAGCGTGGCGACCCATAATAAAGCAGAAGCGCTGCGTCTGGCACGATTGTTGTATCAGCGAGAACCGGCAAATCTTACCCGACTGGATCAACTCACCTGGCAACTGATGCAGGCCGGGCAGTCACGCGAAGCTGCCGATTTATTATTGCAACGCTATCCCTTCCAGGGCGATGCGCGTGTCAGCCAGACTTTAATGACACGGCTGGCTTCTCTGCTGGAAAGTCATCCTTACCTGGCGACGCCTGCAAAAGTGGCGATTTTATCGAAACCCTTGCCGCTGGCGGCGCAACGTCAGTGGCAAAGCCAGTTACCGGGTATTGCGGATAATTGCCCGGCAATCGTTAGTTTGCTTGGGGATATGTCACCTTCTTACGATGCTGCCGCCTGGAACCGCCTGGCGAAGTGTTATCGGGAAACACTTCCCGGCGTGGCGTTATATGCATGGCTTCAGGCGGAAAAAAGGCAACCGAACGCCTGGCAACATCGCGCCGTGGCTTATCAGGCTTACCAGGTGGAAGATTACAGCACCGCCCTGGCGGCCTGGGAGAAAATCAGACTTCACGAAATGAGCAATGAGGATCTGCTCGCCGCCGCCAATACCGCTCAGGCGGCGGGAAATGGCGCGGCTCGCGATCGCTGGCTTCAACAGGCAGAACAACGCGGGCTGGGAAACAATGCCCAATACTGGTGGCTGCATGCGCAACGTTATATCCCAGCTCAGCCAGAACTCGCACTGAACGATCTCACTCGCTCAATTAACATTGCGCCTTCTGCCAATGCTTACGTCGCGCGGGCAACGATTTATCGGCAACGTCATAATGTCTCAGCGGCAGTGAGCGATCTGCGCGCCGCGCTTGAACTGGAGCCCAATAACAGCAACACCCAGGCGGCGCTCGGCTACGCCCTGTGGGATAGTGGTGATATCGCGCAGTCGCGGGAGATGCTGGAACAGGCGCATAAAGGACTACCGGACGATCCGGCACTGATCCGACAACTGGCCTACGTGAATCAACGTCTGGATGATATGCCTGCGACGCAGCACTACGCACGGCAGGTGATTGATGACATTGATAATCAGGCGCTGATTACACCGCTAACGCCGGAACAAAATCAACAACGCTTTAATTTCCGTCGTTTGCATGAGGATACCGGTCGCCGCTGGAGTTTTAATTTTGATTCCTCTATCGGGTTACGCTCAGGGGCAATAAGCTCGGCAAGCAATAATGTCGGCGGTTCGGCGCCAGGTAAAAGCTATCGCAGTTACGGGCAGCTGGAAGCGGAGTACCGCATCGGGCGCAATATGCTGCTGGAAGGCGACCTGCTCTCGGTTTATAGCCGCGTCTTTGCCGATACCGGAGAAAACGGAGTGATGATGCCGGTGAAAAATCCGATGTCAGGCACCGGATTGCGCTGGAAGCCGCTGCGCGATCAGATCTTTTTCCTCGCCGTTGAACAGCAGTTCCCACTAAACGGGCAAAATGGCGCCTCCGACACCATGCTGCGTGCCAGCGCCTCGTTCTTTAACGGCGGAAAATACAGCGATGAGTGGCACCCGAACGGTTCTGGCTGGTTTGCGCAAAACCTGTATCTCGATGCGGCGCAATATTTTCGTCAGGATATTCAGGCGTGGACGGCAGATTATCGAGTTAGCTGGCACCAGAAGGTAGCGAACGGGCAGACTATTGAACCTTACGCTCACGTACAAGGTAACGGCTATCGGGATAAAGGTACTCAGGGCGCGCAGGTGGGCGGCGTCGGCGTTCGCTGGAACATCTGGACCGGCGAGACGCACTACGACGCCTGGCCGCACAAAGTCAGTCTCGGCGTCGAATATCAACATACCTTTAAGGCGATTAATCAACGTACAGGGGAGCGCAACAACGCGTTTCTCACCATTGGAGTGCACTGGTAAATGCGTAAGTTAATTTTCGTATTGCTGACACTTTTGTTGGTCAGTCCTTTTTCCTTTGCGATGAAAGGTATTATCTGGCAGCCACAAAACCGCGATAGTCAGGTCACCGACGCCCAGTGGCGTGGGTTGATGAGTCAGTTGCATTTGCAAGGATTCGACACCCTGATTCTGCAATGGACCCGTTACGGCGATGCGTTCACCCAGCCAGAACAGCGGGCATTATTGTTTAAGCGTGCCGCAGCTGCGCAACAAGCTGGCCTGAAGCTGATTGTTGGTTTGCATGCCGATCCGGAATTTTTTCTGCATCAGAAGCAGTCGTCCGCGGCGCTGGAGAGCTATCTTAATCGCCTGCTGGTCGCCGATCTCCAGCAGGCCAGATTATGGAGCGCCGCACCCGGCGTTACGCCGGATGGCTGGTATATCAGCGCAGAAATTGACGACCTGAACTGGCGCAGCGAAGCCGCTCGCCAGCCATTGCTGAAGTGGTTAAACAACTCACAACGGCTGATCAGTGATGTTTCGGCGAAACCGGTTTATATCAGTAGCTTTTTCGCCGGAAACATGTCGCCCGATGGCTATCGGCAAATGCTTGAACAAGTGAAATCTACTGGTATCCACGTCTGGGTTCAGGATGGTAGCGGCGTCGATAAACTTACTGCCGAACAGCGTGAGCGTTATCTGCAGGCCAGTGCCGATTGCCAAACTTTCTCCCCCGCCAGCGGCGTTGTTTATGAACTGTTTGTCGCCGGTAAAGGTAAAACCTTTGAAGCAAAACCAAAACCGGATGCAGAAATTGCTTCGCTGTTAGCGAAACGTTCCTCCTGCGGCAAAGACACGCTCTATTTCTCCCTGCGCTATTTGCCTGTCGCGCACGGCATTCTCGAGTATTAATGATTTAAGGGAGCAACTTTGCTTGCTCCTTTCCTTTTCACTTTCCTGGTCAGAATCCTGTAAATATTAATTGGACACAAATAATCGGTGTAGCCACTACTCAGAGGCATTATATAATCATATTCATGCCACCATATAATCTTTAAATAAGAACAATTACTCATCAGTTGCATTAGTATATTCCTTTACACGGAAATATACTTTTATCTAATACACAAAGAGAGTCAATGATGAGTAAAATTACAGGTGTTTTAGTTGATAACCATATCTATGATATTAAAAATGATATGAAGGGTGGTTACAATTTTCCTAATAGCCTGTTCCCAGGCGCCACCTTCAAGATGGTCATTGATAATGACCCCGTTAATAATGACAAGGTAATATGGAGCTGTAGCACTGATGCAGGCAATAATGCTCTGGCGGTTAGTCAGGATGGCACAGTGACTTTTCCGAATGTAGATGAAAGGTGCGTTTGGAAGATTTTTGCTATTTTTGCCACTGATAAAATAACGAATAAATCCGCCGGCGCTTATACTTTTCTCGTGAAGCGTTTTTTCAAATACAGCATTGAAAATTATAAATCAGTTAAAAATATTTTACCGTGGATTGAAAACATGAACGGAGAATTTCCTGAAGCGCAGGATATCGACAGTTACGATTATAATGATCATAATTCAGGACATATTATCAAGCGAGAAGTTAACGCAGGACTTTTCCAGGAATGGGGCAATGTAGCTAATAGTGGATGGAACACAAATAGTGAGTATGCAGGTATTTGTAGAATTTACGCTTTTAATAAAGAAAATAATACTTATTATTGGCTGAAAAATGATGGGGTCAGACAGGAATTGAGCGGGGGGTTCACTGCTCAGGCAGTTGCATCCTACAGTGAACCCATCGACTGATTGTGCTTTTTGTCCACTATCACTTGAATTATTGCAGCGTAAAAAAGCAGCCCATATAAACATACGGGCTGATGCATTTTATTAAACTCGAACGAAACTATTTTTAATGTGGTGCGCTTCGTGACAATAAGTTAATCACCAACACTCCGGCACAAATCAACATCATGCCTATAATGGCTGGCAGATCCAACCGTTGGCCGAAAAATCCCCAGGAAAGTAAACTAATCAGGACGATACCGACTCCTGACCAGATAGCATAAGCAATCCCTGTAGGAATATAAGCCAGCGTCTGAGCTAATAACCAGAATGATGCACAGTAACAAATAATTGTACCAACAGAGGGCCATAACCGTGTAAACCCCTCTGAAAACTTCATTAAGGTTGTACCAATGACCTCTGCAAGTATTGCACCACCAAGATAAATATAAGGGTTCATAGCCTATTCTTTCCTGTTAATACCGAAGAGAATTGTACTACAGTTTGAACTTAACTCACTGGTTTCTGCTGGTGCATTCATTGACGTTCTTCATCAGTGCTTCAGGAAATGGGCGGATGGAAATCCATAGAAATAGTGCGTAGATATGCTCACCTTGCGCCTAATCATTTGACGGAGCACGCGAGGAAAACTGACGACATTTTTGGTGATGATGTCCCAAAGATGTTCCATTTCTGAAATTATGGGGAAATAAAGAAGGCGTAACTGATTGAATTGTAATGGCGCGCCCTGCAGGATTCGAACCTGCGGCCCACGACTTAGAAGGTCGTTGCTCTATCCAACTGAGCTAAGGGCGCATTACACCGCGAGATGCTGTAATCGCGTGAATTATACGGTCAACCCTTGCTGAGTCAATGGCTTTTGAACCGGTTGCTGAACAAGTGTACGGCGGTGTCTATTTATCTCACCATGAGAGCAAGGAAACACATATCCGCCCTCAGTCTGGGACAGGTAAACCTGTTTTCATTGATAAAGAGTACAATTTTCTTACGTTACGAAAAATTGTGCGTTTATATGAGCCGGGTAACTATCAAACCAGCAACTCTCTGTTGCCAAAAAAACAGCGGATTACAGATAGTCCAGAAAACGAAACCTGACAGCGCGCCTCGCTTCTGACAAAATAGGCGCATCCCCTTCGACCTACGTAACAGATGGAATCCTCTCTCTGATGGCAGCAAAGATTATAGATGGTAAAACGATTGCGCAGCAGGTGCGCTCTGAGATTGCTCAAAAAGTTCAGGCGCGTATTGCAGCCGGACTGCGGGCGCCGGGACTGGCCGTTGTGCTGGTGGGTAGCAACCCTGCATCGCAAATTTATGTCGCAAGCAAACGCAAAGCTTGCGAAGAGGTGGGATTCATCTCCCGCTCATACGACCTTCCGGAAACCACCAGCGAAGCAGAGCTGCTGGAGCTTATCGATGTACTGAATGCCGACAACACCATCGATGGCATTCTGGTACAACTGCCATTACCGGCAGGTATTGATAACGTCAAAGTGCTGGAACGTATTCACCCGGACAAAGACGTGGACGGTTTCCATCCTTACAACGTCGGTCGTCTGTGCCAGCGCGCGCCGCGTCTACGTCCCTGCACTCCGCGCGGTATCGTCACGCTGCTTGAGCGTTACAACATTGATACTTTCGGCCTCAACGCCGTGGTGATTGGCGCATCGAATATCGTTGGTCGCCCGATGAGCATGGAACTGCTGCTGGCAGGTTGCACCACCACCGTGACTCACCGCTTCACTAAAAATCTGCGTCATCATGTAGAAAACGCCGATCTGTTGATCGTTGCCGTCGGTAAGCCGGGCTTTATTCCAGGTGACTGGATCAAAGAAGGCGCAATTGTGATTGATGTCGGCATCAACCGTCTGGAAAATGGCAAAGTTGTGGGCGACGTAGTGTTTGAAGACGCGGCTAAACGCGCCTCCTGGATTACGCCTGTCCCCGGCGGCGTTGGCCCGATGACGGTTGCCACGCTGATTGAAAACACGCTACAGGCGTGCGTTGAATATCATGATCCACAGGGTGAGTAACATGGCGACATTTTCTTTAGGTAAACATCCGCACGTTGAACTGTGCGACTTGCTGAAACTGGAAGGCTGGAGCGAAAGCGGCGCGCAGGCGAAAATCGCGATTGCCGAAGGCCAGGTGAAAGTCGACGGTGCGGTTGAAACGCGCAAACGCTGCAAAATCGTCGCCGGTCAGACAGTGAGTTTTGCAGGTCACAGCGTACAGGTTGTTGCCTGATCCCTTTCCCGGCCTGTATCAACAGGCCGGTTCTCTTTTCAGACTTTTGCCCTCTACGCCCCGTTCATCCATGCTGATAGCATCGACATTTTGCCGAAGCGACCATCATGCCAACCGTTATTACGCACGCAGCCGTTCCCCTATGCATTGGTTTAGGGTTGGGTTCGAAAGTCATCCCTCCGCGTCTGTTATTTGCCGGAATCGTCCTGGCGATGCTGCCCGATGCCGATGTATTGTCGTTTAAATTTGGCGTTGCTTACGGCAATGTTTTTGGTCATCGCGGGTTTACCCATTCGCTGGTGTTTGCGTTTGTTGTCCCGCTGTTATGTGTGCTGATTGGACGTCGATGGTTCAGGGCTGGGCTGATTCGCTGCTGGCTGTTTTTAACCGTCTCATTGCTATCGCACAGCTTGCTGGATTCGGTAACCACTGGCGGTAAGGGCGTTGGCTGGCTGTGGCCGTGGTCAGATGAACGCTTTTTCGCTCCCTGGCAGGTGATTCAAGTCGCGCCGTTTGCGTTGTCTCGTTACACCACGCCGTACGGACATCAGGTGATAATTTCTGAATTGATGTGGGTGTGGTTGCCGGGGATGGTGCTGATGGGAATGTTGTGGTGGCGCAGGCGATAACCGGATGCGAGAACTCGCATCCGGCAATAGCGCAATTACTTACGACGCCAGGTGGTCCCTTGCGGGCCATCTTCCAGCACGATCCCCATCTCATTCAGACGGTCACGCGCCGCATCTGCCGCCGCCCAGTCTTTCGCTTTACGGGCATCCAGACGCTGTTGAATTAACGCTTCAATCTCAGCCACTTCGCTGTCGTCTGCCTGCGCACCGCTTTGCAGGAACGCTTCCGGTTCTTGCTCCAGCAGGCCCAATACAGCGGAAAGTTTACGCAGGTGAGATGCCATTGCGTTCGCCGCTGCCATATCTTCTGCTTTCAGACGGTTCACTTCACGCGCCATATCAAACAGCACGGAATAGGCTTCCGGGGTGTTGAAATCATCGTCCATCGCTTCAATAAAGCGCGCTTCAAACGCTTCGCCACCAGCAGGAGCAACGGTTTTGTCTGTACCGCGCAGCGCAGTGTAGAGACGCTCCAGCGCCGCACGCGCCTGCTTCAGGTTCTCTTCGCTGTAGTTCAGCTGGCTGCGATAGTGGCCCGACATCAGGAAGTAACGCACGGTTTCCGCGTCGTAGTATTTCAGCACATCGCGCACGGTAAAGAAGTTACCCAGCGATTTGGACATCTTCTCGCGGTCAACCATCACCATCCCGGAGTGCATCCAGTAGTTCACATACTGCCCATCATGGGCACAGGTGGACTGAGCGATTTCGTTTTCGTGGTGCGGGAACATCAGGTCAGAACCGCCGCCGTGGATATCAAAGTGGTTACCCAGCTGCTTGCAGTTCATTGCCGAACATTCAATGTGCCAGCCAGGACGGCCCGCGCCCCACGGAGACGGCCAGCTCGGTTCGCCCTCTTTCGACATCTTCCACAGAACGAAGTCCATCGGGTTGCGTTTGTCGTCGACCACGTCAACGCGCGCGCCTGCCTGCAGCTGGTCGAGATCCTGACGTGACAGCACGCCATAAGTCGGATCGGTCGGGACGTCGAACATCACGTCGCCGTTGTCAGCCACATAAGCGTGACCTTTGGCGATCAGTTGTTCAGTGAGTTCAATAATTTCTGCGATATGGTGCGTCGCGCGCGGCTCCATATCCGGGCGCAGAATGTTCAAAGCATCAAAATCTTTGTGCATTTCGGCGATCATGCGATCCACCAGCGCCACAAAGCTTTCGCCATTTTCATTGGCGCGCTTGATGATTTTGTCGTCGATATCGGTAATGTTACGCACATACTTCAACTTATAGCCGAGGAAACGCAGGTAACGCGCAACCACGTCAAAGGCAACAAAGGTACGCCCGTGACCGATATGACAGAGATCGTAAACGGTGATTCCACACACGTACATGCCGACTTCCCCGGCGTGAATAGGCTTAAATTCCTCTTTTTGGCGTGTCAGAGTATTGAAGATTTTTAGCATCGAAGATTCCGTTTAGACATGTGTGGGTAATTGAGTTGCGTATAATACCCATATTTCCCGCGCGAATCAGCATACATTGCGAGATGATCCGATCGTGCGGTTATGCTATAACACCACCCTATATATGACCCGAACCGGGTTGAAGAACCAATCAAACGGAACAGGATGCAAAAATGGTTACTTTCCACACCAATCACGGCGATATTGTCATCAAAACTTTTGACGATAAAGCACCTGAAACAGTTAAAAACTTCCTGGACTACTGCCGCGAAGGTTTTTACAACAACACCATTTTCCACCGTGTTATCAACGGTTTTATGATTCAGGGCGGCGGTTTTGAGCCGGGCATGAAACAAAAAGCCACCAAAGAGCCGATCAAAAACGAAGCCAACAACGGTCTGAAAAACACCCGTGGGACGCTGGCAATGGCCCGTACTCAGGCACCGCACTCTGCAACTGCCCAGTTCTTCATCAACGTGGTTGATAACGACTTCCTGAACTTCTCCGGCGAGAGCCTGCAAGGTTGGGGTTACTGCGTGTTTGCTGAAGTGGTTGAAGGCATGGACGTAGTCGACAAAATCAAAGGTGTCGCTACCGGTCGTAGCGGTATGCACCAGGACGTGCCAAAAGAAGACGTCATCATTGAAAGCGTGACCGTTAGCGAGTAATCGTGGCGACACTCTTTATTGCAGATCTTCATCTCTGCGTGGAAGAACCGGCGATCACCGCCGGTTTTCTGCGTTTTTTAGCGGGAGAAGCCCGCAAGGCCGACGCGCTGTATATTCTTGGCGATCTGTTTGAAGCCTGGATTGGCGACGACGATCCCAGCCCGTTTCATCGCCAGATAGCGGCTGCGATCAAAGCGGTATCCGATTCCGGCGTTCCCTGTTATTTCATTCATGGCAACCGTGATTTTCTGCTCGGCAAACGCTTTGCCCGTGAAAGCGGCATGACGTTATTGCCGGAAGAAAAAGTGCTCGAACTTTATGGCCGTCGGGTGCTGATTATGCATGGCGACACGCTGTGCACCGATGACGTCGGTTATCAGGCATTTCGCGCTAAAGTCCACAAACCCTGGCTGCAAACGCTATTCCTCGCCCTACCGTTGTTTGTGCGCAAACGTATTGCCGCGCGAATGCGAGCGAACAGTAAAGAAGCCAACAGCAGTAAATCGCTGGCAATCATGGACGTTAACCAAAACGCGGTGGTCAGTGCGATGGAAAAACATCAGGTGCAATGGCTGATTCACGGGCATACCCATCGCCCGGCAGTGCATGAGCTCATCGCCAATGCGCAACCGGCTTTTCGCGTGGTACTCGGTGCCTGGCATACGAAAGGTTCAATGGTGAAAGTCACGGCAGATGACGTTGAATTAATTCATTTTCCCTTCTGAACACGAATGAATAGATTCTGAAAAAGCGCCGGACTAACGCAACCTGTATATCTTTTTCTGAGCCAGCAAGGTAATAAATCCCTGAGTGAAATAACAACAGGGAATATTATTATGCAACGCTGCAACGGATTTTTTATTTCTGGCATCGCCCTTACGGCAGGTGCACCTCTGTGTATTAGCTGGTTCGGTCTTGTCGGCTTCTATTTTGGCGTATTGTCACTGGTAGCTGCGGCGGTCATTTCGTGGATAGTCTATTTCTGGCTCATTTATTTAGTACTCACCCGCCCTCACAACCAACGCTTTGTAGAAAGATTTATATTGATTGTTGGTATTTGCTTTTTTCCGTGGAGCATTGTGCTGATATGGGCATTCTTTGCCAGTTCAGCCAGAGCGCATAATCAACACGCAGAGCAGACTAAAAACTCAACAACTGACGGTTAATTCCGCCTACGCAACCGTTTTCCTTGCTCTCTTTCCGTGCTATTCTCTGTGCCCTCTAAAGCCGAGAGTTGTGCACCACAGGAGTTTTAAGACGCATGTCTTCCCGCAATAATCCGGCGCGTGTCGCCATCGTGATGGGGTCCAAAAGCGACTGGGCTACCATGCAGTTCGCCGCCGAAATCTTCGAAATCCTGAATGTCCCGCACCACGTTGAAGTGGTTTCTGCTCACCGTACCCCCGATAAACTGTTCAGCTTCGCCGAAAGCGCCGAAGAGAACGGTTATCAGGTGATTATTGCGGGCGCAGGCGGCGCTGCACACCTGCCGGGCATGATTGCCGCCAAAACGCTGGTGCCAGTGCTGGGCGTGCCCGTACAGAGCGCCGCACTGAGCGGTGTCGATAGCCTCTACTCCATCGTACAAATGCCGCGCGGCATTCCGGTGGGTACACTGGCGATTGGTAAAGCGGGCGCGGCAAACGCGGCGTTACTGGCAGCACAAATTCTTGCGACTCATGATAAAGAACTGCACCAGCGTCTGAATGACTGGCGCAAAGCCCAGACTGACGAAGTGCTGGAAAACCCGGACCCGCGAGGTGCGGCATGAAACAGGTTTGCGTCCTCGGGAACGGGCAGTTAGGCCGTATGCTGCGCCAGGCTGGCGAACCGTTAGGCATTGCTGTCTGGCCGGTCGGGCTGGACGCTGAACCGGCGGCGGTGCCTTTTCAACAAAGCGTGATTACCGCTGAAATCGAACGCTGGCCGGAAACCGCATTAACCCGCGAGCTGGCGCGCCATCCGGCATTTGTGAACCGCGATGTGTTCCCGATTATTGCCGACCGTCTGACTCAGAAGCAGCTTTTCGACAAGCTTCACCTGCCGACCGCGCCGTGGCAGTTACTTGCCGATCGTAGCGAGTGGCCTGCGGTGTTTGATCGTTTAGGTGAGCTGGCGATTGTTAAGCGTCGCACTGGTGGCTATGACGGTCGCGGTCAATGGCGTTTACGCGCCGATGAAACCGAACAGTTACCAGCAGAGTGTTACGGCGAATGTATTGTCGAGCAAGGCATTAACTTCTCTGGTGAAGTGTCGCTGGTTGGCGCACGCGGCTTTGATGGCAGCACAGTGTTTTATCCGCTGACGCATAACCTGCATCAGGACGGTATTTTGCGCACCAGCGTCGCTTTCCCGCAGGCTAACGCGCAGCAGCAGGCGCAAGCTGAAGAGATGTTGTCGGCGATTATGCAGGAGCTGGGCTATGTGGGCGTGATGGCGATGGAGTGTTTTGTCACCCCGCAAGGTCTGTTGATCAACGAACTGGCACCGCGTGTGCATAACAGCGGTCACTGGACGCAAAACGGCGCCAGCATCAGCCAGTTTGAGCTGCATCTGCGGGCGATTACCGATCTGCCGTTACCGCAACCGGTAGTGAATAGTCCGTCGGTGATGATCAACCTGATTGGTAGCGATGTGAATTATGACTGGCTGAAACTGCCGCTGGTGCATCTGCACTGGTACGACAAAGAAGTCCGTCCGGGGCGTAAAGTGGGGCATCTGAATTTGACCGACAGCGACACATCGCGTCTGACCGCGACGCTGGAAGCGCTGATCCCATTACTGCCGCCGGAGTATGCCAGCGGCGTGATGTGGGCGCAGAGTAAGTTCAGTTGAGCCATATCGGGTGGCTAATTCTCGTCACCCGTCACCTCATTTCAGCCGATGCCACGGAATCAGATTATCCATTAACACCGCCAACAAAATACTAACCAGCAATCCGTTACTTAATAATGGGCGAAGCGTTAATGGCAGATCCTGTAAATAGACAGGCGGTAATCCCATTAAAAAGATCCCAACAAATAACGGTAGTGCGAGTCGATAAACATTACGCGCCGTAAAGTTAATTTGTTGGCTAAAAAGTAGCGCAGAAAAGAGTAATGGCAAATAAGACACTAACATTACCGCACTCGTTACCGGCAGCGGAATACTGCTGAATAAGCGCGTCAGTGGCGGAGTCATCGCTACCAACAAACAAATCGCACTACCGTAGAGAAATGAACGACGTGTCGCATCGCCAGTTTGCGTTAATAAACCAATAGACGAAACGAACGGCGAAAAGGGAATAATAGCCATCGGCACCGTCACCAGCGTCATCACCCCTGTGACCACGAAACTTCGACGATAACGTCTGTTTCCCGCCCCTTGTTGTGGGTAAAAAATATCAGTACCCCGGACTGCGCCATAAGTATTGCTGATATTAACCAGACCGGTAATTACCGCCGTCACAATAATCCCTGGGGATAACTTGCCTCCGCTCCCCAAGGGAAACCATTGCCAGTGCAGTTCAGAATGAATGATTGGCGATGAAGGAAAGCAGAAACGCCAAAGTAGCCAACCTAGTATTGTCCCCACCAATACCCCATAACGTGCCAAACGCTGGGGAAGAAAAATAATCATCGCCAGCACCAGACACATTACCGCTACCGACAGAGCAAACGCTGGAAACTGAATTTTAAAATTTGGGTCAGCAATACCAAACGGCAAACCTAACATTCCCTTAAAGAAGATAGTGGTAAGCTGCGCGCCCAGCATCAACATAAAAACGACCATCACGGTTGGGGTGAACAAGCGTGCCAGACGGTGACCTAACCCACTAATACCAATTAAAATAGTCAGTACGCCGGAAATCGCAATTCCTGCTACCAGACTATTGGCAATATCATTGAGCGGTGTACCTCGCGATGATTCACCCAACGTGATGGTGAGGATCGTTCCCCACCATAAACCTCCAGGCCCTTCCATAATAGCGCGGCGATGACCGAAAAATGCCTGAGCGATACAGGCTAATGCGGTTGCCAGAAATGCATATTGCGTCAGTGTCAGCAAACAGCTTTGCGGTAGCTGAAATGCCGAAAGCAACGTTGGCGGAACCACTACGGTGTTACAAAAAATGAAGAAAAACCACTGAAAACCAGACAACATATTTTCGCGGTTAAATGAAATATTAAACATAGGAACACCTGTTAAAATCGCGCCAACTGCTATCATTTATCGAATACAGATAACTTCATTCCCCACCAGCCAGGTATTAAAAACCTTGTCTGCAGCATATTTTAATTTAGCAGTAAGGGGTAATCCACGCTAATCCCTCTTCCGTAGTGGTCTTCGGTTTATATTCACATCCTACCCACCCATCGTAGTTTGATTGCGCAATTACCGTAAAGAGATATTCGTAATTAATTTCTCCGGTCCCTGGTTCGCCGCGATGTGGATTATCGGCAATTTGCAGGTGACCAATTTTATCGGCCCACTGAGTCATGGTATTGGTTAATTCACCTTCCATCCGCTGCATGTGATAAATGTCATACTGAATTTTAAAATTGCAGCAACCAACATCATCAATCAATTTCAGCGCCTGCCGAGTTCCGGTGAGATGGAAACCAGGAATATCAAAATGGTTAATAGGTTCAATCAGTAATAAAATATCTTCTTTCATCAGCATATTCGCGGCATAACGCAGGTTTGCTACAAGCGTTGCGTGAATCTGTTCACTGCTGAAACCAGCCGGCGTTTTACCGACCAGACAGTTAATTTTTTTATTACCCAGTGCACGAGCATAACGAATCGCTGCTGCTACGCCATCCCGAAACTCTTCTTCACGGCCAGGAATACAGGCAATACCCCGCTCGCCCGCCGCCCAGTCACCTGCCGGTAAATTGTGCAGCGTATGTTCGAGTTTATTACTCGCCAGCACCTGTTTTAATTCTTCAATGTCGTAGTCATAAGGGAACATAAATTCAACGCCACGAAAACCACACTGTGCAGCTTTCTCAAAACGGGCGAGAAAATCATATTCACCAAATAACATCGATAAATTAGCAGAGAAACGTAACATTATTTATCTCCCTTATTCATAGTGCATGAAGCAGGTTTCAGTCGGTGCGTCCGCTGCGTTATCGGCGATATCTTCAAATTCCATGACGTTATCCAGTTCACTACCCATCGAAATATTGGTTACACGTTCCAGCATAATTTCCACCACCACCGGGACACGGTACTGCGCCATTAAGGCTTTCGCCTGTTCAAAGGCTGGAGCAATATCTTCCGGTTTGAAAACGCGAATCGCTTTACAGCCTAAACCTTCCGCTACTTTTACGTGGTCAACGCCATAACCGTTCACATCACTGGAGTTAATATTTTCGAACGCGAGCTGTACGCAGTAATCCATATCAAATGCGCGTTGTGACTGACGAATCAGGCCGAGATAGGCGTTATTCACCAGCACATGGATGTACGGAATGTTGAACTGTGCGCCAACGGCTAATTCTTCAATCAGGAACTGGAAGTCGAAGTCACCGGAAATCGCCACCACATTACGTTCTGGATCAGCAGCACACACGCCCAGCGCCGCAGGAATGGTCCAGCCCAGCGGGCCTGCCTGACCACAGTTGATCCAGTGGCGGTCTTTAAAGACATGCAGCATTTGCGCCGCAGCGATTTGTGACAGGCCGATGGTGGTGACATAGCAAACATCACGTCCAAAGGCTTTGTTCATCTCTTCATACACGCGCTGCGGTTTCACTGGCACGTTGTCGAAGTGAGTTTTACGCAACAAAGTGCGTTTGCGCTGCTGGCACTCAGCAACCCACTCTTTACGACACGGCAGACGACCCGCTTTTTGCATCTCCTGGGCCACTTCAACCAGCAGCGTCAGCGCCGCTTTGGCGTCGGAGACAATGCCGAGATCCGGACACAGCACGCGGCCAATTTGCGTCGGTTCAATATCGATATGAACGATTTTGCGCCCTTCGGTGTATTTCTCTACCGAACCGGTATGACGGTTAGCAAAACGGTTACCGATACCAAACACCATGTCCGACGCCAGCAGCGTTGCGTTACCGTAGCGATGCGCGGTTTGCAGACCCACCATCCCGGCCATCAGTTCGTGATCGTCCGGAATACAGCCCCAGCCCATCAGCGTTGGGATCACCGGAACGCTGGTCAGTTCGGCAAACTGTTGTAACAGTGCGGCAGCATCGGCGTTGATCACCCCGCCCCCGGCAACAATCACCGGACGCTCGGCCTGGATTAACATTTCTACGGCTTTTTCGATCTGCATACGGCTGGCTGCAGGCTTGTAGACTGGCAGCGGCTCGTACATATCAGGATCAAACTCGATTTCCGCAACCTGAACGTCGAACGGTAAATCCACCAGTACCGGACCCGGACGCCCAGAACGCATCAGGTGAAATGCCTGTTGCAGCACACGAGGCACCAGCGCCGCTTCACGAACTGTAACCGCCATTTTGCTGACCGGTTTAGCAATTGCTTCAATATCTACGGCCTGAAAATCTTCTTTATGCAGACGGGCTCTCGGTGCCTGGCCGGTGATGCACAAAATAGGAATGGAATCAGCAGAAGCAGAATAGAGCGCGGTGATCATGTCAGTGCCTGCTGGTCCCGAAGTTCCCAAACAAACGCCGATATTCCCAGCCGTTGCGCGGGTATAGCCTTCCGCCATGTGCGACGCACCTTCCACGTGACGCGCCAGAATGTGACGAATACCGCCGTGCTTACGCATCGCTGAGTAGAACGGATTGATTGCAGCTCCCGGAACGCCGAAGGCGGTGGTGATACCTTCTTTCTCCAGCACATACATTGCCGCGTCAACGGCTCTCATTTTTGCCATTTTATTCCTACCTCTATTAATTGGAAAAATTTTCCAACTTTCAAATTTTGTCAAAAAAACCCGCTCCGCAGAGCGGGATGCGACAGACACTATGGATGTGCTTTCAGTCCCAACGCCGTGCTGATATCGCGGGCGGTGTCTCTGACCAGCTCACCCTGACTGACAAAACGATCTTCTGTCAGTCTTGATGAAGGCCCGGAGATGGAGATAGCGGCAACAACACTACCTACATCATCGTAAATTGCTGAAGCTATGCAATTCAGGCCTACAACATGCTCTTCTTTATCTACGGTATAGCCCAGTTCACGCGCTTGTTCCAGGTCCTTCAGCAAGGTAGGCATATCCACAAGCGTAGTTGGCGTAAACTGCTGCAAACCGGTTTGCAGAATGATGCTCATCAACTCCTCTTCCGCCAGCGGATAAAGCAGCGCCTTGCCCGCACCGGAAGCATGCAGCGGCAGACGACTGCCCAGCGGCGCACACATCCTGACCATCGATTTACACTCTAACTGACCAATTAATACCGCTTCATTGCCGTTACGAATCGCGACATTGACCGTCTCGCCGGAAAGCAGCATCAGGCGGCGCATAAACGGCCCGGCAACGGAGAGGACATCACGGTTATGGATGTACGCCGCGCCGACGTTAAAGACACCTAATCCTATATGCCACCAGCCTAACTGACTGTCCTGATAGACAAAATCCGCTGCCTGTAAAACCTTTAACAGGCGAAAGGTCGTCGAGAGCGGCAAATCCAGATTGAGAGAAATATCGCTAACCGACGAACTTCCTCCACTTTTTTCCAGATATTGCAGAATCGCAATTCCCCGCTCTAACGCCTGTGCGCCCTTCTGTGCCACAGGCTCCGCCTGTCCTGGCCTGCCGCGCCGTCTAACTTCCGTCATACCTACGTTAACTCCGACCTACAAGTGAGCATAAACAATGAACAATTAGTTTATCTTATGCAAGTCGGTTGCAGGCGTCACGCAAAACAGAGTTCCTGTTCAGGAATACTTTCAACATCACAGTTGTCACTGCCGCCGCGATCGATGGTCAGAAAATCGGTGACGCGCTGCCAGGCGAAAAGCGGGTGATGCCAGACGTTACGATGATAATTCACCCCCTGCTCACCGTTGGTGATAAACGCCCGCAGCGTTGACAGGTCTGGTTTATCGTCACCTGACGCCACGACCACTACAAACACTTCACCTTTCATCGGGATAAATGCCTGAGTGCCCAGCGGATGACGTTCGAGTTCGTGGATGGTCAGCGGCAGATTCGCCGGTTGCGCGCGGTTAATGCTGATAAGCGTACGGTCTTGCTCAAGAATCTCAACCAGCGCCAAATCGTGATAGCGCTCCACCAGGCCATTGTTAATATGGAAAAAATCCCGTTGCTGCGTTTCGATAACGTCGCCATAAGCACAGAAGGCTTCCTGACTTAACGGTAATACCTGAAGTTTCATCTTTTTGTCCTTGTAACATAATTCCGTTCAACCACCGCCGACCGGTCAGCCAGGTTTCAATAACAGGCAATCTAAAACCTTAAGAGAACAACATCAATACAAAAGTTGGAATATTTTTCCAAAACTAGATTTGGCCCACAAATCACGCAGGGTTATCATGTGAAAATACAGGTAAATCAAAGGACAGGAAAATCACGCAACCTGCGGATTTAAAAGGGGATACCTGAAGATGTTTGATCCAGAAACTTTGCGGACTTTCATTGCTGTTGCCGAAACGGGAAGTTTTTCAAAAGCGGCAGAACGATTATGTAAAACCACGGCGACCATCAGTTATCGCATTAAGCTTCTGGAAGAGAATACCGGAGTGGCGCTGTTTTTCCGCACGACTCGCAGCGTGACGTTGACAGCGTCTGGCGAACATCTGCTTTGTCAGGCCAGAGACTGGCTGAGTTGGCTGGAAAGCATGCCGAGCGAGCTACAACAGGTGAATGATGGCGTGGAACGCCAGGTGAATATCGTCATCAACAACCTGCTCTACAACCCCCAGGCCGTCGCCCAACTGCTGGCGTGGCTGAATGAACGTTACCCCTTTCCCCAGTTTCACATCTCCCGGCAAATCTATATGGGCGTCTGGGATTCGCTACTTTACGAAGGTTTTTCACTGGCCATCGGCGTCACGGGAACCGAAGCACTGGCAAATACTTTTAGCCTTGATCCCTTAGGTTCGGTGCAATGGCGCTTTGTCATGGCGGCACATCATCCACTGGCGAAGGTTGAAGAGCCGCTAACAGAAGCGCAGTTGCGGCGCTTTCCTGCGGTCAATATTGAAGACAGCGCCCGCACCTTAACCAAACGCGTCGCCTGGCGTTTGCCGGGGCAAAAGGAGATTATTGTTCCTGATATGGAAACGAAAATCGCCGCCCATCTGGCGGGCGTTGGCATTGGTTTTTTGCCAAAATCACTTTGCCAGTCGATGATTGATAATCAACAACTGGTCAGCCGGGTCATTCCAACGATGCGCCCGCCTTCGCCATTGAGTCTGGCATGGCGTAAATTTGGCAGCGGCAAAGCGGTGGAAGATATTGTGGCCTTGTTTACCCAGCGCAGGCCGGAAATCAGTGGATTTTTAGAAATTTTCGGCAACTCACACAGTTAAAAATCAAGTTTCCATGCGCGTTGGCGCGTAAAATAGCGCGCAAGCTGATTTGAGGTTCACTTTTTACTATGCAAGAGAGACACACGGAACAGGACTATCGTGCCCTGCTGATTGCTGATACGCCCATTATTGATGTTCGCGCCCCCATCGAGTTTGAGCAAGGCGCAATGCCCGCCGCTATCAATCTGCCGTTAATGAATAATGATGAACGCGCCGCCGTTGGCACCTGCTATAAACAGCAAGGGTCTGACGCGGCGCTGGCGCTGGGGCATAAACTGGTGGCGGGTGAAATTCGTCAGCAGCGCATGGATGCCTGGCGGGCAGCGTGTCTGCAAAATCCGCAAGGTATTCTCTGCTGCGCCCGTGGCGGTCAACGTTCACATATTGTGCAACGCTGGCTGCATGAAGCGGGGATTGATTATCCGCTGGTGGAAGGCGGTTATAAGGTACTGCGCCAGACTGCGATTCAGGCGACCATTGAACTGGCACAAAAACCGATAGTGCTGATTGGCGGTTGTACCGGCAGCGGTAAAACGCTGTTAGTGCAACAACAGCCGAACGGTGTTGACCTGGAAGGGCTGGCGCGCCATCGCGGTTCTGCTTTTGGTCGCACATTGCAGCCGCAACTTAGCCAGGCGAGTTTTGAAAACCTGCTGGCTGCCGAAATGCTAAAAACCGACGCCCGTCAGGAGCTGCGCCTGTGGGTGCTGGAAGATGAAAGCCGGATGATCGGTTCGAATCACCTGCCGGAATGCCTGCGCGAGCGAATGACTCAGGCGGCGATTGCGGTGGTAGAAGATCCGTTTGAGATCCGTCTTGAACGCCTGAACGAAGAGTATTTCTTGCGTATGCATCATGATTTTACCCATGCGTACGGCGACGAACAGGGCTGGCAAGAGTATTGCGAATACCTGCATCATGGGCTTTCAGCGATTAAGCGTCGGCTGGGGTTACAGCGCTATAACGAACTGGCTGCAAGGCTGGATGCAGCGCTGACAACGCAACTCTCAACCGGCACAACCGACGGTCATCTGGCCTGGCTGGTGCCGCTGCTTGAAGAGTATTACGACCCGATGTATCGCTATCAGCTTGAGAAAAAAGCGGAAAAAGTTGTCTTTCGCGGTGAGTGGGCGGAAGTAGCGGAATGGGTTAAGACGCGGTAATGGGCGGTATTCTGAAACGGCGATTGTCGTGAGAACAGAATGGTTGCACCAGAATACAGAAATAAAAAAACCGACATGACAGTCGGTTTTTTTATTTTTTCCGCCCAAGACTTGGTGGTTCAGGGCAGAAATGAAACAGTCCTCATCTAGCAAGTGAATTATAAGTCAGGATGCCTACATATTCAAACAGCTATGTTGGCGATACAATCCCGACGCTAGTAGCAAGACTGCCGGATGCGGCGTAAACGCCTTATCCGGCCTACACAATCTTGCAAAATCAATATATTGCACGATCCTCGTAGGCCTGATAAGCGTAGCGCATCAGGCAATCTAACGCCTGTCATCACCCCGCAAACTGCCTGAACAGCGCCTTACCCTTAACCAGTCGCGCGCCGAGCCAGCCGCCGCAAAGTGACAGCAGCAGTGCACCGCTGCACGGCAGCACAATCCACAACCGCCAGTCCGGTTCCCACGGGAAGTCGAACACTTTCGCCTGCAACACTGCCAGCGCCGTTTCCGCACCAGTTGCGGCCACCAGACCAGAAACAAACCCGAGCATGGCGAACTCACTCCACAATGTTGTGCGCAGCAGTTTTTTCCCCGCACCGAGTGTGCGCCACACCACCAGCTCCTGATGACGCTGACGCATTCCCACCTGCACCTGTGCCAGCAACAGCAACATACCGCAGGCGGTGACCAGCACTACCATCACTTCCAGCGCCCGACTTACCTGCTCCAGCACCTGACCGACTTGTTTTAAAATCGCGCCAATGTCTAACAGGCTAATGGTCGGGAACTGACGGTTGAGTTGCGTCAACATGCCGTTGCCATTCTCCCAGCGGAAACTGGTGAGCCAGCTTTGCGGCTGTCCATCCAGCGCCCCTTCAGGGAAAATAAAATAGAAATTAGGCCGCAGACTTTCCCAGTCCACTTTGCGCAGGCTGGTCACTTTAGCGCGGAACTCCTGGGTATCGCCCATAAAAGTCACGGTATCGCCGAGGGCAACGTTTAAGCGTTTCGCCAGCCCCTCTTCCATCGACACTTCATCGGCTTTTGGCGGCCAGTTACCAGCGACAATCGGATTATGATCGGGCCGCGTATTTTGCCAGGTAAGATTGAGTTCGCGATTAAGCGCCTCATCTTCATTGCCTTCTGTCGGCTTGCCATTAATCGCCGTCAGCCGCGCACGCACCACTGGATAAAATGATTCCGGGACTATCTGATGTTCCGCGAGGAACGCTTTTAGCGGCGTAACCTGTTCTGTGGCGATGTTGATTAAAAAGTAGTTCGGGCTTTCTGGCGGTAGCTGCTGCTGCCAGCGGTCAAGCAGATCGCCACGCAACACCAGCAGCAGCGCCAGCAGCATAAAGGAGAGCGAAAATGCCGAAAGCTGGCTTAACGTTGACCACGGCTGACGTAACAGGCGGCTGACCGCCAGGCGCAGAGGCAGCGATTTCAGCGTCATGCGGCGAAGTACATTCAGCAGCATCCAGCCCAGCACACTGCACAGCAAAGCCAGCACCACCGCGCCCGCCAGCACCGCCCACAGCAGCATACTGCCGCCCATCAGCCCGACGAGCAGCAGCACAACCACCACAGTGACAACCGGCAGATAAAACTTCAGCGGCCAGACGTTCGCTACCACATCATTACGTAGTACGCGTAAAGGCTGCGTTGCCAGCAACAGGCGGTACGGTCGTAGCCCCACCAGCAGCGAGATGACCGTCATGGTGCCGAGCGCCCACAGCCACGGCCAGAGGCTGGCAGGCGGTAGTGCGGCAGGCAGAACGGGCTTGAGCAGTACCATCAATACGCTTTCGAACAACAGGCCAATCGCCCCGCCGGTAACGGCTGAAAGCACCAGAATCATCAACCACTGACCGACGATTAACTTACGCAGTTGCGCTCGCCCTGCCCCCAGCGTTTTGAGGATCGCCACCAGATCGTAGCGACTGCGACAGTAATGATTCATCGCCACCGCCACCGCAGCCACTGCCAGCAGCAAGGTCAGAAGCGCCGAAAGCAGCAGGAACTGTTGCGAGCGTTCCATCGAGCGCCCCAGCGCGCCTTCGTCCTGTTCCAGACCGTACCAGCGTTGTTCGGGTTTAAGCTGGGGTAACAGCCATTTCTCATAGCCGTCGAGCTGATTCTCGCTGCCACCAAATTTATAGCGCCAGGTGACCCGACTCCCCGGCTGCACGGCTCCGGTTTTATCGACATCTGCCAGATTCATCATCAGGCGTGGGGCTATCTGGAAGGGGTTAAAACCGGCATCCGGTTCCTGAATCACTTCTCCGGCGATCCGCAGCGTGGCATCGCCCACGTCGATGGTATCGCCGATTTTCAGGTTAAGCAGTGCCATCAGGCGTGGGGCCAGCAATACGCTGCCCGCCTGCGGTTTCAGGCCAGGGGGATTAGTTTGCAGATCGCCATACATCGGGTAGATATCATCCACCGCTTTGACGTTCGCCAGCTGCGGTGTGTCGCCTGCAAATGTCATCGTGGCGAAAGTCAGCTGCTTGCCGACTTTCAGGCCGCGCTTTTGCGCTTCCTCCAGCCACGCTTGCGGCGCTTCGCGCGAACTGCGCAACGCCCGATCGCCCGCCATAAACTCCCGGCTTTGCTGGCTTAAACCTTTCTCCATGCGATCGCTGATATTGCCCAGCGCCAGCACGCAGGCCACCGCCAGGCTTAGCGCCAGCCAGACAATTAATAGCGACGGCGAGCGCCATTCGCGCCAGAACCAACGTGCAATCATGCTTCCTCCTGCAACTGCCCGTTCACCAGCCGGAAGCAGCGGTCGCAGCGTGCCGCCAGTTGCAGGTCGTGGGTCACCATAATCAACGTGGTGCCATGCTCACGGTTAAGGGAAAACAGCAGGTCGGCAATTTTATCGCCCGTCTGGCGGTCAAGGTTGCCGGTAGGTTCATCAGCAAATAGCACATCTGGCCGACCGTTAAAGGCACGCGCCAGCGCCACACGTTGCTGTTCGCCGCCGGAAAGCTGTGCCGGAAGATGATCAAGACGTTTGCCCAGCCCTAACTGTTCGAGCAATGCTTTCGCCCCGTTACGACTTTCCGCGCTACTCTCACCGCGCAGCAGCGCCGGAAGCTCGACGTTTTCCAGCGCGTTAAGGGTCGGAATTAACATAAATGACTGAAAAACAAAGCCTACATGCTTCGCGCGCAACTTTGCCCGCGCTTCTTCGTCCATATTATGTAGCGGTTGTCCTACCAGATTCACTTCGCCACTGCTACCGTCATCCAGCCCGGCGAGGATCGCCAGCAAGGTTGACTTACCCGATCCCGACTCGCCCACCAGCGCGATGGTTTCGCCACGTTTGACAACCAGCTCAACTCCGGTGAGGATGGAGAGTTCATGCTCCCCCTGACCGACGGACTTCTTAAGATGATGAACTTCAACAATGTTTTCCGCTGGCATTTGCCCTTCCTGTTCCTGGTCCTGTTAACTTTCCGTGCCGCCGCAGCGGACACGTTATTAATTCTGGGTGATAGCCTGAGCGCCGGGTATCGAATGTCTGCCAGCGCGGCCTGGCCTGCCTTGTTGAATGATAAGTGGCAGAGCAAAACGTCGGTAGTCAATGCCAGCATCAGCGGCGACACCTCGCAACAAGGGCTGGCGCGCCTTCCGGCTCTGCTGAAACAGCATCAGCCGCGCTGGGTGCTGGTTGAACTGGGCGGCAATGACGGTTTGCGTGGTTTTCAGCCACAACAAACCGAGCAAACGCTGCGCCAGATTTTGCAGGATGTCAAAGCCGCCAACGCTGAACCATTGTTAATGCAAATACGTCTGCCTGCAAACTATGGTCGCCGTTATAATGAAACCTTTAGCGCCATTTACCCCAAACTCGCCAAAGAGTTTGATGTTCCGCTGCTGCCCTTTTTTATGGAAGAGGTCTACCTCAAGCCACAATGGATGCAGGATGACGGTATTCATCCCAACCGCGACGCCCAGCCGTTTATTGCCGACTGGATGGCGAAGCAGTTGCAGCCTTTAGTAAATCATGACTCATAAAGCAACGGAGATCCTGACAGGTAAAGTTATGCAAAAATCGGTCTTAATTACCGGATGTTCCAGTGGAATTGGCCTGGAAAGCGCGCTCGAATTAAAACGCCAGGGTTTTCATGTGCTGGCAGGTTGCCGGAAACCGGATGATGTTGAGCGCATGAACAATATGGGATTCACCGGCGTGTTGATCGATCTGGATTCGCCAGAAAGTGTTGATCGCGCAGCCGACGAAGTGATCGCCCTGACCGATAATTGTCTGTATGGGATCTTTAACAATGCCGGATTCGGCATGTATGGCCCCCTTTCCACCATCAGCCGTGCGCAGATGGAACAGCAGTTTTCCGCCAACTTTTTCGGCGCACACCAGCTCACCATGCGCCTGTTACCGGCTATGTTGCCGCACGGTGAAGGGCGTATTGTGATGACCTCATCGGTGATGGGATTAATCTCCACGCCGGGCCGCGGCGCTTACGCGGCCAGTAAATATGCGCTGGAGGCGTGGTCAGACGCACTGCGCATGGAACTGCGCCACAGCGGAATCAAGGTCAGCCTGGTTGAGCCAGGTCCCATTCGTACTCGTTTCACCGACAACGTCAACCAGACGCAAAGCGATAAACCGGTCGAAAACCCCGGCATCGCCGCCCGCTTTACGTTGGGGCCGGAAGCGGTGGTTGCCAAAGTGCGCCATGCTTTTATCAGCGAGAAGCCGAAGATGCGCTATCCGGTGACGCTGGTGACCTGGGCAGTCATGGTGCTTAAGCGCCTGCTGCCGGGGTGCGCGATGGACAAAATATTGCAGGGGTGAGTTGAAGCGCGCGCTTAAGCCCCCATGTCAAAGAAAATATCGACAACAGAGAGCGACTCCATGTCCGTAGAAAATATTGTCAACATTAACGAATCTAACCTGCAACAGGTTCTTGAACAGTCAATGACCACACCTGTGCTGTTCTATTTTTGGTCTGAACGTAGCCAGCACTGTTTGCAGTTAACCCCAATTCTGGAAAGCCTCGCGGCGCAGTACAACGGGCAATTTATTCTGGCGAAGCTGGACTGCGACGCGGAGCAGATGATTGCCGCCCAGTTTGGTCTGCGCGCGATTCCGACCGTGTATCTGTTCCAGAACGGGCAACCGGTAGACGGCTTCCAGGGACCGCAACCGGAAGAAGCGATCCGCGCCCTGCTGGATAAAGTGCTGCCGCGTGAAGAAGAGCTGAAAGCCCAGCAGGCGATGCAACTGATGCAGGAAGGCAATTACACCGACGCCCTGCCATTGCTGAAAGACGCCTGGCAGTTGTCGAATCAGAACGGGGAAATCGGTCTGCTGCTGGCAGAAACGCTGATTGCGCTGAACCGTTCTGAAGATGCAGAAGCCGTGCTGAAAACCATTCCGTTGCAGGATCAGGACACCCGCTATCAGGGGCTGGTGGCGCAAATCGAACTGCTGAAGCAGGCGGCAGATACGCCGGAAATTCAACAGCTGCAACAGCAGGTGGCGGAGAACCCAGAAGATGCCGCACTGGCGACGCAACTGGCACTGCAACTGCATCAAGTTGGGCGCAATGAAGAGGCGCTGGAGTTACTGTTTGGGCATCTGCGTAAAGATCTCACCGCCGCAGACGGTCAGACGCGTAAAACGTTCCAGGAGATCCTCGCTGCGCTGGGTACGGGGGATGCACTGGCGTCGAAGTATCGCCGCCAGCTGTATGCGTTGTTGTATTGATTTTCCGTTGATCGGCGCATGAACCACAACGCCGGATGCGATGCTGCGCATCCGGCATCACATTATTTCTTCTTCAATTGCGTCACCACCAACTGGTGGCGCGAATTGTAAAATTTACGATAGGTTAAATAACAGGCAATAATGGTCGACAGGCTGGCGGTTGAGAGCAACATAAAGGTCACCATAATCTGATATTTAATCGCCTTCACTGGATCAATCCCGGCAAATATCAGCCCGGACATCATTCCCGGTAAACTCACTAAGCCAACCGTTTTTGCTGAATCGACCGTCGGAATTAAAGCCGCGCGAATACTGTCGCGAATCAATATCGCTGAAGCCTGTTTCGGCGTCGCCCCAAGACTCAGTTTCTCCTGAATCTGTTGCTGTTCGCTGATAAACCGCTGCCCGAGATTGTTATAACACAGCCCGACTGCCACCATCGCGTTACCGGCTATCATCCCGGCAATAGGGATCACCTGCATCGGGATAAATTCAATCGACCCTGAGAGAATCAGCACCGCCAGGGTAATTCCCGCCCCGACCGTAATGGCAATAAACGATGAGATAAACGCTTTAGCAATATATTTACTGCGTTTTTGCGCATTCCACGCCGCATTAAAGCAGATAAATAACACCATCAATAATGTCAGGCTGGCATCATCAACGCTGAAAATATATTTCAATACATAGCCGACAATAATCAGCTGAATTATCGCGCGCCCCACACTCCAGAGAATATCTTTCTCCAGCGCCAGTTTTTCTTTATGGCTAATTAAGATTGCGACAACCACCAGCATTAATGCCAGTGCCAGTGACTCGTTGGTAATATTATGCGTGTTCATAGCGTGCTTCCTGCATTTCTCCGGCATGCGGTTGCAGTGTAATCACTTTATCCGCATGATTAATTTCGTCTTTATCGTGCGTCACCCACAACACAGCAATATTTTGCTCACGTACATAGCGGTGGATCATCTCATTGACGTTGCGTTTGTTGCTTTCATCCAGCGCACTGGTGATTTCGTCGAGCAATAAAACCTTCGGCATAAATTGTAGGTTACGAATCAATGAGATGCGTTGTTTTTCACCACCAGATAGCTCGGCGATATTTTTCGTCAAAATGGTGTCCGGCAAGGAAAAACGTTCGAGAAAATCGAGAAAAATGGCCGGATCAGGCTGCTGGTTACGGATCTGCCAGGGAAAGATCAGGTTATCGTAGACCGTGTCGCCAAACAGAGCCGGCGTTTGGGCGCAGTAAGAAACTTGTTGGCGATAGGTTTCTGGCTTTAGTGTGCTGACATCCTCACCTTCAAACAGTAACGTTCCGCAGGTCGGGCTGATTAATGAAGCAACTATTTTTAGTAGCGTACTTTTACCGCAGCCAGAAGGGCCGGTAATTAACTTAAATTCGCCAGCACGCAGCGAAAAATTGATGTTATTGAGAATGTTCGTATCACCCGCCCGATATCCAACATTTTGCAGTTGGAGCAAAAGACTATTTTCCTGCATTGCCCATCCCTTTTTCTGATTTTTACTAAAAACAGTTTATCCTCCGCAAGAATAAGGGGGAACTCTCTTTCAGTAATCAGGTATAATTTGTTTAATCAAGCAGCAATTTTGCTCTTTATGGACGGTACAACAGGAGGTTTTTCCGATGCTTATTTTTATCCCGATTCTCATTTTTGTCGCGCTGGTGATTGTTGGCGCGGGCGTCAAAATCGTGCCGCAGGGCTATCAGTGGACGGTAGAACGATTTGGTCGTTATACCAAAACATTACAGCCGGGGCTAAGTCTGGTGGTGCCGTTTATGGACCGCATTGGTCGTAAGATCAATATGATGGAGCAAGTACTCGACATCCCATCCCAGGAAGTTATCTCGAAAGATAACGCCAACGTCACTATCGACGCCGTTTGCTTTATTCAGGTGATTGATGCCCCGCGCGCGGCTTATGAGGTCAGCAATCTGGAACTGGCAATCATCAACCTGACCATGACCAACATCCGTACCGTTCTGGGTTCGATGGAACTTGATGAAATGCTCTCTCAGCGCGACAGCATTAACTCGCGTCTGCTGCATATTGTCGATGAAGCCACTAATCCGTGGGGGATAAAAGTCACCCGTATTGAAATTCGCGATGTGCGCCCACCGGCTGAACTTATCTCTTCAATGAACGCGCAGATGAAAGCGGAACGTACCAAACGCGCTTACATCCTTGAAGCAGAAGGGATTCGTCAGGCGGAAATTCTCAAAGCCGAAGGTGAAAAACAGTCACAAATCCTGAAAGCGGAAGGTGAACGTCAGTCGGCATTCTTACAGGCCGAAGCACGTGAACGTTCTGCCGAAGCGGAAGCCCGCGCGACCCAAATGGTGTCTGAAGCCATTGCTTCTGGTGACATTCAGGCGGTGAATTACTTCGTGGCGCAGAAATACACCGAAGCGTTACAGCAGATTGGTTCCTCCAGTAACAGCAAAGTGGTGATGATGCCATTAGACGCCAGTAGCCTGATGGGATCGATTGCCGGGATTGCTGAACTGGTGAAAGACAGCGCGAACGAGCGAAATAAATCATGATCGAGATGATAGCTATCCATCCGCATATTTTTTGGCTGAGTCTCGGCGGTCTGCTGCTGGCAGCCGAGATGTTGGGCGGCAATGGTTATCTGTTGTGGAGCGGTGTCGCGGCGGTGATTACTGGCCTGGTGGTCTGGTTGCTGCCGCTGGGTTGGGAGTGGCAAGGGGTGATGTTTGCCGTCCTGACGCTACTTGCCGCCTGGCTGTGGTGGAAATGGCTGGCACGAGGCGTGCGCGAACAAAAGCACAGTGACAGTCATTTAAACCAGCGCGGACAGCAATTGATCGGCAGACGATTTGTGCTGGAATCACCGTTAGTCAACGGGCGCGGTCATATGCGCGTCGGCGACAGTTCATGGCCCGTCAGCGCCAGCGAGGATCTCGGTGCAGGTACGCATGTTGAGGTTATTGCGATTGAAGGGATAACGCTGATCATCCGTGCGGTCATCGCCTGATGCGACGCTGACGCGTCTTATCATGCCTACAAATCTGTGCCTGAACGTAGACCGGATAAGGCGTTTACGCCGCATCCGGCAGTCGCGCACCGACGCCTGATGCAACGCGGGCGCGTCGGCCGCCTCCGCCATATTAACTGGCATTGGCAAATTACTCGTCACTGCCTTTATTCATGTTTTTTTGGTCTTCATCCGGATAGTGTTTTTTTAGATATTCCAGGACGTTTTTATTGACCTTGTGTTGGGTATACACCCACCCTTTCCAGTAATCAGGCTGGTCCAGGTAAACTTCTGGCGGAATGGTGAAATCAGAAAGCGTTAACCATTCGGCTAACAGATCGGGGTTTCTCTTCTGGATCAACTGCAACAGCATGATCAGCGACATGGCAGAGGCAGGAGCCGTACTATCGCCGCTTAAATACTTCCACACCGTAGAGCGATTCGAACGAAAAAGGATGGGGAGCAGCGCCCTGTCCAGATTCATTTCATTAAAAATCTTCTCAAATTCATTCATTTAATTTTCCTGCCTGGCGTAAACCTCTTAAAAATTGAGATTTATCAAAGAAACGCATTCTAGCACACATCAGGAACAGCTTCACGTTTAGCCAAGAAACAACATTTATTTCGCTTATCAAAACAAGTCTTTACTCTTTTTTACATTGAAAGAGCACAAAATGATTTTCTATTTTATTTATATAAGAAACATTTTTTGTTTCTTATTGGTGGTGTTTACGCTTACACCAACCAAAAATGCGCTTTACATCACACAAATGGCGGCGTAGATTTCGATTAAATTGCAACGTAGTTTATTTCTTAAAATAATATTATTTGTTTCTTATAGAAACACTAATGCGACTTATTTTGCACGAGAGAAAATGAATGAAAACTGTAAACGTAGCTTTACTGGCACTCATAATTTCAGCAACATCCAGCCCTGTTGTTTTAGCTGGTGATACCATTGAAGCGGCGGCAACAGAGCTTTCAGCCATTAACTCTGGCATGTCGCAATCGGAGATTGAGCAGAAGATTACCCGCTTTTTAGAACGCACAGACAACAGCCCCGCTGCGTATACCTATTTGACTGAACATCACTACATCCCTTCTGAAACATCTGATACCACTCAGACTCCCCCTGTCCAGACAGATCCTGACGCAGGACAAAAAACCGTTGCCGCTACAGGTGATGTACAGACAACTGCCCGTTATCAGAGCATGATCAACGCCCGACAGTCTGCGGTAACTGATGCCCAGCAAACGCAAATTACAGAGCAACAGGCGCAGATCGTAGCCACACAAAAAACGCTCGCCGCGACTGGAGATACGCAAAATACCGCGCATTATCAGGAGATGATTAATGCCAGACTGGCGGCTCAAAATGAGGCTAATCAGCGCACTACCACTGAACAAGGGCAGAAAATGAATGCGCTGACAACCGATGTGGCAGCACAACAGCAAAATGAAAGGACTCAATACGATAAACAAATGCAAAGTCTGGCGCAGAAGTCAGCCCAGGCACATGAGCAAATTGAAAGTCTGAGACAAGATTCCGCACAAACGCAGCAACAGTTAATCAACACCCAAAACCGGGTCGCTGATAACAGCCAGCAGATTACAACGCTCAATAACAATTTCAGTTCGCTGAAAAACGAAGTTGAAGATAACCGTAAAGATGCTAATGCGGGGATCGCGTCAGCCATTGCCATTGCCTCACAGCCGCAGGTGAAAACCGGTGATTTAATGATGGTGTCAGCGGGAGCAGGAACGTTCAACGGTGAATCTGCGGTGTCTGTCGGAACATCTTTTAATGCCGGAATTCATACGGTAATTAAAGCGGGAGTCTCAGCGGATACACAATCTGATTTTGGCGCAGGTGTCGGCGTGGGATATTCGTTCTAATTTTAATAGCAATTTCTTATTCGCAATTATCCGCACATTATTTAAGGTTAACAATGATGAATAGCTCCATTAAATCGTTTTCCCTGCTGGCGGTTATATTACTGGCTGGCTGTAGCTCCCCCACTTCCCGCATCGCAGATTGCCAGGCGCAGGGCGTCAGTCATGACACCTGTTATCTCGCAGAACAACAGCGTCAGGCGGCTATTTTAAATGCATCCGAGGCGCAGGCATTTAAAAATGCAGAAGCCGCACAACATGCCCAGGCCGCTAAAAAATTCATTTATAAAGGATTTGGCCTTACCTTCAGAATGAGCAGTAAGAACTTCGCTTATCTCAATGATTCATTATGTGCCATAGATGAAGATAATAAAGATGCCACCATATATCAGTCGGGTCTCTATAACGTCATTGTTTATCATCACACAGGAAAAGTCGCCTTAATGAAAGAAGGCCAGTTTGTGGGCTATTTAAAATGAAGGAGCAAAAGAAAATAGCCATGACGCATATTATGATTATCGGTGCGTTTATTTTTGCCTTCCTGCAAGTGGTGTTATTAGCCTCCCTGGTTCACGCTGTGAATGTTAACAACGAAATCCAGGAAGGCTTATTTCAGTCGGGGCGCATTATGGTAGAAAGTTTGCAGCATATTCTTTCAGTGCAAACGGGGATTAACTGATTTTCACCCCGCCCGATGATGACAGCAGCCGGAGAGATTTTCGATAATCGGGCAGTCGGCGCTGTCATCGCCGGGGCAGGCATTCGCCAATGCCAGTAGCTGGTCGCGCATGGCTTGCAGCTCTTCAATATGTCGCTCGATCTCCGCGACTTTCTCCAGCGTGCGCCGTTTTACATCGGCGCTATGACGCTGCGGGTCGTTAAACAGATTCACCAGTTCGCCACTCTCTTCCAGGTTAAAGCCCACCTGGCGTGCCTGGCGCAGTAAGGTCAGTTCGTTGAGATGCTGCTGCGTGTAGGTGCGATAACCGTTTTCGCTGCGCATCGGCGGTGTCACCAGTCCCTTCTCTTCATAGAAGCGAATGGCTTTGCTGGTCAGGCCGGTAATTTTTGCCACATCGCTAATGTTCATCGTTCGCGCAACGCCTCCTGTGCTTTGTTAAAGGGTTTCAACAGATAATCCAGCACGCTTTTTTTACCCGTGCGGATATCGACCGTCGCCACCATACCGGGGAATATCGGAAACTGCTGTTTATGTTTATTTTCCAGATGGTTGCTGAAGGTGCGAATGTACACTCGATAGTAATAAACATCGCGCCGTACTTCATCCTGAATGGTGTCCGGTGAAATCACCGCAACTTCTCCTGGTAAGCCGCCATAGATGGAGTAATCGTAAGCGGTTATTTTCACCAGTGATTTTTGCCCCGGATGGATAAACGCCACATCGCGCGGGGAGATTTTCGCCTCAATCAGCAGTTGCTCATCCAGCGGCACGATGGTCATGAGTTTACCACCGGGGGCGATGACGCCGCCAACCGTAGTGACGTCAATGTCTTTGACAATGCCACGCACCGGCGCGGTAAAGTCCAGCCTGGTGAGAGAGTCTTCCCGCCCGCGGATCACCGAACGCTGGGTTTCGACCTCTTCGTTGGCTTTTGCTAACTCTTCCCGTGCCTGAACGTAATATTGCGTGCGCACGTCGCTGAGTTTGTTTTCCAGTTCATTGGCCTGGCGTTGCAAACGCAGCACTTCGACGCTGCTCGCCGCCCCCTGTTTCACCAGCGGCTGGGTCATCGCCAGTTCGCGATTGACCAGGCTAATTCCTTGTGTCAGCCCGGTGGTTGCTTTGTTCAGCCCGTCGCGGCGAGTGTTGTACAACGCCGTTTCCGACTCGATAAGTTCGGGGAATTTATTCAGTTCGTCGGGGAACACCAGCGCTTTATTGCTCACTTCTGCCCGCAGCCGCGCCGAGGTCGCCAGCGCCGCGTACAGCCGCGACATTGCTTCCTGCACGTCGGATTCGGTTTTGGTGCGGTTAAGCTGCGCCAGCGGCTGGCCTTGCTCAACAATATCGCCCACCTTCACGTCGAGATGATACAAAATCCCGCCTTCCAGCGACTGCACCACCTGTTCACGCCCGGAAGGTTCTACGGTGCCGCTACCGGTAGTGACTTCATCAAGCTGGAAATACCACGCCCAGCCGAGAAAACAGAGCAGCATGACGACGGTCACACGTACCGCCAGCGCCGAACGCGGCAGACGGGGTTCAGTCAGGCCACGGTTATATTGCAGTTGTCCGTTCATGCGGCAGACCCCTTATTCTTCTCCTGCAACACCACCCGTCGCGCCGTGGGTTCGCCCTGTTCACGCAAAATGGCCTCTTTCGCGCCATCCATCACAATCCGCCCCTGATCCATCACGATTATCCTGTCCACCAGTTGCAGCATCGCCGTGCGGTGAGTGGCGATGACCAGCGTGCGATGACCAATCCACTGTTTCAGTTGTTCGATTAAATGCGCTTCCGCCATTTCATCCAGCGAGGCGCTGGGTTCGTCGAGCAGGACGATATTCGGTTGAGAGATAAGGAGCCGCGCCAGCAGCAGCGTTTGCCGCTGACCGCCAGAGAGGCCAAATCCCCCTTCCTGAATCATGTAGTTGAGGCCGTTTTTCTGCTTCTGCACAAAGGGCAGCGCCCCGCTGAGGGTTAACGCGCGTTCGATATCTTCATCGCTGGCCTCTGGCATCCCCATGGTGAGGTTTTCCCGCAGCGAGCCGAAGAACAGTCGCCCGGTCTGGCTGAGCAGCCCCATGTCGCGGCGCAGATCCGCCGGATCAAGCTGCCCGATGCTGATGTTATCCAGCAGCACCTGCCCCTGCTGGGCGATACGCATTCCGGCGAGCATTTGCAGTAGCGTCGATTTACCCGCGCCGTTGCGGCCAAGAATGGCGATTTTCTCACCAGCCTGAATGTTGAGTTTGCCAATCGCCACATCGGCAATCTTCTCTTCTTCGTCGTAATAAAATACCGCGTTGCTGAACTGATAATTGCCGTGCAGCACCGCTTTATGCACCAGTTTGCCGTGTTCCGGCTGATCCACCGGGCGCTTCATCAGTTCATCAAGGCCATTACGCGCTACTTTCGCCTGCTGCCAGCGCGAGAGCACGCCGGATATCTGCGACAGCGGCGCGATGGTGCGCGAAGCCAGGATCGTCGTCCCGACCAGTGCGCCAGTGGTCATGTCGCCGTTCATCACCATAAAGCAGCCCACCAACAGCACCACCACGTAGACGATGGATTGCACTTCCTGCGTCCAGGTGAGCAGCAGCCCGGTGAGAAAGCGTTGCTTCATGCTGATGGACGAGGCTACGTCGTTGGTGTGATTCCACTGATTCTGAAAACGCTGCTCGGCGCGCAGCAGTTTAATGTCTTCAATCGACTGCACCGCTTCCACCAGCGTAGCGTTGCGTACCGCTGACTCGCGCATTCCTTCGTTCGCCAGCCGCGCCAGCGGGCGTTGAATCAGCAGACCGGGGATCACCAATAACGGTAGAGCCAGCAGAACCACCAACACCAGCCAGCCGCCGATCATCCACAGAATAAAGACAAACAGCAGGAAGAACGGCAGATCCGCCACCGCGCCAATGGTGGTGGAAGTAATAAGCTCCCGTACCGATTCCAGTTCGCGGATTTGTGAGATAAACGATCCGGTGGATTTCGATCGCACGTTGTTTTTCAGCCGTAATGCGTGACCAAAAACGCGATCCGAAATGCGCAGATCCGCCCGCTTGCCAATCATATCCGAGAGGTGCGTGCGCACCATGCGCATACAGAACTCAAACAGAATCGCCATCATCACCCCGGCGAACAGCACCCACAGCGTCGGGTAGGATTGCGCCGGAACGACGCGGTCGTAAACCTGCATCGAGAAAATCATCGCTGCCAGCGCCAGCACGTTTGCCACCAGCGAGGCCAGCATAATGTCACCGTAGCGCCGCCAGTCTTTCAGCGACAGACTCCAGAACCAGTTCGCCTGATACGGGCGAATGTAGTCATCCACCCGCGCATCAGGGATGGCGCTGAGCGGGCGCAGCAGTGCCAGTTCGACGATTTTATCTTCAATATCCGCGACGTTCAGCGTGGTTTCCAGCCCTTCGTCACCGCTGAACTGAATGCTGATATTGTCGTGGTTGTCGCGGCGGGTGATTACGCCAATCTGCTGATTATCAAAAACCGCAATCAGCGGCAGCCGCCACGGGTTAAGCGAATCGGCAGAAAACTCCACCAATCGCAGCCCCATTCCCAGTTGCCGCGCCATGTCGGTAAGTAACTCTTCCCGCTTGCTGTCGCGCTCCCAGTTGACGGTCGCGCGCACGTTCTCCTGTGAAAAATCAAGGCGATAATAGCGCGCCACGGCGATCATCGCCTCCAGCCAGGCTTCCACGGACTGGGCATTTTTTTTCATTATCTACACCACCATCAACTGATGATTCGCCAGCAAAGTGGCGAGGTCGGTATGCACGCCCGTCAGCGTGACCACGTTAGTTGCCGCAAAAGTGCCGCCCGTGCCGTCGCGGTCGATCTGCACGATGGTGTCGCTGCCGCTCTGGGTGACTTTGACAAAATCACCGATGTTTCCGGCCTGCGCATCCAGCGTCGCCACGCCGTTGACGTAGCTGGCTTTGCCATTACCGGTATAGCCGCTGCCCTGTAACAGCTCGCGGATATCAATGCGATCGGTGTCGGCGGTGCCTTCCCATGTCCCTACCGTAAAGCCATTCACCACGTCCGAGCCATTGCCGCCAGTGGCATCGCTGGCGTTGAGCAGTTTATAGAGCAAGGTGTCATGGCCCCCGTTGCCGATGTTGATGGTGTCGTTACCGCCGCGCCCTTCCAGTTGGTTATCGCCGCTGCTGCCCGTCAGGGTGTCGTTAAAGTTGGAGCCGGAAATGCCTTCGATATTGGTAAATGTCGAGGTGTTAAAGCCGGTCGCCTGGGCAGTGGTGGTGCTTAAGTTGGCGGTGATCCCCACTGTGGAGAGGCGGAAATCGACCACGTCCATTCCGCCGTTCGCCAGCCAGGTCCCGGTGCCGGAGCTGTACACCCAGCCGCCGGAACCGTCGTAGGTGTCGGTGCCAGCAGTAGCGAAGAAGGTGTCGTTATAGCCCGTGCCGACGAACTTACCGTTGTTGCTCGCCGTGCCTGCTTCGGCGCTGAGATCGTAAGCGTGGGTAGCATCTGTGGCATGTAAACCGCCCCAACTGGTATTCACCGTCTGGTCAATATTGCTGGCAGTGGTGCCGGTGGATTTGATCAGCACCGCGTTGTAGGTTTCTCCGGCATTCAGCCCGTAGAAATTGACCAGCGCCGAGGTGTCGTTGACGCCCATCCCCGACTGCGGGTTGATGATTTGCGTAGCGACCAGCACTCCCGCCGAGTTGTAGAGTTTTACGGTATTACCGTAATAGACGTTAATGCCGTTGGGATCGGTGATGCGCAGGTGCAGCGAGGTGCCGTAGCTCACCGTGTTGGTGTTACGGATCAGGAACACGCTGCCCGACTGTTTGGTCACCAGCACATCCACCGCGCCGTCCCAGTCGTAGTCCATTGCCGCCACGCCGCTGGTGATACCGCTCTGGCTGCCGCCGAGGGTAGATTGTGTCCAGTTACTGGCATTACTGACGTTAGTATAGAGGTACGACTGCCCGGTCTGAGCAATACGCGCGATATCCATTAACCCGTCATGATCCCAGTCCACTGCCACGCTGAACTGGCTGGCATAGGTTGTACCCGTTGCGCCCACCGCCACCGGATTCCCCAACACGCCGTTGGTATTGAATAACAGCGAGCCGTAGTTAGCTCTTCCCTGGCTGGCGGGCAGGAACAGATCCATATCGCCGTCACCGTCAAAATCGGCCCAGGTCATGGAGACAGACGTCGAGTTACCGCCGCTGCCTGCAACGCTGAGGAAGGTGTTGATGGTGTTTTGTCCCCAGACAAACGTGCCGTTGCCCTGGCTGATGAGCGATGAAAGGGTGTAGTAGTTATTCAGGTTGAAGGTGTGCTGAACCAGGTCTACCCTGCCGTCATTGTTGAGATCGACGCCGGAACCTTCGTTAAGGGAAAGATAGCCGTTCACCACCCCGCCGACCGTGGCGCTCCCTCCGTTGTTGGCGGTGGTGGAGTTGCCTACCAAGGTGCCTGCGTTATTCCACAGGAAGGTGTTGGAGTCCGGCCCGCCTGCGTCGCCAATCCAGAAATCGAGATAGCCGTCGCCCTCTTTATCAAACGCCACAATCGAGCCATACCACGTCAGCGTGCCGACGTTCACCTGAATCGCGCTGGAAAAGGTGCCGTCGCCGTTGTTGGTAAAGCCGTTGATATAGCCCGTACCGTAGTCATCACGGGTGATAAACAGATCGCCCGTGCCGTTACGGTCATAATCGGCAATTGAACTGGTGGCGTAGTTGTTGCCGCTTTGCACCAGCGTCAGTGCGGTCTTCGACCAGGTGAGCGGATCGGTTGATTGCATAATTTGCTGGTTAGCCAGCACCGTCCACATCCCGTGGTTGTCGAGGCCGTAGGTCAGCCCCCAGGCGGTCGTTTTATTGGCAGTTGTCCAGGCGGGCGTGTAATCAATCGCCGCGTTGACCGTCACCGTGCCGTTGCTGACGTTGGCGGTGTTGCCGTTGCCCGCCGAGCTTTTTACCTGCGCGGTGACGTTATAGGCGGTCGCGGACGCCGCCAACACATCGGTATCCGGTAACTGCACATACCAGGTGTTATGCGCCGGATCGACTACCACCGCACCGCCCGGCTGCGAGGTGTAGGTTTTGCCATTGATGACCACTTCGACATACTGCCCGCTGGCGAGCGCGGCAGTGATCACCCCGCTGATAATCGGCGTGGTATCGCGCGTGGTCTGGCTGGTGATTTGCGCCAGCGTGGTCGGAATAGAAGTATCGACCGTCAGGATAAAATCACTGGAGGAGGTGATATTCCCTGCCAGATCCACTACCCGCGCGCTGTAGGTATAGGCGCCGCTGACCAGACCGCTGTCGCTGTAGGTCCAGTTCAGCGCGCCGACCATCGTCACCGCGCCTAACAGCAGACCGTTACGGTAGAGGTAAACCACTTCACCGCTGGCCAGCGGGCCGGAGAGCACGCCGTTCAGCAACGGAGTAGTATCGTCAGTGGCCTGCGAACTGCTTAACGTCCCCTGCCGCTGCCCGACATCATCGGTATACGACACAATAGTTGGCGTGGCGGTGGGGTTAATCGTATCGACCACCACCGTTTTCGACACCACCGGGCCGGTATTTCCCGCCAGATCCAGCACCCGCACCTGATAAACATAGCTGCCATCGGCCAGCGTGCGGCTGTCGGTGTAAGTCCACTGCGTGCCGTTGGTAGTGAGCGTGGTCCAGGTCGCACCGCCATCAAGGCTAATCTGCGCCACTTCGCCGCTGGCAAGCCCCGCCCCCAGCGAACCGGTCAGCGTGAGCGAGGTATCACTGGTGATAAAGTCGGTGGACGAACTCCCCGTGTCGGTGCTGATGCTGGCGATGGTCAACACCTGCGCCGGGTTAACGGTGTCAATCTGCGCCGACTGGCTGCCGGTTGCGCCAACGTTGCCCGCCAGATCGACCACTCGTACCTGCCAGGTCGTCGTGCCATTCGTTAGCGTGCGTCCGTCAACGTAACTCCAGTTCAAGCCGTCTGCCGCCAGCGTTACGTTCACCCAGGTTGCACCGTTGTCGGTGCTGATTTGCGCGAATTCATTAGTGCCGAGCGCCGCGCCCAGTACGCCGCGCACGGTAAGCGAGGTATCGCTGGTAATAAAATCGCTGCTGCTGGCTCCGGTGTCATCGCTGATGCCGGTAATGGTGATGCTTTTCGCCGCTTCCGGGCTGGTGGTGTCGACCACCACGTTTTGCGTTGCGGTCTGCCCAACATTCCCCGCCAGATCCACCACCCGCACCGTGTAGTTCCAGGTGCCGTCGGTCAGTGTGCGACCGTCGGCATAGCTCCAGCTGGTGCCGATAACGGTTAAGGTTGTCCAGGTGACACCGCCGTCGAGGCTGATTTGCGCCCGTTCATCAGCGGCCAGCGCCGCACCGAGCGTACCGCGCACGGTCAGCGTGGTGTCGCGAGTAACAAAATCGCTGCTGCTTAACCCGGTGTCATCGCTGATGCCCGCAATGGCGATGGTTTTGCTCGCCAGCGGCGCGGTGGTGTCAACGGTGACAATCTGGCTGGCGGTCGCACCGATATTTCCGGCGGTGTCGATCACCCGCACCTGATAGTTGTAGTTACCGTCAGCCAGCGTGCGTCCGTCAAGGTACGTCCAGGTTAATCCGCTTACCGACAGATTCTGCCAGGTGGTGCCGCCGTCGATGCTGATTTGCGCGAACTCACCGGCAGCCAGCGTCGCCCCCAGCGTGCCGCTCACCGCAAGCGTCGTGTCGCTGGTGATAAAATCGTTAGTGATCAATCCGGTATCGGTGGTGATCGCGCTGATGGCGATGGTTTTTACTGCTGGATCTGGCGCGATGGTGTCGATCACCACGTTCTGGCTGTCGGTCGCGCCAACGTTGCCCGCTGCGTCAATCACCCGCACCTGATAGAGATAGTTGCCATCGGTCAGCGTGCGGCTGTCGTTATAGCGCCAGGTCGTGCCAGTGACGGTAAGCGTGGTCCAGGTTACGCCGCCGTCGATACTGATTTGCGCCGTCTCGTTACTGGCAAGCGCGGCGGTGAGCGAGCCGTTGACCACCACCGGACTGACGCTGGTGATAAAGTCGCTGGCGCTAAGCCCGGTGTCTGCTTGCAGGGAATCAATATTAATGCCCATCGCCGGGGCGCTGAGATCGACGGTAATAGTGTGATTACTGATGCCGGTGTTGCCAATGGCGTTGCTCACCGAGGCGTTAATCACGTAGGCGTTGCCGTCCGCCAGCGCAGTGACATCGGCGCTGCCGAGCGTGTAGCTCCAGCTACCGCCCGTCTGCACGGTGGTGGTGTAGGTTTTGCCGTTTAAGGTCAGGGTCAGCGTCTGCCCAACTGGGGCGGTGGTGGTGCCGCTGATCACCAGCGACGAGCCATGTTCCGCCGCGTTCACTACATCGTCGCCCGCAAAAGTGTTGATGGTGACGGTAGGCACATCGCCGTTCAACGTCACGCCACGGCTGGCGCTACCGGGGTTTCCCGCCTGATCGCTGACCGTCGCGCTAATGGTGTAGCTGCCGTCGCTTAATCCGGTAAACTGCTGCGCCGGAATAAAGACCGACCAGCTTCCGCCGCTGCCGACCGTGGCGGTCCAGCTCTGACCGTTAAAGGTGACGGTCACCGTCTGACCCACTTCGGCGGTGGTGGTGCCGCTGATGGTCTGCCCGGCAAGCTGCTCGGCGTTGTTGATAATATCGTCACCCGCCACGGTGGCGATGGTCACCGTTGGCGCAACGGTGTCAACGGTCAGAGCGTGCGTGGCCTGTCCGGGGTTGCCCGCGCGATCGTTCACGCTGGCGGTAATGGTCTGCGCGCCCTGCCCGAGCGCTGCCAGATCCGCCGCAGGCACGTTCAGCGCCCAGGTGCCATTGGCAGCAACCGTGGCGGTGTAGGTTTTGCCGCCAAAGGTGACGGTGACCGTCTGCCCCACTTCCGCGCTGGTCGAGCCGTTAAGGGTTAACGGCTGCTGCTGTTCGGCGGCGTTGAGTCGATCGTCCGTCGAAACGGTGTTAATGCTGATAATCGGTGCGGTGAGATCCACCGCTACGCTGCGCGAGGCCGTGGCGCTGTTTCCGGCGCTGTCCTGAGCGGAAGCGCTGACCGTGTAGCTGGTACCATCCGCCAGCGCCGCAACGTCTGCCGCTGGCACATTCACGCTCCAGCTCCCGTTGCTTTGAATAGTGGCGCTGTAGCCTTTGCCGTTAAGCAACACGGTCACCACCGTGCCTGTCGCAAAATTAGTGCCAGTGCCGCTAAGGGTCAGCACATTGCCTGCTTCGGCGGCGTTAATAAGGTTATCGCCGCTGATGGTGCTGACCGAGAGCGACACCACCGCCGTGTTCACCTGCACGTTGTGCGTCTGCGTGCTGCTGTTGCCTGCGCTATCGGTGATGGTGGCGCTGATGGTCACCGTGCCGTCCGCAAGGCCGGAAATCACACTGGCTGGCACGCCAACGCTCCAGTTGCCGCTGGCATCGGTGCTGGTAACGTACTGCTGCCCGGCGATGGTCACCACCAGGCGGTCGCCCGCGACCGCGCCCGTGGCGGTGCCGCTGATAATCTGCGCCTGAGTATGTTCGACGTTGTTAATCACATCATCGCCCGCCACGGTGTTAAAGCTGATGACGGGCGCGGTGGTATCGACGGTCACGCCTTTGCTGGCGCTGCCGGGGTTACCCGCCAGATCGCTGACCGTGGCGGTCAGGGTGTAGCCGTTATTAGCAAGCGTGGTTAAGGCGCTGGCAGGCAGCGTTAAGCTCCAGCTACCGTCCGCCTGCACCGTGGTCTGGTAGTTACTGCCGTTAAGCGTGACGGTCAGCGTCTGCCCCGTTTCCGCCGTACTGGTGCCAGACACCGTTACGCCCGCCGCGGCTTCGCTGGCGTTGATGATGTTATCGCTGGCTATCGTGTTGATGGTGACGATCGGCGCGGCGCTATCGACGCTGTATTCATGTGTTGCCGTGGCGCTGTTGCCATTAACGTTGGTCACCCGCACCTGAGCGCTGGCATCACCGTCACGCAACGTCGCCATATCCGCAGCCGGAACGGTGGTGCTCCAGCTACCGTTTGCTGCCACCGTGGTGGTGTAGGTTTTGCCACCAAAGGTGACGGTAACGGTTTGCCCCGCTTCGACGCCGGACGTGCTGCCGGAGAGCGTTAGCGCCGCGCCTTTTTCGGCGGCGTTAATCACATCATCGCTGGTGATGCTGTTCATGCTGATGGCGACGGTAGTGAGATCAACCGTGACCGGATGGGTAATGCTGGTTTGCGTTCCGGCACTGTTCGCGCCGCTCACGCTAATGTTCAGCGTTCCCGCAGGCCAGTTGCTGACATCCGCCGCCGGAACGCCGACGCTCCAGGTGCCGTTCGCCAGCACCGTGGCGGCGTAAGTTTGGTTATTAATCACCACCGTCAACGCCGTACCTGCGGCAAAACCTGAACTGCTGCCAGTAATCACCTGCGCCTGACCGTGCTCGATGATATTGACCACATCATCGCCTGCAACGGTATCGACTCGCAGACCTGGCAGACTGGCATCGATGGCGATATCGCGCGTGCCGCTGCCGGTGTTGCCAACGGCGTTGGTCACCGAGGCGTTAACGGTTAACTCTCCGTTGCCCAGCGCCTGCCAGTCGGCGGCTGGTACGCTCACGTTCCAGCTTAAATCTGGCTGGACGGTGGCGGTGTAAGTTTTACCGCCCAGTTCAACGGTGACGGTGCTGCCCGCCGCCGCACCGGTTACCTGACCGCTGATGGTTTGTGCGCTGCCTGCTTCGGCGGCATTGATAATATCGTCCGTCGCCACCGGATTAATGGTCACACCCGGCAGCGCGGTATTGACCTGCACGTTATGGCTGGCGGTGCTGCTGTTGCCCTGGGCGTTGGTGACGCTCGCCGTCACGCTATAGGTAGCTTCGCCCAGCGCACTGACTGCCGAGGCGGGTACGGTAACGCTCCAGTTGCCGGAAGCGTCGGTGGTAGTGCTGTAGTTTTGTCCGTTCAGCGTCACGGTGATCGCCGTGCCCGCAGGTTGATCGCTGGTGCCGGAAAGCGCCAGATTCAATCCTTTTTCAGTGGCGTTGATCACGTCATCACCCGCGATGGTGTTGATGCTAATCACTGGCGCGGTGAGGCTGACGGTAACGGTGCGGCTGGCGTCGTCGCTGTTGCCCGCCCGATCGCTGACGCTGGCGGTGATCGTCTGCGCACCGCTACCGAGTGCCGTAACATCCGCCGCCGGGACGCCGACGCTCCAGTTGCCGGAGGCATCCAGGGTGGTGGTGTAGGTTTTGCCGTTGAGCACGACGCTCACCACATCGCCCGCTTCCCCGCCCGTGCTGGTGCCGGAAATCACCAGCGCCTGCCCGTGTTCGGCGTCGTTGATGATGTCATCGCCCGCCACGGTGTTAATGGTGAGAACGGGCGCGGTGGTGTCTATCGCCAGATTATGGCTGGCGCTGCCGGGGTTACCCGCTTTGTCATTGACTGTGGCGCTGACGGTGTAATTGCTTGCGGTCAGCGCACCTAAGGCTGAGGTGGGAACGCTGATGCTCCAGCTACCGTCCGCCTGTACATTACCGCTGTAGGTTGCGCCATTAAGGGTGACGGTGACCGTCTGCCCGGTTTCGGCGGTGCTGGTGCCGCTGATGGTGAGCGGGCTTCCGGCCTCCGTGGCGTTAAGAATATCGTCGCTGGCGATGGTATTAATGGTGAGCGTCGGCACGCTGGCGTCAACGCTATACGCATGGGTCGCCGAGGCACTGTTGCCGCTCGCGCTGCTGACGCTGGCCTGCACGTTCGCCGCGCCGTCTGGCAGAGTTGCCAGATCCGCCGCCGGAACCGTTACACTCCAGCTCCCGTTAGCGGCGACGCTTGCGGTGTAGGTTTTGCCGCCAAAGGTAACGGTAACGGTTTGCCCGCTTTCAATCCCGCTGGTGGTGCCGGAAAGGGTCAGCCCGGCACCTTTTTCCGCCGCGTTAATTACGTCATCGCTGGCGACCGTATTGATGCTGATCGCCACCGCCGTTAAATCGACGGTGAATGGATGGCTGACGTTGACTGGATTTCCGGCGCTGCTCTGGCCGGCCACGTCAACGGTTAACTGCCCCGCAGGCCAGGCGCTGACGTTTGCTGCCGGAATGCCTATGCTCCAGCTCCCATCTGCCTGTACCGTGGCAGCATAGGCCACGTTGTTGATGGTGACCGTCAGCACGGCGCCGGCATTCAGACCGCTGCTGCCGCCAGTGATTACCAGTGCCTGTCCGTGCTCGATGCTGTTGACGATATCATCGCCCGCCACGGTATCCACCCGCAGTCCAGGCAGGTTGGCGTCAATGGTGATATCCCGCGTGCCGCTACCCGTATTGCCATTCGCGTTGGTGACCGAGGCGGTAATGGTCAAATCACCATTGCCCAGCGCCTGGAGATCGGCTGCAGGAACGCTGATACTCCAGCTTAAGTTGCCCTGTACCGTGGTGGTGTAAGTGTTGCCGCCCAGCGTCACGGTGACCGTATCGCCAGCGGCGGCGCGGGTCACTACCCCGCTGATGGTTTGATCGGCCCCCGCTTCAGCGGCGTTGATAATATCGTCACCCGCCACAGTATTGATGGTGACGCCCGGCAGGCCGCTGTCGACCAGTAAATTCGCCTGGCTACTGGCGGTGTTGCCTGCCGGACTGGTGGCGCTGGCGCTGACGGTATAGTTTGCCTGGCCTAAAGCCGCCAGATCGCTCACCGGAACGGTTAAGGTCCAGTTGCCTGCTGCGTCGGTGGTGGCGCTGTAGTTATGACCGTTGAGCGTGACGGTAACCTGTGCGCCTGTCGCCAGCCCCGTACTGCTACCGCTAATGGTCAACGGCTGGCCTTTTTCATCGGCGTTCAGGACGTTATCGCCGCTGATGGCGTTAAAGGTAATTGACGGCAGGCCAGTATTGACCGTCACCTGATGCGTGGCGCTGCCGCTGTTTCCGGCGGCATCGGTGACGCTGGCGTTAATGGTCACCGTGCCGTTCGCCAGTGCCGAGACGACGCTTGCCGGGACACCGACGCTCCAGTTACCGCTGGCATCCAGCACGGTGGTAAAGGTGTTTGTGCCGATAGTCACCGTCACGGTGCTACCGGTTGCCGCGCCAGTAGCGGAGCCGCTGATAATCTGCGCCTGGGCGTGTTCCGTCGCGTTGATCACATCATCGCCCGCCACCGTGTTGATGGTGACGACCGGAACGGAAGTATCCACCGTCAGGTTGTGATTAACCGAGGCCGGGTTTCCGGCCTTGTCGCTCACTGCCGCGCTGACGGTGTAGTTGCTGGCGGTCAGCGCGCTTAAGTCGGCTGGCGGCACGCTGACGCTCCAGCTGCCATCCGTTTGTACGGTGCCGGTATAGTTTGCACCATTGAGCGTGACGGTCACTGTCTGCCCCGCTTCCGCCGTGCTGCTGCCGGTGATGGTCAGCGCCGCTCCGGCTTCGGCGGCATTAAGAATATCGTCACCCGCAATAGCGTTGATGGTCACCGTTGGCGCGCTGGCATCGACGCTGTAAGCGTGGGTCGTGGTGGCGCTGTTGCCGTTAACATTGCTGACGCTGGCCTGTGCGCTGGCATCGCCCTCACGCAGGGCTGCCATATCCGCCGCCGGAACCGTGGTACTCCAGGAACCATTCGCCGCGACGCTTGCTGTGTAGGTTTTGCCGCCAAAGGTGACGGTAACCGTTTGACCAGCCTCCACGCCGGAAGTGCTGCCGGAGAGCGTTAACGCCGCGCCTTTTTCAGCGGCGTTAATCACATCATCGGCGGTAATGGCGTTGATGCTGACGGCAATCGCCGAGAGATCGACAGTCACCGGATGCGTAACGCTGACCGGGTTTCCGGCGGTGGTGCTACCGCTCGCCGTAATTGTGACCGTCCCCGCAGGCCAGGCGCTGACATCCACCGCCGGAACGCCGACGCTCCAGGTGCCATCCGCCAGTACCGCCGCAACATACGTTTGCCCGTTAATGGTCAGCGTGACGTTGCTGCCCGCCGCCAGGCCGGAACTGCTGCCGGTAATCACCAGCGCCTGCCCGTGCTCGATAATGTTGACCACATCATCGCCAGCGACAGTATCGACCCGCAGACCGGGAAGATTCGCGTCGATGGTGATTTCGCGCGTGCCGCTACCGGTGTTGCCTACGCTGTTCGTTACCGAAGCCGAAATGGTCAGTTCGCCGTTGCCCAATGCCTGTAAAGCGGCTGCCGGAACATTAATACTCCAGCTTAAATTCGCCTGCACCGTGGCGGTGTAAGTCGCCCCGCCGAGCGTGACGGTTACCGTGTCGCCCGCCGCCGCACCTGTGACCTGACCGCTGATGGTCTGGCCCGCGCCCGCTTCGGCAGCGTTAATAATATCGTCGCTCGCCACAACGTTAATGGTGACGCCAGGTAGCGCGGTATTGACCTGCACGTTATGGCTGGTGGAACCGCTGTTGCCAACTGAGTCAGTAGCGGCGGCGGTCACCGTGTAAGTCGCTTCACCGAGCGTACCAACCGCAGACGCTGGAACGGTCACGCTCCAGTTACCTGAGGCATCGGCAGTAGTGGTGTAATTTTGCCCGTTGAGCGTAACGGTTACCTGCGTACCCGCAGGCTGGTTGCTGGTGCCGGAAATCGCCAGATCCGCACCTTTCTCCGTGGCGTTGATAATGTCATCGACGGCAATGGTGTTGATGCCGAGCACGGGTGCGCCGAGCGCCACGCTGACAGTGTGCGAGGCTGTGCCGCTGTTACCTGCGGAGTCGGTGACCGTGGCGGTAATGGTCACATCGCCCTGCGCCAGCGCGGAAATCACGCTGGCAGGCACGCCGATGCTCCAGTTGCCGTTGGCGTCCAGCACGGTGGTATACGTGTTGGCGCCAATCGTCACGGAAACCGTGTTACCGGTGGTCGCGCCCGTTGCCGAGCCGCTGATAATCTGCGCCTGAGCATGTTCCGTGGCGTTGATGATGTCATCGCCCGCCACCGTGTTAATGGTGACGACTGGGGCAACGAGATCTACCGTCAGATTATGCGTTGCCGAGGCCGGATTTCCGGCTTTGTCGCTGACCGCCGCGCTCACCGTATAGGGGCTTGCGGTGAGGTTGGCTAAATCGCCAGTTGGTACGCTGACGCTCCAGCTACCGTCAGCCTGTACGTTCCCGCTGTAACTGACGCCGTTTAGCGTCACGGTCACCGTCTGCCCGGCTTCTGCCGTACTGGTGCCGCTGATGGTCAGCGCCGTTCCGGCTTCAGCGGCATTAAGAATATCGTCCGAGGCGATGGTGTTGATAGTAACGGATGGCGCGGTGGCATCAACGCTGTAAGCATGTGTTGCCTGGGCGATGTTGCCAGCTACGTTGCTGACGCTGGCTTGTACGTTTGCTGCACCGTCCGGCAAGGTTGCGAGATCGGCGGCGGGGATCGTCAGCCCCCAGGTATCATCCGCCGCAACCGTGGTGGTGTAGCTTTTGCCGCCGAAAATAACGGTGATGGTCTGCCCCGCTTCCACGCCGGAGGTGGTGCCGGAGAGCTGCAAATCGCTGCCTTTCTCGGTGGCGTTAATTACATCGTCGCCGGAAAGGGTATTGATGGTGATAGCGACGGCAGCGAGATCGACCGTAACTGGATGGCTGATGCTGGTTGTGGTTCCAGCAGTATTAGTGCCAGAGACGGCAATATTAACCGTCCCCGCAGGCCAGTTTGCGACATCTCCCGCCGGAACGCCGACGCTCCAGCTGCCATCGGCGAGTACCGTTGCGCCGTAGGTGACGTTGTTGATTTCCACTGTCAGTGGCGTTCCCACCGCCAGTCCGGTACTGCTGCCGGTTACCACCAGCGCCTGACCGTGCTCGATAATATTGACCACATCATCGCCTGCTACGGTATCGACGCGCAGACCTGGCAGGTTGGCGTCTATCACGATGTCGTGTGTGGCGGTGCCGGTATTGCCTGTGGTGTTGGTGACCGAGGCGGTGATGGTCAGCTCACCGTTACCTAACGCCTGCAAATCAGCCGTCGGTACGCTGACGCTCCAGCTTAAATCTGGCTGCACGGTGGCTGTGTATTGATTACCGCCGAGCGTGATAGTGACCGTGTCCCCTGCTGCTGCCGTCCCCGTAACCTGACCGCTGATGGTCTGGTTAACGGCAATTTCAGCGGCGTTGATAATGTCATCACCTGCTACGGTGTTAATGATTACCCCAGGCAGGAGTGATTCGACATTCACCGTATGGGTGGTACTGCCGCTGTTGCCTGCGCTGTCGGTGGCGCTGGCGCTAATTTGATACACTGCCTCGCCCAAGGCACCGACTGCCGAAGCTGGCACGGTAACGCTCCAGTTGCCGGAACCGTCGGTGGTGGCGCTGTAAGCCAGGCCGTTCAACATCACGGTGACCGTGGAGCCCGTCGCCAGGCCGCTGGAGCCGCCGCTGATGATTAGATCCTGGGTTTTCTCTGCATTATTAATAATGTCATCACCGGAGACGGTGTTGATGGTCAGCGTCGGGCCGCTGAGATCAACGGTCACATCGTGAGTCGTGCTGTCGCTGTTGCCCGCGCGATCGCTCAGGCTGGCGGTGATGGTCCGGCTTCCGGTTGCCAGCGCCGTCACATCTGCCGCCGGAATGCCCACGCTCCAGTTACCGGAGGCGTCCAGCGTGGTGGTGTAGTTTTTACCGTTCAGGTTAACCGTGACCACATCACCCACCGCCGCGCCCGTACTGGTGCCGCTGACGACCAGCGCCTGCCCGTGTTCGATGGCGTTGATAATGTCATCGCCCGCGACGGTGTTAATGGTGAGATCCGGCGCGGTAACGTCCACTGCCAGCGCGTGGTCAGCGCTTGCCGGGTTACCCGCTTTATCGCTCACTGTGGCGGTCACGGTATAACTGCTGGCGGTCAGTCCGCTTAAATCCGTTGCCGGAACATTCACGCTCCAGGTGCCATCGGCCTGGACGGTGGTCTGGTACGTGTTGTTATTGAGCGTGACGGTCAGCGTCTGCCCGGCCTGCGCCGTGGTGGTGCCGCTGATGGTGATCCCCGCGCCCGCTTCGCTCACATTAAGAATATCGTCGCTGGCGATGGTATTGATGGTAATGATCGGCGCGGTGCCATCGACGCTGAAAGCATGAGTCGCCTGGGCGCTGTTGCCGTTAATATTGCTGACGTTCGCCTGCACGTTGCCCGCGCCGTCTGGCAACGCAGCGAGATCGGCAGGCGGTACATTCACCGTCCAGCTACCGTTGGCTTCCACGGTGGTGGTGTAATTTTTACCGCCAAAGGTGACGGTCACCGTCTGTCCGGCTTCCACGCCGCTGGTGCTGCCGCTTACGACCAGCGTTTCGCCTTTCTCCACGGCGTTGATCACATCATCGCCGGAGAGAGTGTTAATGGTGATGGCGACTGCCGCCAGATCGACGGTAACCGAATGGGTAATGGTGGAGGTTGTTCCGGCGCTGTTGGTGCCGCTTACCGTAATATCCACCGTACCCGCAGGCCAGTTGCTGACGTCGGCCGCCGGAACGCCGAGATTCCATGTGCCATCGGCTAAAACCGTGGCAGCGTAAGTGACGTTGTTGATCACAACCGTTAACGCCGTTCCTGCCGTCAGTCCAGTGCTGCTCCCGGTAATCACCAGCGCCTGACTGTGCTCAATGCTGTTAATAACATCATCACCCGCTACGGTATCGACACGCAGGCCAGGCAGATTGGCGTCGATAGTGATGTCTCGCGAGCCGCTGCCCGTGTTGCCAACGCCATTGGTGACCGAAGCGTTAACCGTCAGAGAACCGTTGCCCAGCGCCTGAATATCCGCCGCTGGCACGCTAACGCTCCAGCTTAAATTAGTCTGTACGGTGGCGGTGTAGGTGTTGCCGCCCAGCGTCACGGTGACCGTATCGCCCGCCGCTGCACCCGTGACCTGGCCGCTGATGGTTTGCGCATTGCCCGCTTCGGCAGCGTTGATAATATCGTCGGTCGCCACCGCGTTAATGGTGACGGCAGGCAGTGCGCTGTTGACCAGCACATTATGGCTGGCGGAATTGCTGTTGCCTGCCGTGTCGGTAACGCTCGCCGTTACCGTGTAGTTGGCTTCACCCAACGCGCTAACCGCTGACGCTGGCACCGTGGCGCTCCAGCTGCCGGAAGCATCTGTGGTGGCGGTGTAATTTTGCCCGTTCAGCGTCACCGTAATTGTGGTACCTGCGGGCTGATTGCTGGTGCCGGTGATTTGCAGATCCGCGCCTTTTTCCGTGGCGTTAATGACGTCATCGCTGGCGATAGTGTTGATGCCAATGGTTGGCGAGGTGAGATTCACAGTGACCGTGCGGCTGGCATCATCGCTATTACCTGCTACATCGGTAATAGTGGCGGTGATGGTTTGCGGGCCGCTGCCCAGCGCAGTGACATCTGACAGCGGAACGCCGACGCTCCAGTTGCCGGAAGCGTCCAGCGTGGTGGTGTAGGTTTTACTGTTTAACGTGACGGTGATGACATCGCCCGCTTCGCCGCCAGTGCTGGAACCGGAGATCACCAGCGCCTGCCCGTGTTCGGCGGCGTTAATAATGTCATCGCCGGAGACGGTGTTGATGGTCAGCACTGGAACGCTGAGATCTACCGCCAGACCGTGAGTCGCGGTCGCCGGGTTACCTGCTTTATCGCTTACCGAGGCGCTGACCGTGTACTGGCTGGCGGTCAGATTGCTGAGATCCGCCGTCGGTACGCTGACGCTCCAGCTGCCGTCCGCCTGGACGGTGCCGCTGTAAGTCACGCCATTAAGCGTGACGGTTACCGTCTGCCCCGCTTCGGCGGTACTGCTGCCGCTGATGGTTAGCGGATTGCCCGCCTCGGCGGCGTTCAGAATATCGTCGGTGGCGATGGTGTTAATGGCAAGCGTCGGGGCTGTGGCATCGACGCTGTAAGCGTGAGTTGCCGAAGCCGTGTTGCCGTTAATAGTGCTGACGCTGGCCTGCACGGTGGCGTCGCCGTCGCGTAACGCGCTGAGATCGGCGGCGGGTACGGTGGTTGTCCAGCTACCATCGCCCGCTACGGTGGCGGTGTAGGTTTTACCGCCAAAGGTAACAGTGACCGTTTGCCCCGCTTCCACGCCGGAAGTGCTGCCGGAAAGGGTTAAATCTGCCCCTTTTTCGGCGGCGTTAATCACATCGTCGCCGGAAACGGCGTTAATGGAAATCGCCACCGCCGCCAGATCGACGGTGACCGGATGGGTGATAGTGACCGGGTTTCCGGCGCTACTGGCGCCTGAAACCGTGATATTCACCGTCCCCGCAGGCCAGTTGCCCACATCTGCCGCCGGAACACCAACGCTCCACGTGCCATCGGCTAATACCGTCGCAGCGTAAGTGACCGTGTTAATCACCACCGTCAGTGCCGCGCCCGCCGCCAGCCCGCTGCTGCTACCAGTAATCACCAGCGCCTGACCATGCTCGATGCTATTGACCACATCATCGCCCGCCACGGTATCAACGCGCAGACCTGGCAGGTTGGCATCGATAGTTATATCGCGCGAACCGCTGCCGGTATTGCCAACGCCGTTGGTCACCGAGGCGTTAACCGTGAGGTCGCCATTACCGATGGCCTGAATATCCGCTGCCGGAACGTCCACGCTCCAGCTTAAATTCCCCTGCACGGTAGCGGTGTAGGTTTTCCCGCCAAGCGTCACGGTAACCGTATCGCCCGCCGCCGCGCCCGTCACCTGACCGCTGATGGTCTGCGCCACGCCCGATTCGGCGGCGTTAATAATATCGTCAGTCGCTACCGGATTAATGGTGACACCCGGCAACGCGGTATTAACCTGCACGTTATGGCTGGCGGAATTGCTGTTGCCTGCGATGTCGGTGACGTTCGCCGTCACCGTGTAACTGGCTTCGCCCAGCGCACCGACGGCGGAGGCTGGCACCGTGGTGATCCAGTTGCCTGCGGCGTCCGTCGTGGCGGAGTAATTTTGCCCGTTAAGCGTCAGCGTAATTGTGGTGCCTGCGGGCTGATTGCTGGTGCCGGAAATTTGCAGGTCCGCGCCTTTTTCGGTGGCGTTAATCACGTCATCGGTGGCAATGGTGTTGATGTCAATGGTCGGCGCGGTAAGGTTAATGGTAACCGTGTGCGTCTCGCTGTCACTGTTGCCTGCCGCATCGGTAACGGTCGCCGTCACGGTTTGCGGGCCGCTGCCCAGCGCCGTGACGTCCGCTGCCGGAACGCCGACGCTCCAGTTGCCGGAGGCATCCAGGGTGGTGGTGTAAGTTTTATTGTTTAGCGTGACGCTGACGACATCTCCCGCCTCTCCGCCTGTGCTGGAACCGGAAATCACCAGCGCCTGCCCGTGCTCGGTGGCGTTAATAATATCGTCGCCCGCAATGGTGTTGATGGTGAGTACCGGAACGGTGAGATCCACCGCCAGATTATGCGTGGTGCTCGCCGGGTTGCCCGCTTTGTCATTAACCGTCGCCGTCAGGGTGTGGCTGCCATCCGTCAATGCCTCAAGATCTGCCGCCGGAATATTAATACTCCAGCTGCCGTCGGCCTGTACCGTTGCCTGATACGTCTGCACGGTCGGGCTGTTAAGCGTTATCGTAACAATCTGCCCCGCTTCAGCGGTGGTGGTGCCGCTCACCGTCACGCCCGCGTCAGCTTCGCTGGCGTTAACGATATTGTCGCTGGCAACGGTATTGATAATGATGGTTGGCGCGCTGCTGTCGACGCTGTAGTTATGCACCGCCGAGGCGCTATTGCCATTGATATTGCTGACGCTGGCCTGCGCGGAGGCGCTGCCATCGGTTAATGACGCCAGATCGGCGGCGGGAACGGTGGCGGTCCAGCTACCATCGCTCGCCACGGTAGCGGTGTAGTTTTTACCGCCAAAGGTCACAGTAACCGTTTGCCCTGCTTCTACATTAGTGGTGGTGCCGGAAAGGGTTAAATCAGCGCCTTTTTCCGCGGCGTTAATCACGTCGTCCGCGGCGATGGTGTTGATGGTGATCGCCGCCGGAGTGAGATCGACAGTTACCGGATGCGTGATGCTCACTGGGTTGTTGGCGCTACTTTCCCCGGAAACGGCAATATTAACCGTCCCCGCAGGCCAGGCGCTAACCTGCGCCGCCGTGACGCCCACGCTCCAGCTACCATCGGCCTGCACCGCAGTGGTGTAGTCCACATTATTAATCGTAACGGTAAGCGGCGTGCCTTCTGCCAGCCCCGAGCTGCTGCCGGTGACAACAAGCGCCTGCCCGTGTTCGATGATATTGACCACATCATCGCCCGCCACCGTATCGACCCGCAGACCGGGCAGATTAGCGTCGATGGTGATATCCCGCGTGCCGCTACCGGTATTGCCATTTTGATTGGTGACCGAGGCGTTCACCGTCAAATCACCATTGCCCAACGCCTGAATATCTGCCACCGGAACGCTCACGCTCCAGCTTAATCCCGGCTGGACGGTGGTGGTGTAAGTATTACCGCCCAACGTAATCGTTACTGTGTCGCCAACGGCGGCTCCGGTAACCTGCCCGCTGATGGTTTGCGCTACGCCCGCTTCGGCGGCGTTAATAATATCGTCGGTTGCCACCGGGTTAATGGTCACACCGGGCAGCGCGCTGTCGACCAGCACGTTATGGCTGGCGGTGGTGCTGTTGCCGATACCGCTGGTCACCGCCGCCGTTACCGTGTAGTTGGCCTGGCCCAGTGCGGTTACCGCCGATGCCGGAACGGTGACGCTCCAGTTGCCGGAGGCGTCGGTCGTGGTGGTGTAATTTTGCCCGTTCAGCGTCACGGTGATGGCGGTATTGGCTGGCTGATCGCTGGTACCGGTAATCTGGACATCGGCCCCTTTTTCGCTGGCGTTTATCACATCATCACCAGCAATGGTGTTAATACCAATTACTGGCGCGGCGGTATCGACCGTGACGGTCAGTGACTGGCTGCCCGTGTTTCCGGCGCGGTCAGTCACTGAAACGTTGACAGGATAACTGCCGTCCGCCAGCCCACTGACCACCGAGGCCGGAACGCCCAGACTCCAGTTGCCGGAAGCATCCACCACCGTGGTGTAATTCACATTATTCAACGTCACAGTGACGATATCGCCAGCCTGCGCGCCGGTGGCCGTGCCACTGATGATTTGCGCCTGGGTGTGTTCCGGCGTGTTGATGACGTTATCGCTCGCCACCGGATTAATGGTCACCACGGGCGGCGTGGCATCCACCAGCGCCACACGTGAGACGCTGGTCGGGTTACCTGCGACATCGTTCACGCTGGCGGTGACCGTGGCGTTGCCGTCAGCCAGTGCGCCAACGTTGGCGGCAGGTACGGTCACACTCCAGGTGCCGTCTGCCTGCACGACGCCCTGATACGTCTGCCCATTCAGCGTGACGGTCACCGTCTGCCCCGGCTGGGCGTCAGTGGTGCCAGTGATTTGCAGATCCTGACCACTTTCGGCGGCGTTGATGACGTTATCGGCGGTCAGCGAATCGATACTTAAGGCTGGCGCCTGACTGTCGACGGTAATGGTGCGGGAGGTGTCGCCAGTGTTACCGCTGATATTAGTGACGGTCGCGGTGATTTCTGCTGCGCCATCGGGCAGGCTGCTTACCGCACTGGCGGGAACGGTCAGGCTCCAGGAACCGTCATTCTGAACAGTGGTCGTCAGGGTTTGCCCGGCAAATTTCACGACTACCGTTTGCCCGGCCTCTACTCCTTGAGTGGTACCGGTCAGCGTCAGCGGCGCACCTTTTTCTGCGGCATTGATAATGTCATCGCCGGAGACGGTATTGATAACAATCGCCACGCTACCCGCATCAACCAGCACATTATGGTTGATAGAAACCGGGTTACCTGCCGGATCTTCCGCACTGGCGGTAACAATAACCGTGCCCGCAGTGAGCGCCTGCAAGTCCGCAGCTGGAACACCCACCTGCCAGTTGCCGTTGCTGTCGGTCACGCCCTGATAGCTTTCGTTGCCGAGTGTTACCGTCACGGTAGTGCCCGCAGGTAAATGGCTACTGCTGCCAGAAATGACCAAATCCTGCTGCTGTTCGAGAGCGTTAATAACGTCATCGCCGGAGACAGTATTGATACGCAGTCCCGGCAGCGTGGCGCTGATGGTGATATCACGCTCACCATTACCAGTGTTGCCATGCCCGTTCGTCACAGAAGCATTTATCGTTAACGCCCCATCGCCCAGCGCCTGTAAATCCGCCGTCGGTACGTTCACGCTCCAGGTAAGGTTGCTGCCCACCGTCGCCGTGTAGGTATGACCGCCCAGTTCAATAGTGACGGTATCGCCCTGCACCGCACCCACGACGCGCCCACTGAGGGTTTGATCTGCCGCTGCTTCGGCGTTGTTAACAATGTTGTCGCCTGCAAAGGTGTTGATGATCACCTGCGGCAGCACCGTATCGACCAGCAAATTGCTCTGCGCGGTGCCGGTGTTGCCGGTCACATCGGTGGCGCTGGCGGTAACGGTGTAATTGGTGTTTGCCAGATTCAGGACATCGCTCACCGGAACATTCAGCGACCAGACGCCGCCGCTGACCTGAGCGCTATACGTGACATTATTCAGCGTCACGTTAACCGTGCCGCCGTCAGGTAAATTGCTGGTGCCACTTAACGTGAGCGGCTGCTGAGATTCCAGCGCATTCAGTACGTTATCACCGCTGATAGTATCTATTGCCACCTGCGGCGCGACGCCTGCCAGCGTGATGTTATGGGTCGCTGTACCGGTATTTCCAGCGGCATCAGTAACCGTGACGATGATGTCGTTAGGGCCACGCGCCAGAGTACGGGTTACCGCCGGATCAAGCGCTACGTTCCAGCTGCCGTCTGCCTGTACCACGCCTGTCAGAACTGTGGCACCTAACTTCACGGTGACGATATCCCCCGGAGAAGCCCCACTGACCTGACCGGAAATAATCTGCGCCACAATCTGTTCAGCGGTGTTAAGAATATCGTCGCCCGCAACGGTGTTAACGCTAACCACTGGCGCACTGGTGTCTACCGCGAAATTCGCACTGTTGCTGGTGGTATTTCCTGCCCGGTCGCTGACGCTGGCATTTACGGCGTAGTTGCCATCGGCCAGCGCCTGCACTTCTGCGGCAGGCAGCGTCACTTGCCAGGTTCCGTCGCTACCGACGGTTGCTGTGTGGGTGACGCCGTTCAGGTTCAGGGTTACGGTTTGCCCCGCTTCCGCATTCGATGTACCGCTTAACACCAGCGCGGCGTTATGTTCCGCGGCACTGACAATGTTGTCCTGGGCGATGGTGTTGATAGCAAGTGTCGGCGGTTGGGTATCGACCGTTAACAGTTGCGCGCCAGTGACCGTATTGCCCGTGGCATCTTTCCCACTGACCAGCACCGCCTGATTCCCTTCGCCTAACGCCTGTGCATCGGCGGTCGGTACTTGTACGCTCCAGACACCGTTAGCCCCAACGGTGGTGGTGTAGGTTTTGCCGTTTAGCGTAACGGTGAGTTCTGTTCCCTGTGCCAGATGGCTACTGGTGCCAGAAAGCGTAAATCCAGCGGCCTGTTCGCTGGCGTTAATAATGTTATCGCCTGCGGTGGTGGCGAGCTGTATGGCGGCCTGACTATTGTCGATGGTTAACGTTATCGACCCGGCGTTGGTAATGGTGCTACCGACGATTTGCACCACTGACCAGGTATGTTCGCCCGCGCTTTGCGTGGGCAAATCGACGCTCCAGCGTCCATCGCTACCGACCTGAGTACTGGCGATGGTGTCACCATTGCTGTCTTTAATCTGAATGGTTGCCCCCGCCTGCCCGCTGCCGCTAAAGGTTGGCGTAGTGTCATCGGTGGTATCGTTGGCGGAAAGAATACCGCGTTGATCGCCCTGATTATCGGTTACCAAAAACGATGGCGTGGCGTTGCCGGGTTCGGCTGGCGGTGGGTTGTTAACCACTTCAGTTTTTGAGCCATCATCGCCACCGCTTGCCAGTAAAGCGCCAAGCGCGCCGCCACCTACCGCCGCCCCCGCCAGCCATCCCCACGGGAAAGCCGTCGTCTGACCGACAATATCGAGGTACGGCGCAATGCTTTCAATTGCGGTGGTCTGAGCGGTCAGCTCCACAGGCGCTAATCCACCTGCCGCGGTATCGGCAAAGGTGACATGAGTCAGCTGTTGACCATCGGCAAACACCAGTTCGGATTGTTCGCTGGTATTTGCCGCTTGCAGGAAATAACCGTTGCAGCGGATCACCGTGCCGTCCTGCATATAGATCAACAAGTCATTTCCGTCACGAACATAACGCGCAACGGCAGTTGCCTGAGCATGAACCTGCACCACAGAGGGCTCATAAATGACAACCGTAACGTCGCCAGGATTGATCAGCGTTTGTTTGACGGATGTTTTTCGCGAAATAACATCAATAATCAGGCTCATAATGGCATTCCTGATAAATGGCGCACATCCTTAGCGAGTCCATTTATCTAAATAAGACAAAGGTAATCACTCAACAACGATGCATACCTGATATTAATAATGGCAGGATTATTTCAAGTCGGGTAAGTCGTTGTATAAGCCCTGTTTAATTCCCGCTAATGGAATAAGGTTATTAACCGCAGCGGCATAATTCACTGCGGCGACCCAGCCATCATAATTGGCATTTATTTCAGCCGATTGCGCCTGAAAGACATCTTGCTCGACGGTTAATAGATCATTCAGGCTGCGTTTACCCAATTTATATTCATTTTGGTACACATCTCTCGTTTTGTGCGCACTTTCAGATTGCGCTAACCCAGCCTCTTCACGACCCCGTGCGCCAGTCCAGTTGGCATACGCCACCGACGCTCGTTGAAGCACGTCCAGTTTTGCCTGCTCAACCTGCGAGGCAGAGATTTTTTGTTGCCCTTCGGCTTGTTGCACCTGGGCTGAAACCGCGCCGCCCTGATACAGCGGCGCATTGACGTTCAGTTGTAACTGATCATCCCAATACGAGCGGTCGCTGGTCTGGTAGCGCGTTTTGCCGCCCTGAATACTGAGCGTAGGCCAGTATTGCGATTTGGTTTTCTCCACGCCGTACTGGGCAGACTGGCGTAAGTTTTCTGCCGCCAGTACCAGCGGGATGGACTGATAGTCGATATTTTTTAGCGACACTGGCTGTTCGGCTAATGCGGCTGGCGGCGAAGCTATCGCCTCCGGCTGTACGCCTGTGAGCACCGCCAGCTGTGCTTTGGCGCTTGTCATCTGTGCCTGATATTGTTCCAGCGTCGAGCGCATTCCCGCTATACGCGTTTGCGCCTGTAACTCATCGGATGATGAATTAAGCCCGGCGTTGGCGCGTAGTGCTGCCATGTTGTAGACGTTTTCCAGAGAGTGAATGTTACGTTGCGCTGCGTCGCACAAAGCCTGATAACGACTGACTTCCATATAGGTCGTCGCCGTCTTTTCGGCTACGTCGGTTAAGGTTGCCATCAATTTAAAGCGGTAGCTGTCACGAGCGGCAGTTTGCAGTTTGATATCGTTACTGGTTTTACCAAAGTCATACACCAGCTGCGTCAGGGTTATGCCATAAGAAACGTTGTTATCCAGCCTGCCGCTGGAGTCCGTTTGCCGGGAAGGCCCCGCATTACCCGTTAAACCGATGTGCGGATACCAGGCGCTTTTGGCTTCATCGATTTGCGCTTCACCAATACCTATCTGCGCCGCCTGTTGGGTGACGTCGGGGTTTCGCGCAAAGGCACGCAATATGCTTTCCTGTAACGATAAACTGGCAACCGGCGTAACCGCAGGAGCATTGGCCCATTGCGGTAATGGCGCAGCAAGCGCGTCTCCACCCATCACAATAAAACTGATTAAAAATATCAGACCTTTATTTTTACGGTTTTTTAATTGTAATCGCGCCATAGATAAGTCACTTCCTTCCAGGTCATTATTTTAACTGATCTTTATAACCAGCATCATTTTATTTAAGAAGGGTAATAACTTGTGCATCTCTTTTGTTTTTACTTCCCCCATTAAAAGAAATGCAGTGAAAAAGCTTATACGTTATTTATTAAGAATACACTACGACTTTTAGTTTACCATCATCCTCGTTAAGAATAATCCACGATAAGAAGTGATAGAAATCACAGTTTTATCGTCTATATATCTTTTTGGTGTGAATTATTTATTAAAAGCATAAGCAAGGGATTAAATTAAGGATAAAAAATAAAAGCGCAGTGCAGAAAGCACTGCGCACAAGAAGGTTTATACCGTTTTATTCCGTTTCATTACCATTGCCACAATAAGGCTTAGTAATAGTGCGCCTATAATCCACATCAGCGCACTGCTGCCCTGGGACCACAGGCTGTAAATAAAACCGATGATCACCAACAACATAACCAGCGTGCCAACGATGAGGATTGGCAACGAGGCGTGGATATCATGACGCAGGCGGATAGCGACCATAAACACCGCCAGGTAACAGACCAAAAAAGTGGCACTGGCGACGCTGGCGAGCGAGCCTAAATTCAACGCCGCCGTCATCAGCATGATCAACACCACCACGATGATGTTGCCCCATGTGCTCTGCCGCCACAGGGATTTATTCATTAGCTTCGGCAGTTCATGCTCGCTGCCCATGTTGTCCATGATATTAAATACCGCGAACAGGTTAGCGTTAATGGCTGAAGCCGTCGCCAGTAAAGCGCCGATCACCACAATCACATACCCCACATGCCCGAGCAGCGGAGAAGCGGCCTGCGCTACCGCGGTATCGGCATATTTTTCTAACTCTAATGCCGAAACATCGCTAAGCAGTACCAGCGCTAGTGCGATGTAAAGCAGCGTAGTAACGCCAATCGCCACCAGAAACGCCCGTGGCATAATGACCGCCGGATCTTTTACTTTATCCGCCGCGTTCGCCATCATGCCAAAGCCCGCGTAGGCAAGGAAGGTAATCCCGATACAAGAGAAGAACGCGCCGGAAGTGGGGGGCGCGGAGACAGAAATGTGCGCAGGTTGTAGCGACCAGACACCCGCAATGATCAACAACAACAGGATCATCATTTTGATGCCAACAAGGATAACTTCCAGTCGACCTACCGCGTGGTTGCTTAAAGAGTTGAAGAGAGTCATCAGCGCAATGATAGCCAGCGCGTACAGCAAAATAAGATGCTCATCCTGGCTGCCTTCATGCAGAAACTGCACGGCATAAGCACCAAATGCGCGGGCAACCATAGCAATACTCACCGCCAGCGTCATCAGGTAAAGCAAGGATAATGCCAGTGAAAAGACGCCGTTCCCTAATCCCCGGCGAAAGAAGTCAATAATCCCGCCATTACTGGGATAACTCGCCCCAAGTCGCGCATAGGCATAACCGGAAAACATCGCCACTATGCCGCCAAAGGCAAAAGCGACCCAGGTTGAGGCTTCCATTAACAACGCCGCCTGCCCCAGCAGGGCAAAGATCCCTGCCCCCACCATTGCCCCGATGCCAATGGAAACGACGTTCCATAGCCCGAGGGGTTTGTTACCGTTATCACCTTCCGCGTTCATCATGATCAGCCCTTAAACACGTTATAGCCGAGTTGGTTAGCAACAGATGCCACCATTTTCTGACCCCGAACACTATTACCGTCTTCATCCAGCGGCGGGGAGAACGCGGCAATCCCCATCACGCCAGGTACTACCGCCAGAATGCCGCCGCCAACGCCGCTTTTTCCTGGCAAACCAACGCGATACGCCCAGTCACCGGAGCGACCATACAGCCCTTCCATCATCATTTCGGCCAGAATGTATGGCACGTTGTCGGCCTGCAGAATGCGTTTTTGACTTAGCGGATTAACACCGCCCGCCGCCAGCGTCGCGCCAAGCGTCGCCAGTTCCACGGTATTGATGAGCGTGGAACATTGGCGAGTGTAGACATCACAGGCTTCCATCGCATCGCAATACAGATATCCGGCGGAGTACAGCAGCCAGGCAATAGCGCGGTTATGGAAGTTGGTTGTTTGTTCCGACTGGTTGACTTCGTCAGAGAGCGCGACTTGTTCTCCTGCAAGCTGTTGTTGAATATGTAAAATTCGCTGCCAGCGTTGTTCTGCATTCTCGGCTTTAATCAGACTGACGGCGGCGATAGCCCCCGCATTAACCAGCGGTGATAACGGTTTGCCACCATGAAGCTCTAAGGCAATGACCGAGTTAAAGGGAAGTCCGGTGGGATCTGCGCCAATTTTATCTTGTACAGCCTGCGGGCCGACATCTTCTAACGCGAGGGCTAACGTACAGACTTTGGAGATGGATTCCAGCGCGAAGCGGTAATCACTGTCACCGGCACTATAGATATTGCCATCGCAGGTTACGATAGCGACGCTCGCCAGTTGGCTGGGGACATTCGCCAGAAAGGGGATGTAGTCGGCGTTTTGTCCGCCGCTAAGTGAGTGAAATTGGGTGTACGCCTGATCCACTGCTTGTTGTAGTTTGTTTGCATCTAACATCTTTTGTTAACTCCTTTTTATAGATGCGGGAGGTATTTCCTCACCCCGATGCCAGTTTTCAGGCATCCTGATTTAACTTAGCACCCGTACTTTAGATAAAGGAAAACAAAGAGATAAATGTCTAATTCTGATGCTAATTGCGCCAATTTTTTAATCTCTGCCGACTTTTCATTTCGCTGATAAATAATTTCTTGACCTTCCCCTTGCTGGAAGGTTTACCCTTTATCACAGTCAGTCAACACTGTCTTAAAGGAGTACGTTATGTCACAAACTATCGACCTGACCCTGGACGGCCTGTCCTGCGGTCACTGCGTTAAACGCGTGAAAGAAAGTCTCGAACAGCGCCCGGACGTTGAGCAGGCGGATGTGTCTGTCACTGAAGCACACGTTACCGGCACTGCAAGTGCAGAACAGCTGATCGAAACCATCAAACAAGCGGGTTATGACGCATCTGTAAGCCACCCAAAGGCTAAACCGCTGGCGGAGTCATCAATCCCGTCGGAAGCACTGACAGCGGTTTCTGATGAGCTTCCGGCAGCGACCGCCGATGACGATGACAGCCAGCAGTTGCTGCTGAGCGGCATGAGCTGCGCCAGCTGTGTCACCCGCGTACAAAATGCGCTGCAAAGCGTACCGGGCGTCACCCAGGCACGGGTAAACCTGGCGGAGCGTACTGCGCTGGTGATGGGCAGTGCCTCCCCACAAGATTTAGTCCAGGCGGTGGAGAAAGCAGGTTACGGCGCAGAGGCAATTGAAGATGACGCTAAACGTCGTGAGCGCCAGCAAGAAACCGCCATCGCTACAATGAAGCGCTTCCGCTGGCAGGCGATTGTCGCCCTGGCGGTGGGTATCCCGGTGATGGTCTGGGGGATGATCGGCGATAACATGATGGTTACCGCCGACAACCGCAGCCTGTGGCTGGTTATCGGCCTGATAACGCTGGCGGTGATGGTCTTCGCGGGCGGACATTTTTACCGCAGCGCATGGAAAAGCCTGCGCAACGGTGCAGCGACGATGGATACGCTGGTGGCGCTGGGTACGGGCGTGGCGTGGCTTTATTCGATGAGCGTCAACCTGTGGCCGCAGTGGTTCCCGATGGAAGCACGACATCTTTATTACGAAGCCAGCGCGATGATTATCGGTCTGATCAATCTCGGTCATATGCTGGAAGCGCGCGCACGTCAGCGTTCTTCAAAGGCGCTGGAGAAGTTACTCGATTTAACGCCGCCAACGGCGCGCCTGGTTACTGACGAAGGTGAAAAAAGCGTGCCGCTGGCGGAAGTTCAGCCAGGCATGCTACTGCGCCTGACGACGGGCGACCGCGTGCCGGTAGATGGTGAAATTACCCAAGGCGAAGCGTTGCTGGATGAAGCGATGCTGACGGGCGAACCTATCCCGCAGCAAAAGGGCGAAGGCGATAGCGTCCATGCCGGGACAGTGGTTCAGGACGGTAGCGTGCTGTTTCGCGCCAGTGCGGTTGGCAGCCATACCACGCTGTCACGGATTATTCGTATGGTGCGCCAGGCCCAGAGCAGCAAGCCAGAAATCGGCCAGCTGGCGGATAAAATCTCTGCCGTATTTGTGCCTGTAGTGGTGGTTATTGCGCTGATCAGTGCGGCAATCTGGTATTTCTTTGGTCCGGCACCGCAGATTGTCTATACCCTGGTGATCGCCACCACGGTGCTGATTATCGCCTGTCCGTGTGCGCTGGGGCTGGCGACGCCGATGTCGATTATTTCCGGCGTCGGGCGGGCGGCTGAGTTTGGTGTGCTGGTGCGGGACGCCGACGCACTGCAACGCGCCAGTACGCTTGATACCGTCGTGTTCGATAAAACCGGGACGCTGACCGAAGGGAAGCCGCAGGTTGTCGCGGTAAAAACATTTGCTGATGTTGATGAAGCGCAGGCATTGCGTCTGGCGGCGGCGCTGGAGCAAGGTTCCAGCCATCCGCTGGCACGAGCGATCCTCGATAAAGCAGGCGATATGCAGCTACCGCAGGTCAACGGTTTCCGCACATTGCGCGGGCTGGGCGTGAGCGGTGAAGCAGAAGGTCATGCGTTATTGCTGGGTAATCAGGCGTTGCTAAATGACCAGCAAGTCGATACTAAAGCGATTGAAGCAGATATTTCAGCTCAGGCATCGCAAGGCGCAACGCCTGTGCTGCTGGCGGTTGACGGGAAAGCGGTGGCCTTACTGGCAGTACGCGATCCGTTGCGTAATGATAGCGTGGCGGCGCTGCAACGTCTGCATAAAGCGGGATATCGTCTGGTGATGTTGACCGGGGATAACCCAACCACCGCCAAAGCAATCGCCAAAGAAGCTGGAATTGATGAAGTGATTGCCGGAGTGCTGCCGGACGGTAAAGCCGAAGCGATCAAACGTCTGCAAAGTGAAGGACGTCAGGTGGCAATGGTGGGCGACGGCATTAACGACGCGCCAGCGCTGGCCCAGGCGGATGTCGGTATTGCGATGGGGGGCGGCAGTGATGTTGCCATTGAAACCGCGGCGATTACCCTGATGCGCCATAGCCTGATGGGTGTTGCGGATGCGCTCGCGATTTCCCGTGCAACGCTGCGCAACATGAAGCAGAACCTGCTCGGCGCGTTTATCTACAACAGTATCGGTATTCCGGTCGCCGCCGGTATTTTGTGGCCGTTCACCGGAACACTGCTTAACCCGGTAGTTGCCGGAGCGGCAATGGCGCTCTCGTCGATTACCGTAGTGAGTAACGCCAACCGGTTGCTGCGGTTTAAACCGAAGGAATGATTGGTATTTACTTAATGCGTTTGTGAGATCCAGTTCTTGTTGCGCTCCTTTTATGAGTAATGCCATATAAAGTGACTGGCGCAGGGAGCGCGCAGGGGGCGGCCAATCGCCGCCGCCCCCTGCACCCCCGGGCTCTGGCGAACAAAATCGCCGCTGCGCGGTACCCTCAGCTTATCCCTTGCGGCTACCGGGTCGGGCGCGAGGTAACATCCCTGTAAAACGCGCCCTCAGCCCACATCCATGTGGGCTGCCCCGGCCTTCAGGGAACGCCTCGGCGATTTTGACGCCACCAACACCCGTGCAGTCTTTCGTTTCAAAGCAAAAACAATTTTTCGATCATATTTAAGCTACCACTGAACAAGCCTCATAACTCTATTTGCGCCATCCCTCCCCGCGCGCTAGCATGATATTTCACAAAGGGAGGTCGTATGGATCTGTTGTACCGGGTAAAAACGCTTTGGGCCGCGCTGCGCGGCAATCATTACACCTGGCCTGCTATCGATATCTCTCTTCCCGGCAATCGCCATTTTCATCTGATTGGCAGTATTCATATGGGGAGTCACGATATGGCTCCCCTGCCCACCCGTTTGCTCAAAAAGCTCAAAAACGCCGATGCGCTGATCGTCGAGGCGGATGTTTCCACCAGCGATACGCCTTTTGCCAATTTGCCAGCCTGCGAGGCGCTGGAAGAGCGCATTAGCGAAGAACAATTGCAAAATCTGCAGCACATTAGCCAGGAGATGGGCATTTCTCCCTCACTCTTTTCTACCCAACCGTTGTGGCAAATCGCGATGGTTCTTCAGGCGACACAGGCGCAAAAACTGGGGCTGCGGGCAGAATATGGTATCGATTACCAGCTATTGCAGGTGGCGAAGCAACAACATAAACCCGTGATTGAACTGGAAGGGGCAGAAAACCAGATTGCCATGTTGCTCCAGCTTCCCGACAAAGGACAGGCGCTGCTGGACGATACGCTGACCCACTGGCATACCAACGCACGGTTGCTGCAACAAATGATGAGCTGGTGGCTGAATGCACCGCCACAAAATAATGAAATAACGCTGCCCAATACGTTCAGTCAGTCGCTGTACGATGTGCTGATGCACCAGAGAAATCTCGCCTGGCGGGATAAATTACGCGCCATGCCGCCGGGGCGCTATGTGGTCGCGGTCGGTGCTTTACATCTGTATGGAGAAGGGAATTTGCCGCAAATGTTGCGCTAAAAAAATGGCCAATATCGCTATTGGCCCGTCAAAGAGGAATTTCATATTTTTATTATTATGCCGTCGCTTTAAACGACGGTGTAAGTCGATTGTCGCTCAATCTCACCATCCTGCCAATACTCTTAGGCAAGATGGCACTTTTTTTTGGACCACCATCAGGCGTATGCTTGCTTCGTTTTTTTGTTTAAGGCAGGAAAATTACGATGACACCGGCAGTTAAATTACTCGAAAAAAACAAAATTTCTTTTCAGGTTCATACCTACGAACACGATCCGGCAGAAACCAATTTTGGCGATGAAGTCGTCAAAAAATTAGGTTTGAATCCGGATCAGGTCTACAAAACGCTGCTGGTCGCAGTGAATGGCGATATGAAACACCTTGCCGTGGCCGTCACGCCAGTCGCAGGTCAATTAGATCTCAAAAAAGTAGCAAAGGCGCTGGGTGCCAAGAAAGTAGAGATGGCCGATCCGATGGTCGCGCAGCGTTCAACGGGATATCTGGTTGGGGGAATTAGCCCATTAGGGCAGAAAAAACGTCTGCCGACGATTATCGACGCCCCCGCACAAGAATTTGCCACTATTTATGTTTCCGGCGGTAAACGCGGGCTGGATATCGAACTGGCGGCAGGCGACTTGGCGAAGATCCTCGATGCTAAATTTGCTGATATCGCCCGTCGCGATTAAGCATTGTGCCGGATGTGAGCATCCGGCACTTTCAGATTACTGCCAGCTCACCTCACCTTTCGGTTCATAGACACTCACATCCAGCGGCGAGTTTTTCTGGATATATGCTTTCAGCACTTCGGCATCAATAAAGCCGGTATTCACATAGCCCGGTTTGTTATCAAGGTGCGGGTAACCATCACCGCCAGTAGCATTAAAGTTTAATGTTGCCATGCGGTAGGTTTTTGCCGGATCGACCGGTTCGCCTTTGATTTTCAGGTCGTTGAGTTTGCCGTCTTTCGCCACAAAGCTGACGTTGGCAAATTGCGGGTAGGCACCGGAATCCGGCTTCATCTGCGCGACGGCAGTCAGATAATCAATCGCCTCTTTACCGGTCATGTCGGCATACACCACCACATTGCCGAACGGCTGCACTTTCAGCACGTTTTTATAGCTGATATTGCCTGCCTCGATAGAATCACGAATCCCGCCTCCGCTCATCACCGCAAAGTCAGCACCAGTACGATCCATTTGGGCTGCCAGAATCAACCGCCCCATATTGGTCTGTACAAAACGCACTTTGTCACGATCGCCTTCCAGACGACCGTTGGTTTCGCCTATTTTCACTTCCAGCTGCGCTTTGCCTTTGTTCTGGAACGGCGATAACAGCGAGATCATTTGCTGGTTTTCAGCTATTTCAGGGGTGTACAGCACACGCTCGCTTTTCCCGTCTTCCCAGGTGACTTTTTTCTTCAGGTTCACCGGAATCAGCTGGTAGTTGACCATTTTCATTTCGCCGTTGCGAAACTCAAAGTCGGCCCGACCAACGTACTTGCCCCACTCATGTGCTTGTACAATCCAGATGCCGTTTTGTTGATCCGGTTTGCATGGCGTACCAGGAACGTAATCTACCTGCTTTTTATTTTCCGCAGCCATACAGACTGGATCTTGCGAATGTCCGCCGACAATCATCGCCAGCGATCCGGCAGGCAAACTGCGCGCCATCTCTACATCACCCGGCGCGTTAGAACCGTGCTCACCGTTGTCGTAATGCCCCATATGGGTCGCCGCGATAATAATGTCCGGCTTTTCTGTCTGTTGCAGCTCCTGGATCACCAGTTTGGCTTCGTCGGCAGGTTTACGGAATTCAATGTCGGTGAAGTTTTCTGGGTTACCTAACTTCGCTGTTTCATCAGTTGTTAAACCGATAACGGCGATTTTCAGATCCTGGCGCTTAAACAGCGCCCAGGGTTTAAACAGGCGCTCGCCGGTACTTTTTTGATAGATATTGGCAGAGAGCAACGGGAACTTTGCCCACTTTTCCTGCTGGCGTAATACGGTGAGCGGGTTATCAAATTCATGATTGCCAATCGCCATTGCATCATAGCCCACCAGATTCATGCCGCGAAAATCTGGCTCTGCGTCCTGTAAGTCAGACTCCGGCACACCGGTATTAATGTCGCCACCAGAAAGTAGCAGCACGCTCCCGCCTTCAGCGGCGACCTCTTTACGAATACCGTCCACCAGCGTTTTTTGTGCCGCCAGACCGTATTCGCCATATTCATTGCGCCAGAAATGACCGTGATGGTCGTTGGTATGCAGAACCGTAATTTTATAGGTTTTATCCTGCTCATAGGCCAACGCAGTTTCACTCGCCAGTGACAATGTGGTTAACAGGGCTAATGCCACACCCCGCTGCAATAATTTCATACTTCTCTCCCTGACCAGATAATAACGTGTTGAAAATTAGTATGACGCGACATCATAGACAAGTCTGCGTTCGGTTACGATAAATCTACATCCAGATTGGAAATTCTGTTTTCCACATTGAGACTTCCTTCAATCAGCGCATACAGGTATGTTAGTCGGGTAATAATCACAAATAAGATCATTCTTTACATCGCAACCCTAAAAAAGTGACTTTCCTATGGCAATGAGTGAACAAACCCAGCCTGTGGCGGGCGCGGCTGCATCGACCACTAAGGCTCGCACATCGTTTGGCATTTTAGGCGCTATCAGCCTTTCGCATCTGCTGAACGACATGATCCAATCGCTGATTCTGGCGATTTATCCGCTATTACAGTCAGAGTTTTCCCTGACATTTATGCAGATTGGGCTGATAACCCTCACCTTCCAGCTCGCCTCTTCGCTGCTGCAACCAGTGGTCGGTTACTGGACAGATAAATACCCAATGCCGTGGTCGTTGCCAATTGGCATGTGCTTTACCTTAAGCGGCCTGGTGCTGCTGGCGCTGGCGGGCAGTTTTGGCTCGGTGTTGCTGGCGGCGGCGCTGGTCGGTACCGGTTCGTCGGTCTTTCATCCAGAATCTTCCCGCGTGGCACGTATGGCGTCTGGCGGACGTCATGGTCTGGCGCAATCCATCTTCCAGGTCGGCGGTAACTTTGGCAGTTCGTTGGGGCCTTTGCTGGCGGCGGTGCTCATCGCCCCCTATGGCAAAGGCAACGTTGCATGGTTTGTACTGGCGGCACTGCTGGCAATCGTGGTGTTGGCGCAAATCAGCCGCTGGTACTCTGCGCAGCACCGAATGAGTAAAGGCAAGCCGAAAGCGCCAATAATCAATCCGCTGCCACGAAATAAGGTCGTTCTGGCTGTTTGCGTACTGTTAGTGCTGATTTTCTCGAAATATTTCTATATGGCGAGCATCAGCAGCTATTACACCTTTTATCTGATGGAAAAATTCGGATTATCCATCCAGAATGCCCAACTTAATCTGTTTGCCTTCTTATTTGCCGTTGCGGCGGGGACGGTGATTGGCGGGCCTGTTGGCGATAAGATTGGGCGAAAATATGTGATTTGGGGCTCTATCCTCGGCGTTGCGCCTTTTACGCTTATTTTACCGTACGCAAGCCTGCACTGGACGGGGGTTTTGACGGTGATTATTGGATTTATCCTCGCCTCTGCGTTTTCTGCCATTCTGGTTTATGCGCAAGAGCTGTTGCCGGGGCGTATCGGCATGGTTTCCGGGCTCTTTTTCGGTTTTGCTTTTGGCATGGGTGGCCTTGGAGCCGCAGTTCTGGGGCTTATCGCCGACCATACCAGTATCGAGTTAGTTTATAAAATCTGTGCTTTCCTGCCGCTTCTTGGCATGTTGACCATATTCTTACCTGATAATCGGCATAAATCCTGAATTCCCGGCAGCCAAAGGTAAACTTTGGCTGCTTCATTTTGCAGTAACCATAAGCCTTTCCTCTTCATACACCTCATCACTTTTCCGATCCGTGCCTTTTTTGCGGCTGATTCCATTTTTCTGCAAAATTCAATAATTATTCATAAACATCATCTATGAAATTGTCATAAACTATTACCTGTAATTTTGGTTTTCCCGGCCAAAATATGGACAACCACCACCAGGAAAAGGAGACGGAATGCATCACGCCACCCCGCTTATCACCACAATTGTTGGCGGCCTTGTGCTTGCCTTTATCCTCGGCATGCTGGCCAATAAACTGCGTATTTCTCCTCTGGTGGGATATCTGTTAGCGGGTGTGCTGGCAGGCCCCTTTACCCCAGGTTTTGTTGCCGATACAAAACTTGCGCCTGAACTGGCGGAACTGGGCGTTATTTTGCTGATGTTCGGCGTCGGTTTGCATTTTTCGCTCAAGGATTTGATGGCGGTAAAGTCCATCGCCATTCCCGGCGCGGTCGCCCAGATAGCCGTGGCGACACTGCTGGGTATGGCTCTTTCTGCCGTGATCGGCTGGTCGTTAATGACCGGCATCGTGTTCGGTTTGTGTCTTTCCACCGCCAGTACCGTGGTGCTGCTGCGCGCACTTGAAGAACGGCAGTTGATAGACAGCCAGCGAGGGCAAATCGCCATTGGCTGGCTGATTGTGGAAGACCTGGTGATGGTCCTGACGCTGGTGTTGCTGCCAGCGGTAGCCGGAATGCTGGAACAGGGCGATGTGGGCTTTGCGACGCTGGCGCTGGATATGAGTATCACCATCGGCAAAGTCGTCGCGTTTATTGCCATTATGATGTTGGTAGGTCGCCGTCTGGTGCCGTGGATTATGGCACGTAGCGCGGCAACGGGTTCGCGTGAGCTGTTTACCCTGTCGGTGCTGGCGCTGGCGTTAGGGATTGCTTTTGGCGCGGTGGAGCTGTTTGACGTCTCCTTTGCACTCGGCGCGTTCTTTGCCGGGATGGTGCTGAATGAGTCCGAACTTAGCCACCGTGCCGCCCACGATACACTGCCATTACGTGATGCGTTTGCAGTGTTGTTCTTCGTCTCTGTCGGGATGCTGTTTGATCCGTTAATCCTGATTCAGCAGCCGTTGGCGGTGCTGGCTACGCTGGCGATTATTCTGTTTGGTAAATCGGTTGCGGCGCTTTTCCTCGTCCGGTTGTTTGGTCACTCCCAGCGTACGGCGTTGACCATCGCCGCCAGCCTGGCGCAAATTGGTGAGTTCGCCTTTATTCTGGCGGGTCTGGGGATGGCGTTGAATCTGCTGCCGCAGGCGGGGCAAAACCTGGTGCTGGCGGGGGCGATTTTGTCGATTATGCTCAACCCGGTGCTGTTCGCGCTGCTGGAGAAATACCTGGCGAAAACCGAAACGCTGGAAGAGCAGACGCTGGAGGAAGCTATCGAAGAAGAGAAGCAGATTCCGGTTGATATCTGCAACCATGCGCTGCTGGTAGGTTATGGTCGTGTGGGCAGCCTGCTGGGGGAGAAATTGCTCGCGTCTGATATTCCTTTAGTGGTGATTGAGACGTCACGTACTCGCGTCGACGAACTGCGTGAGCGCGGAGTCCGGGCGGTATTAGGCAACGCGGCTAACGAAGAGATCATGCAACTGGCGCATCTGGAATGCGCAAAATGGCTGATCCTGACGATTCCCAACGGTTACGAAGCCGGCGAGATTGTGGTGTCTGCTCGCGCGAAAAACCCGGATATTGAGATTATCGCCCGCGCCCATTATGACGACGAGGTGGCATATATCACCGAACGTGGCGCAAATCAGGTGGTGATGGGCGAGCGTGAAATTGCCCGCACCATGCTGGAACTGCTGGAAACGCCACCGGCAGGTGAAGTGGTGACGGGGTAAACGGTGGTTGCCGGATAATAGGCGCGGATATGTAGGCCTGATAAGACGCGGCCAGCGTCGCATCAGGCATCGAGCGCCAAATGCCAGATGCGGCGTGAACGCCTTATCTGGCCTACGAACCGACGATAACTTAACGATCCCAGTAAGATTCTTCCAGGCTGTCTTCACGCTCCGGCAGCCCGCGCGTTAAGCGTGGAGAATGCTGGTTCAGTACCTGATAGCTCACACGGTTGGCGTATTTACACACCTGCGCTAATGACGAATACGTCAGCCAGGTGAATTTATGTTTGCTGGAATTTGGTACGTTGCTACGGTGATAACTGTTAGCGGTAATGTCATGCAACAGCGCCGCCAGCGCCCCATCTCCGGCACCGTTGGTGTTCATGATTTTTTCTGGTCCGCCCATATACGGCGCAATGTGCGAATAGACGCGCAGCGGATTCTGGCAATCCTTGTGGCGCATAGCGCGGCTAAACTCATACTGGTTAAATTCCGCGATAGCGCCCGGCAGCAGCGGATGCTGGGTTTTGCGTTTCGCTTCGTCTTCAGTAAAGCCCGCCATATACAAACCGATTGGCCCGGCGGTACACAGCACCAGATCCACCCAGTCCAGCGCCTTATCAGACGCCAGCAGCGGATCGCTCTCTCCGGTCAACGCTTCGGCTTCTTCTTCATTCATCGCAAGGATGGAAACGTGTTCTTTGAGGAATTGCTGCCACCACTGCGGATTCTCGGCGATGACAAATTTGGTCCCCAGCGTCAGCACCACCGGCACGTTATATTTCTTCGCGTACTCAATGGCTTTCATGGTCGCTTCCGGCATCGGTTCGCCCGGCTTGCAGCGCACCAGATATGAGGTGAGTACCAGCGCCGACGCTCCGGCAATCACATCTTCCGGAATGCTTTCTGCCCGTAGCTGGTTCATGTGGCCAGGGCTAATGGCAAAAGTGCGTTCGCCAGACTCGCCAATCAGCGTAAAGCAGCGTCCAATCGGGCCGTCTACGCCTTGCAGATAATTAAGATCGGTACGGCTGGAGGTATTACACAAATAACGATAGGCGTAGCTGCCAATTTCAATATTGCTGCACATCACGCCCAGTAGTACCGAGCGGTCATCCGCCAGTACCGAGTAGTTATGCATGGTGTTACCAATAGTGCCCCCCGCAAACTGATGGGTAATCAGGTTTTTCTCTTTAAGTTCCTGATAGAGTGCTTCGGCAACATCATCTTCAATCACCAGTGAATGCCCGGCGCTTAATCCATAACGCTCAATAAATTCATCATCCACTTTTGCTTCAATATCTACCAACGTCTGGTCGATACCCACCACCCAGGCAGCGCTGGTTTCGTTTTCTGGCTGGATTTGCTGCAACAGCGGATCGCGTGCGTTTACAGGGAAGTAATGTTTGGATTTACGTTTACCGGGAAATTTCATGGTTGTTTTTACGGGTGGTTAACTGAGCGGCGAATGTTAACACAATCTCACGGGAACGCGCGAGATGCAGCCAGTTTCAATATCAGCAGACGAGATCGCATTATCATGGCAGAGCTTCCTTACAATGGCGTAATTTGAAAGGAGTTTTTCTATGAAGATGGAAAACAAATTACCCGCACTGGAACTGATTTCTGCCGAAATGAGGGCCGTTGTTAATACGCTTCAGCCTGATTTACCGCCCTGGCCCGCAGAAGGAACACTTGCCGAGCAGCGTCAGCATTACACGCTCGAGCGGCGATTCTGGAATGCGGGCGCTCCAGAAATGGAAACCAGGGATTACGCAGTTCCGACAAAATATGGACAAGTGGAGGCCCGTTTATTTTGTCCAAATTCAGATAGCCCAGCGACGCTATTTTATCTTCACGGCGGTGGTTTTATTCTCGGCAATCTCGATACTCACGATCGCATCATGCGCCTGCTGGCAATCTACACTCAGTGTACGGTGATTGGCATTGATTACACCCTTTCGCCAGAAGCGCGTTTTCCGCAGGCGATAGAGGAAATCGTGGCCGCCTGTTGTCACTTCCACCAGCAGGCGGGCGATTATCAAATTAATATGTCACGTATTGGCTTTGCCGGTGATTCCGCTGGCGCAATGCTGGCGTTCGCCAGCGCCTTGTGGCTGCGGGATAAACAGATCGATTGCGGTAAGGTTGTGGGCGTTTTGCTGTGGTATGGACTTTATGGGTTACGGGATTCCGTGACTCGTCGCCTGCTGGGCGGTGCCTGGGATGGCTTAACGCAACAGGATTTGCAGATGTATGAAGAGGCATATTTAGGCAGCGAAGCGGATCGCGAGTCGCCGTATTACTGCCTGTTTAATAATGATCTCACTCGAAATGTGCCGCCCTGTTATATCGCCGGAGCGGAGTTCGATCCGCTGCTGGATGACAGTCGCCTGCTTTACCAGACGTTAGCGGCGCATCAGCAACCTTGTGAGTTCAAACTCTACTCCGGTACGCTGCACGCCTTTTTGCATTATTCACGGATGATGAAAACCGCCGACGATGCTCTACGCGACGGTGCTCGATTCTTTAGCGATAGGCTGCAACAAGATTAGCCATCATTTCGATATGTTCCGGTGTAGCATTAAGCGCCGGAATATATTCGTATTTTTTCCCGCCAGCGCCGAGGAAGACTTCACGGTTTTGCTCGGCAATCTCTTCCAGCGTCTCCAGACAATCCGCCGCAAAGCCTGGACACATCACCTGAATATGACCGACACCTTTTTCTCCGAGCATTTTCAACGTTTCATCGGTATAAGGCATCAGCCAGGGTTCCCGACCAAAGCGCGACTGAAAGGTCATCATCACTTTTTCCGGTGCCATCCCCAGTGCGGAAGCCAGTTCGCGAGTCGTTGTGCGGCAACGCTGCGGGTAATCATCACCTTCATCCGCGTAACGCTGAGGAATGCCATGATAAGAGAGCAGCAGCAGATCCGGCTCGCCATGTTTTTCGAAAGAGGCCCGCACGCTATTTGCCAGCGCATTAATGTAATCGTGGTTATCGGCGTAATCACGAATAAACGAAATCCCCGGAATGCTACGCTTGCGCGCGAGAATGCGTGCAAGTTCATCCCACACAGCGCCAACCGTAGAACAGGAGTATTGCGGATAGAGCGGCAGCACCACAATATGATCAACATGTTCTGCCAGTAGTTCATCGACGGCGCTTTCCAGTGATGGCGAGCCGTAGCTCATGCCCAGCGCCACTGGCGTTTTCGGTAAACGTTGTGCCAGCGCCTGCTGTTGCTGGCGGCTGTAAACCATCAGTGGCGAGCCGTCTTCCATCCAGACCGAGGCGTACAGCTTCGCCACGCGCGGTGAGCGCAGCGGCAAAATCACACCACGCAGCAACGGCCACCACAACAGCCGTGAGGTATCAACCACGCGTCTATCGCTTAAAAATTGTTTCAGATAGCGTTTTACCGCTTCAGGAGTGGGGGCATCGGGCGTCCCCAGGTTTGCCAGCAGGATACCGGTTTTAGTCTGACGCATTACCGCCTCTTATCGATTCAACTTGTTGATAATTGTAGCGGAAAAGTGAGGAAGAAGAACTAATTGCTGTGAGAGGCCTGGCCTGAGGAGGATACGCAGACCTGCCCGAGAGCAGATCTGCTGCGGCTTGATTAGCCGAGGATTTTTTCCAGAGCCGCGCGAACTTCAGCAACCGGTTTGGTGCCGTCAACTTTCGCGTATTTGGTGTTACCCGCTTCTGCTTCTTTGGAGTAGTAGCCAATCAGCGGTGCAGTCATCTGATGGTATTCAACCAGACGTTTACGTACGGTTTCTTCCTGATCGTCTTTACGAGTAGTCAGCTCTTCACCAGTCACGTCGTCTTTGCCTTCTACTTTCGGCGGATTGAATTTAACGTGATATACACGACCAGACGGCGCGTGAACGCGGCGGCCCACGATACGATCAACGATCAGTTCGTCCGGCACGTCGAATTCCAGAACGTAATCAACATTGATGCCCGCTTCTTTCATCGCGTCTGCCTGCGGAATGGTACGCGGGAAGCCGTCCAACAGGAAACCATTACGGCAATCTTCCTGAGCAATGCGCTCTTTAACCAGCGCGATCACCAGTTCATCGGTGACCAGTTTGCCAGCGTCCATAATGTCTTTAGCCTGTTTACCCAGCTCGGAGCCAGATTTGACTGCGGCACGCAGCATATCGCCAGTGGAGATTTGCGGAATACCATATTTCTCCATGATGAACTGAGCCTGAGTCCCTTTCCCCGCGCCCGGAGCGCCAAGCAGAATGATACGCATTGCGAAAATCCCCTTAAATTGTGTCGAATTTTTTGAAAAAGCGATAAACGATACCACCAACAGGCGATTGCCTCAAGAAAGGCGCCCGGGGCTGAAACGGTTAATGGTGAGATAATTTGCGGAAAGTGCAGAGGATGAAAAGAAAAATGCCGGATGACACGAAGGTCATCCGGCACCACATTCAGCTGTATGCCGGATAAAATTCATCCGGCATTACATCAGGAAACCAGTAACTGGTTCATACGACGAATAAACAGGTTCGGATCTTCCAGCGTACCGCGTTCTGCCAGCAGCGCCTGATCCAGCAGCAGTTCTACCCACTCGCTGAACTTGGCTTCATCTTCAGTATCTGCAGCACGTTTCACCAGTACGTGATCCGGGTTCAGTTCGAAGATGTATTTCACTTCTGGCACTTTCTGGCCCGCTGCGGCGAACAGTTTAGCCATCTGGGTGCTCATTTCGTCCGCGTCGGTAGAAACAATCGCTGGCGTATCGGTCAGACGGTGAGTCAGACGGACATCTTTCACGCGCTCGCCGAGCAGGGCTTTCACACGGTCGATGAATGGAGTCAGTGCTTTTTCCGCTTCTTTCGCACTTTCATCGACTTCATCAGCCAGTTTTTCCAGCGATTCATCAACTTTAGACACCGACTGGAACGGTTTACCGTCGAACTCAGTCAGATAGTTCATCATCCACTCATCGATGCGGTCGGAAAGCAGCAGAACTTCGATGCCTTTCTTACGCAGCAGTTCCAGGTGCGGGCTGCTCTTCGCCGCCGCATAGCTGTCTGCGGTGATGTAGTAGATTTTCTCCTGCCCTTCTTTCATGCGGGAAACGTAGTCTTCCAGAGACACGGTCTGCGCAGAAGAATCGGTATGGGTAGACGCAAAACGCAGCAGTTTGGCGATCGCTTCCTGGTTAGCGAAATCTTCCGCCGGACCTTCTTTCAGTACCAGGCCAAACTGTTGCCAGAAGGTCTGGTATTTTTCCGCGTCGTCTTTCGCCAGTTTTTCCAGCATTTGCAGCACACGCTTGGTCAGCGCATTGCGCAGGTTACGCGTGACTGTGCTGTCCTGGAGGATTTCACGGGAAACGTTCAGCGGCAGATCGCTGGAGTCAATCAGACCACGCACGAAGCGCAGATAGTTCGGCATGAACTGTTCTGCGTCGTCCATGATGAACACACGCTGGACGTACAGTTTCAGACCGTGTTTATGATCGCGGTTCCACATATCCCACGGTGCCTGCGACGGAATGTACAGCAGGCTGGTGTACTCCTGCTTACCTTCAACGCGGTTGTGGCTCCAGGTCAGCGGATCGTTAAAGTCGTGGGCGATGTGTTTGTAGAACTCTTTGTACTCTTCATCGGTGATTTCCGACTTGTTACGGGTCCACAGCGCCTGCGCTTTGTTGATTTTCTCCCAGGAGATAACGGTTTCGCCGTCTTTCTCTTCGCGTTTTTCGATCTCTACCGGCAGCGCGATATGGTCGGAGTATTTGCTGATGATGGAACGCACGCGCCAGTCATCGAGGAACTCGTCTTCGCCTTCACGCAGATGCAGGGTGATTTCAGTACCACGATCTTCTTTGGTGATGTCGGCAACGGTGTATTCACCTTCACCAGCCGATTCCCAGAACACGCCGTTTTCTGGTTTTTCGCCCGCCGCACGAGTACGCACGGTCACTTTATCGGCCACGATAAACGCAGAGTAGAAACCAACACCGAACTGACCGATCAGCTGGCTGTCTTTTGCCTGGTCAGAGCCCAGGGATTCGAGGAATGATTTGGTGCCGGATTTAGCGATAGTCCCCAGATGGTCAATCACTTCGTCGCGGGTCATCCCCACGCCGTTATCGGAGATGGTCAGCGTGCGCTTGTCTTTATCGAAAGAAACACGAACGCGCAGTTCGCCGTCACCTTCGTACAGATCCGGGTTAGAGAGCGCGCGGAAACGCAGCTTGTCCGCCGCATCGGAGGCGTTAGAGATAAGCTCACGCAGGAAGATTTCTTTATTGGAATACAGAGAATGGATCATCAGGTGCAGAAGCTGTTTCACTTCTGACTGAAAACCACGAGTTTCTTGTCCTTTCATGTAGGTCTACCTCAATAATGCCATTTTAAGGTTAAAAATAGGATGAGGGGTAAATGGGGACAAGGAAGGATAATTTCAAGCGAGAGCAGGTGATCCTGCTCTCGTTTGCTTAAAAACGAATCTTATGACGCCCGGCAAGGGAGTGTGACAGCGTGGTGCCATCGACCATTTCCAGCTCGCCGCCAACCGGTACGCCATGAGCGATTCGGCTGGCTTCCACGTCATATTGTGCGCAAAGCTCGGCAATGTAGTTAGCGGTGGCTTCACCTTCGACCGTCGGGTTGGTGGCGAGGATCACTTCGGTGATTTTTTCTGCCGCCAGACGCTGTTCCAGGCGATCAAGTCCGATATCATCCGGGCCGATGCCGTCCAGCGGTGACAGATGCCCCATCAACACAAAATAACGACCGGAAAACTGCCCAGTCTGCTCAATGGCGTAGATGTCCGCCGGACTCTCCACCACGCAGATTTGACCGTTTTCCTGACGACGCGGATTTGAACAGATGTTACAGACTTCCTGTTCAGTGAAGGTCCGACAATCGGCGCAGTGGCCGATTTCCGACATCGCCCGGGTGAGCGCCTGCGCCAGACGCATCCCGCCGCTACGATCGCGCTGAAGCAGCGTGAACGCCATACGCTGCGCCGACTTCGGGCCAACGCCCGGCAGACAGCGCAGTGCTTCCATAAGCTGTGTTAACAGCGGGCTGGTTTGCATCAGAACGGCATCTTAAAGCCTGGCGGCAGCTGCATTCCGGAGGAAACAGAGGCCATTTTTTCTTTCTGGGTTTCTTCGATGCGACGCGCTGCGTCGTTGAATGCCGCAGCGACCAAATCTTCCAGCATCTCTTTGTCGTCTTCCAGCAGGCTCGGGTCGATCTCTACGCGACGGCAGTTGTGAGCGCCATTGATGGTCACTTTCACCAGACCTGCGCCGGATTCGCCAGTCACTTCTAGCTTCGCGATTTCTTCCTGCATCTGCTGCATTTTTTCTTGCATCTGCTGGGCTTGCTTCATCAGGTTGCCCAGACCGCCTTTACCAAACATAGGTTTCTCTCTCAATCACGTTAAGGATGACGATCGTAAGCAGTGCTTACGATCAAATGGGGCGGATACTTTCTTCATCCAGCTCTGCATCAAAGAATCGACGCAGGGTCTGAATATTATTATCCGCAATAATGGACTCGCGCGCCTGCGCAAGTTTTTCTTCGTATATCGCCTGACGCCACTCCAGCGGCGTACGCACCGCGGGATTATCATCTTCAACGATAGTCAGTTCAACCGTTGAACCTTTTAACGCGCTCAACGCTTCAGCCAGTTTTTGCTGTGCGCCGCGGTTATTCAAATGCCGCTGAGAGGAGCGCAAATGCAGGCATACAGCGTTGTCGCTCTCCTCTTTCCAGGCATTTAACGCCACCTGCTCGACCAGTTTGGGTAGCGATAGTTGGCTCACCTGTGCCGCCCACGGGTCGCGCTCAATGGCTTCTGCCGCCAGCTTCGCCGCCAGTTCCGGCGTTTTTTCATGTTCCAGCGCTTTTTTTAGCGCCTTCGGCGTGGCGACCACTTCTTTTTGCTGCATCACTGGGGTGGTCGCCTTCCAGCGATACGCTTCTTTTTTGGCTGGCGCTTTTTCCAGCGCCGATGGCACAGGACGCGACTGAACGCGATCGGTGACCGAAGCCAGTCTTTCCAGCGCAGCGTTATTCACCGGCCGCGCGCGGGTAGCGGCTGCCGGTTCACTCTTTTTTGCTTTGGTTGCTCCCTGAGCGCGCTGCAGTTGCTGACGCGCCGCCAGCACCTGGCTGGTGGTTTCTGAGAGCGGTACAGTCGGTGCCTGCTGCGGCGCTGGTTGCGGTTGCGGCGGCACCTGGGTTGGCGTCATTACTGCCGTTGGCGCGACGGGCGCAAAGGACTGGCGTGGCACTTCTGGCTCAGGCAGCGGCATACGCGGATGGAACGCCAGCGCGCGCAGCAGTGTCATCTCAACGCCCATGCGGCGGTCCGGCGCATACGGTAATTCTTTGCGACCAATCAACAGCGTCTGATAGTAAAGCTGAATATCCGTCGGCGGTATGGTGCGCGCAAGTTCACGCATCCGCAACTCGATGGCGGCCATGTCGTTGCCAAGTGCAGCAGGCGAAAGTTGTACCATCGCAATGCGGTGCAACAGGCCGAGCATTTCCACCAACAACGCTTCCCACTCGATACCACGGGCAGCAGCTTCATTAATCAGCGCCATTACGCGCTCGCCGTTGGCCTCGACCATCGCTTCAACCAGCGACAGCGCCTGATCGTCGTCAAGCGTGCCAAGCATCGCGCTTACTGACTGGGTCGAAACCTGGCCGTCGCCGCTAGCAATCGCCTGGTCGGTCAGACTTAAGGCATCTCGCAAACTGCCTTCGGCGGCGCGCGCCAGCAGTTGCAGTGCGCGTGGCTCGTGAGCGATATGTTCTTCGTTGAGGATGTGCTCAAGCTGGTGGCGAATTTGCTCGACATCCAGCGCCTTAAGATGGAATTGCAGACAGCGTGACAAAATCGTCACTGGCAATTTCTGCGGATCGGTCGTCGCCAGCAGGAACTTGACGTGCTCTGGCGGCTCTTCAAGGGTTTTTAACAGTGCGTTAAAGCTGTGACGCGACAGCATATGCACTTCGTCGATCAGATAGACTTTAAAACGACCACGCGCCGGAGCGTACTGAACGTTATCCAGCAGGTCGCGGGTATCTTCAACTTTAGTGCGCGAGGCGGCGTCGATTTCAATCAAATCGACAAAGCGCCCCTGCTCGATTTCACGGCAGTTATCGCATACGCCGCACGGCGTCGCGGTAATGCCGGTTTCGCAGTTTAGCCCCTTCGCCAGCAGTCGGGCGATAGAGGTTTTTCCGACGCCACGGGTGCCGGAAAAAAGATAAGCATGATGAATACGCCCTAACGACAAGCCGTTCGCCAGTGCGGTCAGCACATGTTCCTGGCCGACGACGTCAGCAAAGGTTTGTGGGCGCCATTTTCGGGCTAAGACCTGATAACTCATTGGCAGGCTCTGAAACGCTGGAAGGTGGATTCACGAAGGGGTAATGCTAACACAGCCCCGTCAGAACGGCGAGGCTGAATGTACAACTTGTGCTGCCCATGACGTGGGCTGGCGAAAATTAATGGCCCGGGAACGGGACAAGGCTATAACAGGTAATGCCCTGCTTTTCGAGGCGCTGTTCGCCGCCAAGATCGAACAGATTAATGATGAACGCAGCGTCAGTAACTTCACCACCTAAACGGCGGATCAGTTTAACCGTCGCTTCAATGGTGCCGCCTGTTGCCAGCAAATCATCAACCACCAGCACTTTGTCGCCAGGTTTAATGGCATCAACGTGGATTTCCAGCTTATCGGTGCCGTATTCCAGTTCATAAGATTCGTTGATAGTTTCGCGCGGCAGTTTGCCTGGTTTACGTACCGGCACAAAACCAACGCCCAGACCCAATGCTACCGGAGCGCCGAACAAGAAGCCACGAGCTTCAGTGCCGACAACTTTGGTAATGCCCGCATTTTTGTAACGCTCAACCAGTAAATCGATGCTGAGAGCGTAAGCTTTCGGGTCTTCCAGTAAGCTGGTGACATCGCGGAAAAGAATGCCGGGTTTCGGGTAGTCCTGAATGCTTTTGATGCTATTTTTGAGATACTCAAGCTGCTGTGCAGTCGCGGTCATAAGTGTATGCCTGCTTGTTACGGTGGTACTCACGGCGCGTTTTAAACGAGTCAAAAGTAACAGTTGTTTAACCTTTGACCGCCTGCGCCTGTGCTCGAAAACGCCAGAATGTACTGGCTGTGGGCGATAATTGCAACAGCGATTGTTGTGCTTTGCCGTTTTTATTGCTTTTCATCAATCACCGGGATTCGCCACATAAAAATCAGCAAACAGCCGAGGATCACCAATAACAGAATCCGCACCCACGTCATATGGACGAACCAAAGTGAAATAGCAAAAGTCAGTAAAATAATGCATATCGCCCGAGGCTTTGCGCCGCGTGGCATTGCATGATATTTCTGCCAGAAGCGTAAATAGCTGCCAAACCATGAACGGTACAGCAACCAGGCGTGGAAGCGCGGCGATGAACGGGCAAAGCACCAGGCGGCCAGCAGGATAAATGGCGTCGTCGGCAATACCGGTAATACCACGCCCAGCGTACCCAACACTACCGCCAGCCAGCCAATGATGATTAAAATGATTCGTTGCATATTATGTGTAGTCAGCATACAGAGTGGCTACTTTAGCATAACAATTATCATTTTCATTGAGGTCTTATCGTGAAAACTGCCCTGCTGCTGGAAAAACTGGAAAGTCAGCTTGTTACGCTGCGCCAGCGTTGCGCCCCGGTGGCGCAGTTCGCCACGTTAAGCGCCCGTTTCGACAGGCACCTTTTTCAGACCCGTGCGACAACGTTACAGGCGTACCTGGAAGAAGCGGGAGATAATTTGTCAGCGCTTCGCCATGCGGTTGAGCAACAGCAACTGCCGCAAGTCGCCTGGCTGGCAGAACATCTGGCGGCACAACTGGAAGCCATCGCGCGTGAAGCCGCAGCCTGGTCGCTACGCGAGTGGGATAGCGCACCACCAAAAATTGCCCGCTGGCAGCGTAAACGTATTCAGCATCAGGAGTTTGAACGACGGCTACGTGAAATGGTTGCCGAACGTAAAGCCCGTCTGGTGCGGGCGACCGATCTCGTGGAACAGCAAACGCTACATCGTGAAGTGGAAGCCTATGAAGCGCGCCTGGCGCGTTGCCGTCATGCGTTGGAAAAAATCGAAAACAGGTTAGCGCGTTTAACCCGCTAACAATGGAGAAAGTATGTCACTGGAAAATGCCCCTGACGATGTCAAACTGGCCGTCGATTTAATTGTGCTACTGGAAGAAAATCAAATCCCTGCCAGCACCGTGCTGCGCGCGCTGGATATTGTAAAGCGTGATTATGAAAAGAAATTAACGCGGGATGATGAGGCGAAAAGTGATAAATAAAAGGGGCCGCTAAATGTCCCCTAAGATTGCGGGCAAACGCAAAACTGCCTGATGCGCTACGCTTATCAGGCCTACACCGCTCCTGCAATATATTGAATTTTCGCGGTTTCGTAGGCCGGATAAGGCGGTCACGCCGCATCCGGCATGAACAACGCGCACTTTGTCAGCAATCTCGGGGGCAACTAAATGCCGCCCCTTTCGTTATTATCCTACCGCAGGCGTCGGATCGTCACCTTTGTAGTCACGTTTCACTTCCGTCACTTCATCGCCCTTCTCGTTATGCAAATGCACTTCAAGCTGGTTAAAGGCAATGTTGATGTCGTTTTCACGGCATAACTGATCGATAGTACGGTTCAGTTCATCGACGGTGCGGCTACGGTCGCGCAGTTCACGAACATACAAGCGCAGTTCGTGATCCAGCGTGCTGGCGCCAAATGCAGTAAAGAAGACTTCTGGCATTGGCTCGTGCATCACCCTTGGATGCTCAGTCGCTGCCTGGAGCAGGACTCTGCGGACTTTTTCCAGATCGGAGCCATAGGCCACGCCCAGACGGATCACCAGACGCGTGGTGGTATCAGTCAACGACCAGTTAATCAGACGCTCGGTAACAAACGCTTTGTTCGGGATGATCACTTCTTTGCGATCGAAATCGGTAATCGTTGTCGCACGAATACGGATCTTACTGACCGTCCCAGAGTAGGTACCAATGGTTACCGTATCGCCAATGCGCACCGGACGTTCGAACAAGATGATCAAACCGGAGACAAAGTTACCGAAGATCTCCTGTAAGCCAAAACCAAGACCTACGGATAATGCTGCTGCCAGCCACTGGAGTTTATCCCACGAGACTCCCAGCGATCCGAACACCATCATCGCACCAACGGCAATGATGATGTAGTTAAGGATAGTGGTGATGGCATACGATGCCCCCTGGCGCATGTTCAGGCGCGACAGCACCAGCACTTCCAGCAAACCAGGCAGGTTGCGAATCAACGCCCAGGCCACCATTGAGACGATAATCGCAAACAACAGACTGCCCATGGTGACGTTTTTCACCACCGCAGCGCCAGCTTCAGTGCCGTTGTAATGCCAGAGCGTGATGCTGTCGAGATAGCTGAACACGGTGATCAAATCGGACCAAATTGCCCAGAACATGACACCGAACAGCGCAAACATCAGCAACATGGTAATACGCAGCGTCTGTTGGTTAACCTGCTCCAGCGCGATGGTGGGTTCTTCCGGCGGTTCGGCACCTTCTGCGCCCTCTTTCACCAGATTCTGCCGACGCGCCAGCGCACGACGCCAGGCGATACGCCGCGCCGCTACGCTTAAACCGCGCAATACTGTCTGGTAGAGCAGGTTCCAGATGATCACCAGATAAACGGTTTCAATCCAACGCCCGGAGAGGCGAAGCGTGGTGTAGAAGTAACCTGTAGCGGTCAGCACCATCAGCACAATCGGGATAATCGACAGCACGGTAATGGTGACCAGTCGCATGGTGTGCGACTCTTTATCACGCCAGCTTTCGCGGCACATCGGCCACACCAGGAAGGCAATCAGCAGCAGGTTGAAGAAAATCATCGCCTGCCCCAGCACATCATCCATCAGATGCAGCGGGGAAAGTTCTGCCACCACAGACCAGAAATGGATCGGCAGCAACGCGAGGCTGATGCGGACAATTTGCCGACGCCAGTGGCTGGTCTGCTGTTCCGGCATACCAAAGTGACGCACGGCAACACCGTTTTTCTCCAGCACTTTCCAGCACAGGCCAAACACCAGCCAGAAAATCGCCAGTTTTTTGCTGAACGACCACAATAATTCACTGATGTTGAGTTGCATCGTCAGTAGAATCAGGCCGACAGCGAGAATAATCAGGCACACCGGCAGTGCGCGGATCAGATCAATAAGAATCGCTTTTGGCGTATTGAGCTGGCTATCGTTACGCAGGGAACCTACCGCCGAAGCCAGTTTTTGTTGATATGCTTTCAGCCAGCCTAAACGCCAGTGAATCAGCCCTGCAATCAACAGCAGCGGCAAACCGGCAAGGAAAGCGATAAATACGGCGGGCCAGGCTTTTTCCCAGTTCACCGTAATTTTCATCGATTTAAACTCATCTTTCAGGGTTTGCGGGAACGCTTTGATCCAGTCCCAGTCCATCGGACGGTTACTGTTCACCCAAAAAATTTGCTGAGTCAGGATGGATTTCAGGTTTTTCGATACGCTCATTAACTGCTGCTGGTTGATTTGCAGGTTAATGGCCATCATCAGCTGGTTACCCAACTGTTTGTTAAGCTGATCCAACAGTTCGCGACGCATATCAACCACTTGCAATAACGCATCGTGAACTTCGCTGTTGACTTCGTTGGCGTGACCTTCTTCCAGCTTGCTGACGAACGCATCGCTCTGGAACAGCGCGTCACGTTGCTGGTTGACTTCAAACTGTTCGAGACGCAAGTCCGCGATGCGGTTGGTCATATTTTCCAGTTCATCCGCCGAGGGCAGCGTTTGTTGTTGCTGATAAAGAATGCGTGAAAGCAGCAGACTGCCCTTCAGGACAGAAATCTGCTCTTTGATGTTACGTTCCGATTGCAGCGCCCGCTCCAGCCAGTTTTTGACTTTGATGTTTTGCTGCATCAGGACATTACCGTTTTCGGTAGCGGTAATCAGACGCTGGCTTAATTGCTGGTTTATTTCCAGCTCCTGCTTCACCAGCGGATTAGCCTGAATACGCGCAGCTTCATCCGGGGTAACGGCTTCCTGCGCCGTTTTTTCGGTTAATGTCAGGCGCTTGCTGTTCACCGCCTCCTGCAACAGTTGTAGCTGATGTTCAAGTCGCGTACTGTTCGCCGTCACGTAATCACGCTGCTTTTGCAGGGTATCCTGTAAGACTGTGTTCCCTTCCAGGCTTTTACGCTGTTGGTCAATCTCGGCATTCAGCAAAGCCTGCTGCGCCTGCATTAACACTTTCTGGCTGGGACGTAAGGCGGCTTCGCCGACCTCGGTTCCATCCAGGCGGCTGCGAATTTGTTGCAATTGCTGCGAGGCGGTATACATCGCATTTTGCACGCGTTCAGGCTGCGTCTGTAACGAAACTAACTGGCTGTTATAAGAAGCCAGATCATTTTGTGCATTCTGCAAATCGTCCAGCGCCTGGGAGACACGTAACTCCAACTGGCGCAACGATAGCGTACTCAGAATTTTGCGGGTTTCTTCGTCGTTATCCACATCGTTGAGCGCAGTTAACGCTGCGGTCGCTTGACGCATTTTCTCTGGCGCTTCGGCAACTTTTTGCCGTAATTGCACCGTTTCGTCTTTTATGCGATCGATTTTCTCGAGGGTGGCTAACGTGTCAGTAATATCTTGCTGCACCAGCTTGTCCTGGGCAGAAAGATCTTTTTGTTTATTCAGTGAGTCAAGTTGTGCCTGCAGGTCTGCTTTCGTCGGTAGATCACCATTCGATGACGCCCGCGCAAACGCCGTGTTCTGGCATAACAAGACAAGAACAAAAGCAATAAATGCTGAAAAAACAAAATGCCGTGATCGTTTGTAATACTGGAACATAGTCATGATGAATGAAGGTTTCTGAACCTGAAGAACGACCTGAACGAGTCGGGTGGCTAGAATATCACGGTGTAGAGAGCCAGAATAGCAACAGCGAAAATGTCCAGGATAAATCCTGGAGTCTGATTCAGGATTTTTCGTTGGCGGCGGGAGTACGAAGAGTCGGGCAAAGAAGATACATTTCCAACAAGATGGCTACGTAATCGCGGGCTTCTTTTTTGAGATCAAAAGATTGCGGTGCAAACAGCCAGTTTTCCATCAGGCCGGAAATATAACCGCGCATAATTATCGCCGCACGGCGCGTCATTAAATTGGTTGGTAATAATTTCTTTTCAATACAATGTCTTAACGTTTGTTCTATACGTTCATAACTTTCCAGACAGAGATTTCGTTGTGCCTGTTGGACAACCGCCATTTCTCCGACAAACTCGCATTTGTGGAAAATAATCTCCATTAATAATCGACGCCGTTCTTCCGTCACCGTCGATTCAAGCACATGAATTAGTATTTCTCTTAAAACTGAGAGTGGATCGTCAGGGAATTTTGCCTGATACTCAAGCTCTAGTTCACCAATATTGGACTCTGACAGCTCCCAGATCTCACTGAACAAATCCGACTTGTCTTTAAAATGCCAGTAGATTGCACCGCGCGTAACGCCTGCCGCTTTTGCAATCTCTCCCAGTGAGGTGGATGATACCCCCTGCTGTGAGAAAAGACGTAGCGCCACATCGAGGATGTGTTGACGCGTTTCTTGCGCTTCTTGTTTGGTTTTTCGTGCCATATGTTAGTGAATTTACAGGCGTTAGATTTACATACATTTATGAATGTATGTACCATAGCACGACGATAATATAAACGCAGCAATGGGTTTATCGACTTTTGACCATTGACCAATTTGAAATCGGACACTCGAGGTTTACATATGAACAAAAACAGAGGGTTTACGCCTCTGGCGATCGTTCTGATGCTCTCAGGCAGCTTAGCGCTTACAGGATGTGACGACAAACAGGCCCAACAAGGTGGCCAGCAGATGCCCGCCGTTGGGGTAGTAACAGTCAAAACTGAACCTCTGCAGATCACAACCGAGCTTCCGGGCCGCACCAGTGCTTTCCGGATCGCAGAAGTTCGTCCTCAAGTTAGCGGGATTATCCTGAAGCGTAATTTCAAAGAGGGTAGCGACATCGAAGCAGGTGTCTCTCTTTATCAGATTGATCCTGCTACCTACCAGGCGGCGTACGACAGTGCAAAAGGCGATCTGGCGAAAGCGCAGGCGGCAGCCAATATCGCGCAACTGACTGTTAATCGTTACCAGAAACTGCTGGGTACTCAGTACATCAGTAAGCAAGAGTACGATCAGGCGCTGGCCGATGCGCAACAGGCAAATGCGGCTGTCACTGCGGCAAAAGCGGCTGTTGAAACCGCGCGGATCAATCTGGCTTACACCAAAGTCACCTCTCCGATTACTGGCCGTATTGGTAAATCAAACGTGACGGAAGGCGCCCTGGTGCAAAACGGTCAGGCGACTGCGCTGGCAACCGTGCAGCAACTTGATCCTATCTATGTGGATGTTACCCAGTCCAGCAACGACTTCCTGCGTCTGAAACAGGAACTGGCAAACGGTACGCTGAAGCAAGAGAACGGCAAGGCCAAAGTCTCGCTGATCACCAGCGACGGCATTAAGTTCCCGCAGGACGGTACGCTGGAGTTCTCTGACGTGACTGTCGATCAGACCACTGGGTCTATCACTTTACGCGCTATCTTCCCGAACCCGGATCACACTCTGCTGCCGGGTATGTTCGTGCGCGCTCGTCTGGAAGAAGGGCTCAATCCTAACGCCATTTTAGTTCCGCAACAGGGTGTAACTCGTACACCACGCGGTGAGGCTACCGTTCTGGTGGTTGGCGCGGATGACAAAGTGGAAACCCGCCCAATCGTCGCAAGCCAGGCTATTGGCGATAAGTGGCTGGTGACAGAAGGTCTGAAAGCAGGCGACCGCGTAGTAATAAGTGGGCTGCAGAAAGTGCGTCCTGGTGTCCAGGTAAAAGCACAAGAAGTTACCGCTGATAATAACCAGCAAGCCGCAAGCGGTGCTCAGCCTGAACAGTCCAAGTCTTAACTTAAACAGGAGCCGTTAAGACATGCCTAATTTCTTTATCGATCGCCCGATTTTTGCGTGGGTGATCGCCATCATTATCATGTTGGCAGGGGGGCTGGCGATCCTCAAACTGCCGGTGGCGCAATATCCTACGATTGCACCACCGGCGGTCACGATCTCCGCTTCCTACCCCGGCGCTGATGCGAAAACAGTGCAGGACACGGTGACACAGGTTATCGAACAGAATATGAACGGTATCGATAACCTGATGTATATGTCCTCTAACAGTGACTCCACGGGTACTGTGCAGATCACCCTGACCTTTGAGTCTGGTACTGATGCGGATATCGCGCAGGTTCAGGTGCAGAACAAACTGCAACTGGCGATGCCGTTGCTGCCGCAAGAAGTACAGCAGCAAGGGGTGAGCGTTGAGAAATCTTCCAGCAGCTTCCTGATGGTTGTCGGTGTTATCAACACTGACGGCACCATGACGCAGGAAGATATCTCCGACTACGTAGCGGCAAATATGAAAGATGCCATTAGCCGTACGTCGGGCGTTGGTGACGTTCAGCTGTTCGGTTCACAGTACGCGATGCGTATCTGGATGAACCCGAATGAGTTGAACAAATACCAGCTAACGCCGGTTGATGTCATTACCGCTATCAAAGCACAGAACGCCCAGGTCGCAGCCGGTCAGCTCGGCGGTACACCGCCGGTGAAAGGCCAGCAGCTTAACGCCTCTATTATTGCTCAGACGCGTCTGACCTCTACTGAAGAGTTCGGCAAAATTCTGCTGAAAGTGAATCAGGATGGTTCCCGCGTGCTGCTGCGTGATGTGGCGAAGATTGAGCTGGGTGGTGAGAACTACGACATCATCGCGGAATTTAACGGACAACCGGCTTCTGGTCTGGGTATCAAGCTGGCAACCGGTGCGAACGCGCTGGAAACTGCTGCGGCAATCCGTGCTGAACTGGCGAAGATGGAGCCATTCTTCCCGTCAGGTCTGAAAATCGTTTATCCGTACGACACGACGCCGTTCGTGAAAATCTCTATTCACGAAGTGGTTAAAACCCTGGTCGAAGCGATCATCCTCGTGTTCCTGGTTATGTATCTGTTCCTGCAGAACTTCCGCGCGACGTTGATTCCGACCATTGCCGTACCGGTGGTATTGCTGGGGACCTTTGCTGTCCTTGCCGCCTTTGGCTTCTCGATAAACACGCTAACGATGTTCGGGATGGTGCTCGCCATCGGCCTGTTGGTGGATGACGCCATCGTCGTGGTAGAAAACGTTGAGCGTGTGATGGCGGAAGAAGGTCTGCCGCCGAAAGAAGCCACACGTAAGTCGATGGGGCAGATTCAGGGCGCACTGGTGGGTATCGCGATGGTGCTGTCGGCGGTATTTATCCCGATGGCCTTCTTCGGCGGCTCTACTGGTGCAATCTATCGTCAGTTCTCCATTACCATTGTTTCGGCAATGGCACTGTCAGTGCTGGTGGCGTTGATCCTGACTCCGGCACTTTGTGCCACTATGCTGAAACCTATCGCTAAAGGCGATCACGGCGAAGGCAAAAAAGGCTTCTTCGGCTGGTTTAACCGCATGTTCGAGAAGAGCACGCACCACTACACCGACAGCGTAGGCGGTATTCTGCGCAGCACGGGGCGTTATCTGGTGCTGTATCTGATCATTGTGGTCGGCATGGCTTATCTGTTTGTACGTCTGCCAAGTTCCTTCTTGCCAGATGAAGACCAGGGTGTATTTATGACCATGGTCCAACTGCCAGCGGGTGCGACGCAGGAACGTACGCAGAAAGTGCTCAATGAGGTGACGGATTACTATCTGACCAAAGAGAAGAACAACGTTGAGTCGGTATTCGCCGTTAACGGCTTCGGCTTTGCGGGACGTGGTCAGAACACCGGTATTGCGTTCGTTTCGTTGAAGGACTGGGCTGACCGTCCGGGTGATGAAAACAAAGTTGAAGCGATTACCACGCGTGCAACGCGCGCTTTCTCGCAGATTAAAGATGCGATGGTCTTCGCCTTTAACCTGCCTGCGATTGTGGAACTGGGTACGGCAACGGGCTTCGACTTTGAGCTGATTGACCAGGCGGGCCTCGGTCACGAAAAACTGACTCAAGCGCGTAACCAGCTGCTGGGCGAAGCGGCGAAACATCCTGATCTGTTGACCAGCGTGCGTCCAAACGGTCTGGAAGATACTCCGCAGTTCAAGATTGATATCGACCAGGAGAAAGCTCAGGCACTGGGTGTTTCTATTAACGATATTAACACTACCCTGGGCGCTGCATGGGGCGGCAGCTACGTGAACGACTTTATCGACCGCGGTCGTGTGAAAAAAGTTTACGTCATGTCAGAAGCAAAATACCGCATGCTGCCGGAAGATATCGGTAACTGGTATGTGCGTGCTGCTGATGGCCAGATGGTGCCGTTCTCGGCATTCTCATCTTCGCGTTGGGAGTACGGTTCGCCGCGTCTGGAACGTTACAACGGCCTGCCATCCATGGAGATCTTAGGCCAGGCGGCACCAGGTAAGAGTACCGGTGAAGCAATGGCGCTGATGGAACAACTGGCGAGCAAACTGCCTACCGGTGTTGGCTACGACTGGACGGGGATGTCCTATCAGGAACGTCTCTCCGGCAACCAGGCGCCGTCGCTGTATGCGATTTCGTTGATTGTCGTGTTCCTGTGTCTGGCGGCATTGTACGAGAGCTGGTCGATTCCGTTCTCCGTTATGCTGGTCGTGCCGCTGGGGGTTATCGGTGCGTTGCTGGCAGCCACCTTCCGCGGCCTGACCAACGACGTCTACTTCCAGGTGGGCCTGCTCACAACCATTGGGTTGTCGGCGAAGAACGCGATACTTATCGTCGAATTCGCCAAAGACTTGATGGATAAAGAAGGTAAAGGTCTGATTGAAGCAACTCTGGATGCGGTGCGGATGCGTTTACGTCCAATCCTGATGACTTCACTGGCATTTATCCTCGGTGTTATGCCGCTGGTTATCAGCACCGGTGCTGGTTCCGGCGCGCAGAACGCAGTAGGTACTGGTGTAATGGGCGGGATGGTGACCGCAACGGTACTGGCTATCTTCTTCGTTCCGGTGTTCTTCGTGGTGGTTCGCCGCCGCTTTAGCCGCAAAAATGAAGATATCGAACATAACCATACAGTCGATCATCATTGATTAACGTCGTAATCACTAAGGCCGCGCAAGCGGCCTTTTTTATACGCGTAATCTTAATGTTGAAATGTTTATAGTTAATGATTTCAAACGTAAGTTAGTTTTAACGCCGCATAAAATTCATAAAAAATACTTATTGTTAGTTAATTTATATTAAGTCGTACCGATGGATTTAATAACCCCCAGGCATCTAGAGGCTATTCTTAATTATTTGCGGCAATTCTTTATTTGTTCATGTCAATTACATCATAATCAGAGTAATCCTGGGTATTAGTGTGACAAATCGTCAGACCATTTTATCACTCTCAAACATCCTGATTACATTATGTTATGAATAGCATCAGACAAAGTGCTTTAGCCATTACGTCGTCAGCGCTGGAATGAGGAAGAGAGTCTTTTCCCTCCCCTCCTCCTAATTGTAATTTTTCGTAATAATACGATGAAAACCGCCAAAGAGTAGCTTATAGTTAATCTAACAAGTGAGAGGGCAGGCCAGGTCTGTAAGTTTTCCATCCCAAAAGGTGTCCGTTAGTTCAACCGCTAAGAAGGGGGACGCGTTATGGATGAATACTCACCAAAAAGACATGATGTCGCGCAGCTTAAATTTCTCTGCGAAACCTTGTATCATGACTGTCTTGCAAACCTTGAAGAAAGTAACCATGGTTGGGTTAACGACCCTACCTCGGCCATCAATCTGCAGCTTAATGAACTCATTGAACATATAGCAACCTTCGCACTTAATTACAAAATTAAGTATAATGAAGACAATAAGCTCATTGAGCAGATAGATGAATATCTGGACGACACCTTTATGTTGTTCAGTAGTTATGGTATTAATATGCAGGATCTCCAGAAATGGCGGAAGTCAGGTAACCGACTGTTCCGTTGTTTTGTGAATGCCACTAAAGAGAATCCTGCGAGTTTATCTTGTTAGAATTATTACAACCATGGGTAGAAGTATGTCCGATAAACCTTTAACGAAAACCGATTATTTGATGCGTCTGCGTCGTTGCCAGACAATTGACACGCTAGAGCGTGTTATCGAGAAAAATAAATACGAATTATCAGATAATGAACTGGCGGTATTTTACTCAGCCGCAGATCACCGCCTCGCAGAATTGACCATGAATAAACTGTACGACAAGATCCCCTCCTCTGTATGGAAATTTATTCGGTAATTAAATAGCAGACATTCGAAAATGTAACCGACTGTTTATTAACATTATTATATTATTCGCAATGAAAGCATACTGCATGTGACCTTCATCACATTCGGAAAACGGGAACGTTCTCTTAACTGACTATTCGCATTACCGTGTTGCCGCATTTTCAGCAACGGGAGGTCAGTAATGAGCACAGAAAAAGAAAAAATGATTGCTGGTGAGTTGTATCGCTCGGCAGATGAGGAGTTATCTCGCGATCGCCTGCGCGCTCGTCAGCTTATTCACCAATACAATCACTCCGCACCGGAAGAACAAACATTACGCCAGAAAATTCTCACCGATTTATTCGGTCAGGTAGCAGATGCTTATATTGAACCCTCTTTTCGCTGCGACTATGGCTATAACATTTTTTTGGGCAAAGGATTTTACGCCAACTTCGATTGCGTGATGCTCGATGTCTGCCCAATTCGTATCGGTGATAATTGCATGTTGGCACCAGGTGTTCACATTTATACCGCTACGCACCCTGTCGACCCAGTAGCCCGTAATAGTGGCGCTGAACTGGGGAAACCTGTGACTATCGGTAATAACGTCTGGATTGGCGGACGTGCTGTCATCAACCCTGGTGTAACCATTGGCGATAACGTCGTGGTGGCCTCTGGTGCCGTCGTCACAAAAGATGTTCCGGCTAACGTTGTCGTGGGCGGTAACCCGGCCACTGTCATTAAAAAACTGTAACCATAGTTGCAACTGTTATGCAAAATTGTGGTTAATCTGTTACTTTCATCATATGATTCCCACGTTAAAATAGGGTGTTCCCTGAAAAGTTGCAGATACCACAAAGGCAAAAGATGACTGAAATACAACGCCTGCTGACCGAAACAATTGATGCACTAAATGCACACGAAAAACGCGATAATAAACCTCGCTTTAGTATCAGTTTTATCCGTAAACATCCGGGGCTGTTTATCGGTATGTATGTCGCTTTTTTTGCCACTCTGGCTGTGATGTTACAGTCTGAAACGCTGGTTGGTTCAGTCTGGCTCCTGGTGGTATTGTTCATCCTGCTTAACGGTTTCTTCTTTTTTGACGTTTATCCACGTTACCATTACGAAGATATCGACGTTCTTGATTTCCGGGTTTGCTACAACGGCGAATGGTACAATACACGCTTTGTTCCAACTGCATTGGTCGACGCTATTCTGAACTCGCCGCGTGTCGCGAACATCCACAAAGAACAGTTGCAGAAAATGATCGCTCGTAAAGGTGAGTTGTCCTTTTACGATATTTTCACTCTCGCCCGCACCGAAGCGACACCATAAGTTGTATCGCCCTCACCAGGCGTAAACATCCGCGCCTGGTGAATTGACAACAATCGTTGCCACAACGCATTTAACGAAACTCCCCCGCATCACTTATCTTTTGCATGCCCTTATTCGCTATCGGATATACTTTCCCTACACTGCGTAAATAAGGACATGCTGGTGAGAACACGACATCTGGTCAGCCTAATTTCAGGAGTACTGATCCTTTCCGTACTTCTACCAGTGGGCTTAAGCATCTGGCTGGCTCATCAACAGGTAGAAACGTCATTTGTTGAGGAGCTACATACCTACTCATCCCGCGTCGCTATTCGCGCCAACAAAGTGGCGTCGCAAGGGAAAGATGCACTACAAAAACTGGAAAAATGGCAAGGCGCAGCCTGTAGCAAGGCTCATCTAATGGAAATGCGCCGGGTATCTTATAGTTATCGTTATATTCAGGAAGTGATCTATGTTGATAACAACGTGCCTCAGTGCTCTTCTCTGGAACATGAAAGTCCGCCAGATACCTTCCCCGAGCCAGGTAAAATATCGAACGATGGTTATCGGGTATGGTTAACCTCGCACAACGATTTAGGTATTACCCGCTACATGGTTGCAATGGGAACTGCACATTACATAGTGATGATTGACCCCGCCTCATTTATAGATGTGATTCCTTATAGCTCGTGGCAAATTGATGCCGCGATTATTGGCAATGTGCATAACATTATCATTACCAGCAGTGACGAAATAGCCCAGGGAATTATTACCCAGCTGCAAAAAACACCGGGTGAACACATCGAAAAGAATGGAATCATTTACGATATCCTGCCTCTCCCCGAGATGAATATTTCCATAATCACCTGGGCTTCGACAAAAACGTTACAAAAAGGTTGGCATCGGCAGGTCTTTATCTGGTTGCCTGTCGGATTGTTAATTGGCCTACTGGCGGCAATGTTCGTCCTGCGGATTTTACGCCGTATCCAGTCACCGCATCATCGCCTGCAGGATGCTATCGAGAACCGCGATATTTGCGTGCACTATCAGCCTATTATCTCCTTATCGAATGGAAAGATTGTCGGAGCCGAAGCGCTGGCGCGCTGGCCGCAGACAGACGGTAGCTGGTTGTCACCGGATAGTTTTATCCCGCTGGCGCAACAAACGGGCCTGTCAGAATCTCTGACTCTGCTTATTATCAAAACGGTCTTTGAAGATATGGGCGACTGGCTGCGTCAGCATCCACAGCAACATATTTCGATCAATCTTGAATCCACTGTGCTCACCTCGGAAAAAATCCCGCAATTGCTGCGTGAAATGATCAATCACTACCAGGTCAATCCCAAACAGATCGCTCTTGAACTCACTGAACGCGAGTTTGCTGATCCAAAAATCAGCGCCCCGGTAATCTCCCGATATCGACAGGTTGGTCATGAAATTTATCTTGATGATTTTGGTACCGGTTATTCGAGCTTAAGTTATTTGCAGGATCTGGATGTCGATATTCTGAAGATCGATAAATCTTTTGTTGATGCGCTGGAATATAAAAATGTCACACCGCATATCATCGAAATGGCAAAAACACTGAAACTTAAAATGGTGGCGGAAGGGATCGAAACCAGCAAACAGGAAGAGTGGCTACGCCAGCATGGCGTGCATTACGGCCAGGGATGGTTGTACAGCAAAGCATTACCGAAAGAGGAGTTTATACGCTGGGCAGAACACCATCTGTGAATTTTGGGGCTGGCGGCACGCCGCACAGCCCGTCACGCTACTCGTCAATGATTGACTCGAACCCACCGTAGATCATTCGTTTACCATCAAACGGCATGGACTCGCCGAACTCTTTCATCCGTGGGTCCGACATCATCTTCTGATTGGCAGCGTCGCGGACCTCTTTTGAAGGGTATTCAATCCAGCTAAAAACCACTTCCTCATTCTCTTCCGCTTTGACCGCCATACGAAAATCGGTCACTTTGCCATTCGGTACATCGCTGGCCCAGCATTCAACAATGCGCAGGGCGCCAAACTCTTTAAACAGCGGCGCGGCCTTTGCGGCCATTTCACGATAGGCATCCTTTTTGTCGGCAGGAACAGCAACCACAAAACCATCAACATACTTCATCAGACATACCTCCGAAGCGTACCGTGCAGCCAGAAAATTCTTGCGGCATCAGTCGTGGTTAAAGTTTAGCCATATTGAGGTTTTTTGACGAAACGGTGGGAGGCAGAAATGGGTGGGGGCCCTGCCAGCTACATCCCGGCACACGCGTCATCTGCCTTGGCTGCTTCCTTCCGGACCTGACCTGGTAAACAGAGTAGCGTTGCGGGAGAACCAACAGAGCCCCCATTGAGAGCGTTGAGAACCAACGCGCAGGCGCATTATCACTGCTGCCCCGGCTAATTGCAACCCATTGCGTGCCGGATGCTGGTTTCTTGCGCAATGCGACTTCACTCGGACGTTTTTCCAGATTATGCTGAAAAATTACCTCAGGAAGAAAAGATGGAAAAAGAAGATTCATTTCCCCAGCGCGTGTGGCAAATCGTAGCCGCTATTCCCGAAGGGTATGTCACTACTTACGGCGATGTCGCGAAACTGGCAGGATCGCCCCGTGCCGCGCGCCAGGTGGGCGGTGTGTTAAAGCGCCTGCCCGAAGGCAGCACTTTGCCCTGGCATCGGGTGGTTAACCGCCACGGCACAATCTCATTAACCGGACCAGATTTACAGCGTCAGCGGCAGGCATTACTGGCAGAAGGCGTGATGGTATCGGGAAACGGACAAATCGACTTACAGCGTTATCGCTGGAACTACTAACCCTCTCCGGGCGGAGAGGGTTAACTTCGCTTAATATTGCGTAGGAGCTGGAACTGCCGAAGACGGATTCACCTGAGTTGGTGAAGTCGAAGGTATGGTAGTTGTTGCGCCACCACTGGCCTGGACAGGCACGGCGGTTTGCTGAACCGGCACCAATGTCAGGTCGGCTTTGGTTCCCCCCTGATTGACAACCGGCTGGACGGTATCGGTAATAAATACCAGTTTGTCATTCACGGTAATCGCCGCACTCAACAGAATACGCGCGTTCGGCTGAACATCTGCCGGGTTAAATGGCAGAACAAAGCTGAATGGCGACTGTTTACCTTCGGTACGCACCGCTTTTTGCGCCAGTACTTTAGACGGCGCATCGGCTAAAGACGCGTCAGAAAGTGTCACGGTCAGCACAGCATCGGGAGGCAGTGCGACTTTCTGACGGATCCAGACCGTACCGGAGACATTAGGTTGCTGTATAGCAGGTTGTTGTGTCGCCGCAATAGAGGTATTTGCAGCAGGTGCTGGCGTCTGAATATCCGCGCTTTTATCAGCGCAAGCCGCCAACGCAATCGCAACCGCTAAACCACTGGCCATGTGCACGAGTTTCATTCACTTCTCCTTATTATCAATGCACCAGCGGGCTAACTTTCCTCGCCGGAAGAGTGGTTAACAAAATCGTAACGTCAATAAGTGTGGCACAAATCACGTATTTACGCCTGCATTTAGCCCGTAATTCAGACCATTGCACCCATCGGACCAGTGACAAAATTGCGTTATACTCAACTCACTTTGGCTTGCTGCGGCAGCTTTGTTACTGGAGAGTTAATATGAGTCAGGCCTTAAAAAATTTACTGACATTGTTGAATCTGGAAAAAATTGAGGAAGGACTCTTTCGCGGCCAGAGTGAAGATTTAGGTTTACGCCAGGTGTTTGGCGGCCAGGTCGTGGGTCAGGCCCTGTATGCCGCAAAGGAGACAGTACCCGAAGAGCGTCTGGTGCATTCATTCCACAGCTACTTTCTTCGCCCTGGTGATAGCAAGAAGCCGATTATTTATGATGTCGAAACACTGCGTGACGGCAACAGTTTCAGTGCCCGCCGTGTGGCAGCGATTCAGAACGGCAAACCCATTTTTTATATGACAGCGTCTTTCCAGGCGCCAGAAGTTGGATTCGAACACCAAAAAGAGATGCCTCCGGCCCCAGCGCCCGATGGTTTGCCTTCGGAAACACAGATCGCCCAGTCGCTGGCGCACCTGCTGCCGCCAGTGCTGAAAGATAAATTCATCTGCGATCGTCCGCTGGAAGTGCGTCCGGTGGAATTTCATAACCCACTGAAAGGTCACGTCGCCGCGCCGCATCGTCAGGTGTGGATCCGCGCAAATGGTAGCGTGCCGGATGATCTGCGCGTTCATCAGTATCTGCTGGGATACGCTTCTGATCTTAACTTCCTGCCGGTAGCTCTACAGCCGCACGGCATCGGTTTTCTCGAACCGGGGATTCAGATAGCCACCATTGACCATTCCATGTGGTTCCATCGACCATTTAATTTAAACGAATGGCTGCTGTATAGCGTGGAGAGCACGTCAGCGTCCAGCGCCCGAGGATTTGTGCGCGGTGAGTTTTATACCCAGGACGGCGTACTGGTTGCCTCGACCGTTCAGGAAGGGGTAATGCGTAATCACAATTAAAAAAACAGCCGGAGGTGAAAACCGTCCGGCTGCCAGATAGTTGGTAACATGCTTTTGTTGATGCCGGATGCGGCGTAAACGCCTTATCCGGCCCACCAATTATTGTAAATTCAACAAATTGTGATTTTTAATGTAGGCCTGATAAGCGCTGCGCATCAGGCTAAATTGCATTTGATTGCTTGTTACGCGTTATAGGCATTTTCGCCGTGGCTGTTGACGTCCAGCCCTTCTCGCTCCTGTTCTTCCGGCACACGCAGGCCAACCGTCAGATCCGCCAGTTTGTAGCCGATAAATGCCACCACACCGGACCAGACGATCGTAATGGCGACGCTTTCCAGCTGTACCAGCAACTGATGCCCCATCGTCACACCTTCAGCGAAGCCCACGCCGCCCAGCGAGCTGGCGGCAAAAATCCCGGTCATGATACAGCCGACAATGCCACAAACGCCGTGCACACCGAAGACATCGCAAGGATCATCGACCCGCAACAGGCGTTTGAGCATGGTAACGCCCCACAAGCCCGCCAGACCAGCTACCACGCCGATAATCAACGCACCGCCAACCCCAATGTAGCCACAGGCTGGCGTCACGCCGACCAGACCGGCAATCGCGCCAGAACACGCCCCCAGCAGTGAAGGCTTACCACGCAGCGCCCATTCACCGAAGATCCAGCCAAGAATTGCCGCCGCCGTTGCCACCACAGTATTCACAAATGCCAGTGCCGCGATTTCATTCGCCGTACCCGCTGACCCGGCGTTAAAACCAAACCAACCGATATAGAGAATGGCAGTCCCGGTGAAGACCATTGGCAGGTTGTGCGGTTTAAACGCCTCTTTGCCAAAGCCCACGCGTTTACCTATCAGATACGCGCCCACCAGACCGGCGATTGCGGCGTTAATGTGCACCACCGTGCCACCCGCGAAATCCAGCGCACCATGAGAAGCCAGCAAGCCGCCGCCCCACACCATATGTGCAATTGGAATGTAGGAGAGCGTCAGCCACACTACCACGAAAATCAGCACTGCTGAGAAGCGGATCCGTTCCGCCAGCGCCCCGACTATCAAGCCGACGGTAATGCAGGCAAACGATCCCTGAAACGCCACGTGGATATACTGATAAATGCTGCCCATCACCGCCGTCAGTTCGATGTTTTTCAGCATCAACCAGTTAATGTTGCCGAAGAAGTTGTTGCCCTCACCAAACGCCAGCGAGTAACCGTAAACCACCCAGAGAATACAGACCAGTGCAAACGTCACGGTCACCTGCGTTAGCATCGACAGCACGTTTTTGCCGCGAATCAACCCGCCGTAAAACAGGGCAATCCCCGGAACAGTCATAAACAGTACCAGCGCAGTACAAATCATCATAAACGCATTGTCGGCTTTATCGGCTACCGCAGGTGCAGCCATTACCAGTCCCGGCAGCATCGCCAGTGAAGCAAGCCCAGTTTTTATCGTCGCTATCTTCATGTTTCGTTCCTGTTGCTGTGTGCCAGAGATTACAGCGCCGCTTCGTCGGCTTCGCCGGTGCGAATACGAATGACGCGTTGCAATTCAGCGACGAAGATTTTGCCATCGCCAATTTTTCCGGTGTAAGCCGCCTTACTGACGATATCGATCACTTCATCGAGTTGATCATCAGCAATCGCCACATCAATTTTTACTTTTGGCAGGAAGTTGACGCTGTATTCCGCGCCCCTGTACAGCTCAGCATGGCCCTTCTGACGCCCGAAACCTTTCACTTCGGTGACGGTCAGGCCCTGAATACCAATGGAAGATAACGCTTCACGAACGTCTTCCAGCTTGAATGGTTTGATTATCACGGTCACCAGCTTCATAGATCCCCTCCGGTCAGAATTCGGTAATGGTTCTGCTACACGAAGAAGGTATTGCAAGCGGTGTGCCAGAAATGAAAAACGAGAAAGAGAGCAGGAAGTTAAGAAGATTGAAAATAAAAACGCACTATGACAGTGCACAGTGCGTTACATTTTTGCACCACCGATGAAATTTTGCGCTAATCAGGCGCTCAGAGATTCATCTTCACGCACGCTGGCTGCCAGCTCTTCGCCCGCAAGTTGCAGTTGATACATCTGCCAGTAGCGCCCCTGGGCGGCCAGCAGTTGCTGGTGAGTGCCCTGTTCCACAGCCTGACCACGATGAAGCACCAGAATGGTATCAGCATCAACAATGGTCGATAAGCGGTGAGCAATCACCACAAGCGTAGTGTGTTCACGCACCGCCGCCAGAGCGTGCTGAATCGCCTGTTCAGTACCGGAGTCAATGCTGGCGGTTGCCTCATCAAGGATCAGGATTTGCGGCGTCTCCACCAGCACGCGTGCCAGTGCCAGCAGTTGCTTTTGCCCGACTGAGAGATTATTCCCCTGCTCGCCCAGCGGTGTATTAATACCGTCGCTCATGCTACGCGCGAGTTCCGCCAGTTGTACCGTTTCCAGCGCCTGCCAGACGCGCTCTTCGGAGATATCTCGTCCCAGCGTCACGTTGGCGAGGAAGGTATCCGCCAGCACTACCGGATCTTGCTGCACCATCGCCACGCCCTGACGCAGCGCGCTATGACTGAGCGAACTTAACGGACGTCCATCAAGCCGAATCACACCTTCTGTTAGTGGGTAATAGCCCATCAGCAAACTTGCCAGGGTACTTTTGCCGCTACCGGTATGCCCCACCAACGCCACAAAGCTGCGCGAAGGAACGGCAAGATTAATATTTTTCAGCACCAGATTGTCATCGCGATAAGCAAACGACACGTTATCGACATCAATGGTGCCGCTCTGTAACGGGCGATCATCATTGCCATATTGCTGGCGCGGTCCGTCCATCAGTTCAAACACACGCTCGCCAGCAACAACAGCCTGTTGCAGCATCGCCTGCTGCGTGGTCAGTTCGATTAAGGGTTCGTTAAGTCGCCCCAAATAGCTGATAAACGCATACAGCACACCCACTTCAATGGTGCCGCTGGCGGAGAAGCCAAACAGCATCAACAAGCCACAAAGAATGAGCGATGAAAACAGACTCAGCAAGGGACGCAGTAAAAAGCCGTCCAGCCGTAGCGTTTGCATTCGCGCCATATAGTGTGAACGGCTGGCTTCGCCCATACGTTCGCCAAATCGCGCCTGCTGGCGGAACTGCTGGATGACGCTCATGCCGTTAATAACTTCGTTAAAGCCGTCGTTGATATCAGCCAGATAGGCGCGTACTCGGCGGACAATCGGCGTACTGTAACGCTGGTATATCACCATCACCACCAACACAACAGGGAATATCATTATCGCTACCAGCGCCATTCGCCAGTCGAGACTGAACATCGCTACCAGCATCGCCCCTACCAGGGCGGCACTACGCAAAACAGTCGCGACCACGGTAACGTAGAGATCGCGGATAACTTCAGTATCATTGGTAACGCGGGAAATCACCTGCCCGACCGGCTGAGTATCAAACTCACTCAACGGTTGGCGCAGTGCAGCATCCATCACATCGGTACGTAACTGTTGTACAACGCCTACTGCCGCCCGGTTAAACAACAGCGACTGCGCGTAATGTAGCCCGGCGGCAAACAGTTGCAGTACGACATATGCCGCCGCCAGCCCGACAACCATTTTCAGCGGCAGATTATTTTTCGCCACCATATTGTCGATAAAGTAACTGACGAGCAGCGGGCAGCTCACTTCTGCCGCCGCTGCCACCCACATCATCAACACTGCGATACCCAGCGGTTTACGCCATGGTGAACCGTAAGCTAACAGGCGCTTCAGAGTCGGCCAGAGTTGGTTAAAACTACGCATCAACAGCTTCCTCATGATTTTCCGGAGCATCGTTGAGCGCCGCTTCCAGTTGTTGATAGCGATACATATCGCGATACCAGCCGCTTTGTTGCGCCAGCACATCATGATCGCCGCGCTGGGCAATATGCCCATGCTGCATCACAATAATTTCACTCGCTTCGGTCAGGGCAGAAAGGCGATGGGCGCTGATAATCACCGTTCGCCCCTGCCCCCACTGGCGCAGGTTATGGAGAATCTGGTATTCCGTGCGACCATCTACCGCCGATAGAGCATCGTCAAGAATGAGGATTTCCGCATTCACCAGCAATGCCCTGGCAATGGAGATTCGCTGTTTTTGCCCACCGGAAAGCATCACGCCGCGTTCGCCCACTTCTGTGTCGTAACCTTGCGGCAGACGCAAAATATCGTCATGCACGCTGGCTAACCGCGCTACGTGTTCAATCTCTTGCTGGGTGGCATTCGGGCAACCCAGCGCGATGTTATTAGCAACCGTGTCAGAAAAAAGGAACGGTGTCTGGCTAACTACCGCCAGGCGGCTACGCCAGCTGTCGAGTTGCAACTGCGTCAAAGGAATATCATGAAAACGGATATCACCCTCGGTGACATCAAAATGACGTTGAATTAATGACAGCACAGTACTTTTTCCGGAGCCGGTCGGCCCGCAAATTCCCAGCATCTGACCCGGTTTCAGCGCAAAACTGACATTCTCGAGCGCAGGGTGATGAGTTTGAGGATACGTAAACTGACGAATATTCACATCCAGTTCACCACGACCTTCTGGCACCTTATCTTTACCATCAATAACGACTGGCGCTTCGGCCAGCATGGTACGAATTCGGCTATACGCCGCGCTGCCGCGCTCCACAATGTTAAACATCCACGCCAGCGCCAGCATCGGCCAAATCATCAAACCAAGGTACATCATAAAACTGGTGAGCTGGCCCAACGTTAAGCTGCCCTGCACGACCATCCAACTACCACCGCCAATCGCCAGTAAATTCGCCATGCCAATCGCGATATAAATGGTCGGGTCGAAACGAGCATCAATGCGCGCTACTCGCATGTTTTTCTTACCGGTATCTTCGGCATCTGCGGCGAACAGCGCAGACTGGCGATCCTCCAGACCAAAGGATTTAATCATGCGAATACTGGTCAGACTCTCCTGGGTACGATCGTTAAGGCTGGAAAAGGCGGCTTGTGCCAGCTTAAAGCGTTCATGCAAGGCATCGCCGTTGCGTTTAATCATGATTGCCATCACTGGCATCGGCAACAGCGCTATTAAAGTTAACTGCCAGCTAATCTGCGTTGACATCATTATCAGCACTGCGCAACCCATCACCAGCGAATCCACCAGCGTTAGCACCCCTTCACCGGCGGCAAATACCACACGATCGACGTCATTTGTCGCACGGGCCATAAGGTCACCCGTACGATGACGCAGATAAAACTCTGGATGCTGGCGGCTTAGCTGGCGGTAATAGTCTTCACGCAGTTCAACAGCCAGTTGATAAGACGCGCCGAACAGCAGTACGCGCCAGACGTAACGCAGGAGATAAACCACCACTGCAATCAACACCATGGTGGCGATCCACATCAGGATCTGCCCGGTAGTAAAGTGTTTTTCTGTCACGCCATCGACAACAATACCAACGACTTTTGGCGGGATCAGTTGCAGAATCGCAATAATGACAAGCAAGGCAACAGCCCCGAGATAGCGGCGCCATTCCCGGCGGAAATACCAGCTTAGTTGAGCAAATAATCGCACGCGTTATGTCCTGACCTGATCCTGGATAATTATTCGATAGGTAACGAGGTAGTGTACTTAATCTGTTCCATCGCGAAGCTGGAAGTGACGTCCGAAAGCCCCGGCACACTGTTAACCAGACGCTTATAAAACTCATCGTAGCGCTTCATATCAGCAACCTGAACCCGCATCAGATAATCGTATTCACCGGCCATGCGCCAGAAACCGAGAACTTCCGGCATTTCCGTGACGACCGTAACAAAGCGACAATACCATTCACTGCTGTGATGTTGCGTTTTAATCAGCACAAAAGCAGTCAGACCCAGGCCAATTTTTTCCGGATCCAGCAACGCGACTTTGCCGATAAGAATACCGTCATCTTCCAACCGTTTCAGACGCTTCCAGCAAGGCGTGGTTGTCAGATTAACGGCTTCTGCCAGTGCCTGCAAAGAAAGGGTGCAATCCTGCTGTAATAAGGCCAGCAGCTTACGGTCAATTTTATCTAACATAGCCAATCCACAGAGAATTATTTTCTCTTTTGATTCTATTTTAAAGGCCAAATAGCGACAATTTATTCCGTGCGATTTCACAGAGAATGCACAAAATGACAAATTCGGGGCAAAAAAAACCGGGCAGTTGCCCGGTGCTGGAAGGGATCTCGTTATTCGGGGGAATAAGGTAGATGTGGATTATCCAGCCAGTGCGTCAAAAAGTGAGAGACAGCCTGATTACGGCAGTGTCCAATCACCGGTAAATGAGGGAGTTCCGCACGCAATTGCGGCATCGCATTACCCATAATGAAGCCCTTACCGACGCTGCCTAACATTTCGCGATCATTCATCGCGTCACCAAAGGCCATACAGTCACGCAGCGAAAAACCTAAATGTTGGGTCAGCACCGTCAACGCAGCGCCTTTATTGCAGCCCACCGGCAGCACTTCCAGGCAATCAGTCGCGGAAAAACACAAATGTGCATGCTCACCTAAAGCTTCGTGTAGTTGGATCTGCAAGCGTGCAAGATCGTCGTGATCGCCACAGAAACAGATCTTGGTGACTCGATCGAGTGGCATTTTTTTGACATCGATTATCTGATAACGAAAACCGCTATAGACAAATGCCTGCAACAGCGCAGGGATCTCTTTCCCGGTAAACCAACCATCGTCATTGAAGATATGCATGCTGGCTCGGGTATCCCATTGCTGATACAACACCAGCTCCGCCACATCCGCAGGTAAATCATCACGATGTAAAAGTTCGCCTTCCAGAGAGTGCACACGCGTGCCGTTGCCGGTAATTAAATACGCATCCAGCGATAGCGCCCCGAGAATATGCTGCATCTCCAACGCATGACGACCCGTAGCAAATGTAAGGGTAATATCGCGTTCACGCAGGCGCGCCAGAGTAGAGAGCGTTTTCTCACCTAAATGATGGTCAGGCATCAATAAAGTGCCGTCCATATCAAATGCTGCCAGACGAGCCATTTCTTTCTCCACTCTGTGACACGGTTAATGGTGATTGAGTATCACTTGATATATACGGAAGTAATAGTGAATAGATAAAAAATATTGTTCCGGGTTTATATGCGACTGCTTAATCGTCTTAACCAGTATCAACGTTTGTGGCAACCTTCCGCCGGAGCACCACAATCCGTTATCGTCAGCGAACTGGCGGAACGTTGCTTTTGCAGCGAACGCCATGTACGCACATTGTTACGTCAGGCGCAGGATGCGGGATGGCTGGAGTGGCAGGCACAATCCGGGCGCGGAAAACGCGGGCAACTGCGCTTTCTGGTGATGCCGGAATCCTTGCGCAATACGATGATGGAACAGGCGCTGGAAAGTGGAAAACAACAGGATGTGCTGGAACTCGCGCAGCTGGCGCCTGGCGAACTGCGTACCATGTTACAACCGTTTATGGGCGGGCAATGGCAAAACGATACCCCGACATTGCGTATTCCTTATTATCGCCCGCTCGAACCACTGCAACCGGGTTTTTTAGCCGGACGTGCCGAACAGCATCTCGCCGAGCAAATTTTTTCCGGCCTGAGCCGTTTCGACAATAACTTCCAACGCCCAATTGGCGATTTAGCGCATCACTGGGAAACGTCTGCTGACGGGTTACGCTGGGATTTTTATCTTCGCTCAACCCTACACTGGCATAACGGTGATGCAGTAAAAGCAACACAGCTACATCAACGCTTGCTGATGCTGCTACAGTTGCCTGCCCTGAGGCAGTTATTTATTAGCGTGCAGCGTATTGAAGTCACCCACCCGCAGTGTCTGACCTTCTTTTTAAATCGCCCCGATTACTGGCTGGCACACCGACTGGCGAGCTATTGCTGCCATCTGGCGCATCCGCAATTACCACTGGTAGGAACCGGACCTTTCCGCTTAACACAATTCACACCGGAACTGGTGCGACTCGAAAGCCATGATTATTACCATTTACGTCATCCGCTACTAAAAGCGGTTGAGTACTGGATAACCCCGCCGCTTTTTGAAAAAGATTTGGGTACGAGTTGTCGGCATCCCGTCCAAATCACCATCGGCAAACCAGAGGAATTGCCACGGGTCAGTCAGGTCAGTAGCGGCATCAGTTTAGGTTTTTGCTATTTAACGTTGCGCAAAAGCCCCCGACTGACTCTCTGGCAGGCACGAAAAGTGATCACCATTATTCATCAATCCGGTTTACTACAAACGTTAGAAGTCGGAGAAAACCTGATCACCGCCAGTCATGCATTGCTGCCAGGCTGGACTATTCCGCAATGGCAAGTACCGGATGAGGTCAAACTACCGGAAACTTTGACGCTGGTTTATCACCTGCCGGTGGAACTTCATGCCATGGCAGAACAGCTACGAACGACGCTGGCAGCAGAAGGTTGCGAGCTAAAGATTATTTTTCATAACGCGAAAAACTGGGATCGAGCCACGCCACTGGAGCAAGCAGACCTCATGATGGGCGACAGATTAATTGGCGAAGCGCCGGAATATACCCTTGAACAGTGGCTGCGCTGCGATCCGCTGTGGCCACATGTTTTTACTGCCAGTAAATACGCACATCTACAATCGACACTGGATGCCGTGCAAATAATGCCTGATGAAGAAAACCGATTTAATGCCCTGAAAACGGTGTTTAGCCAGTTAATGGCTGACGCAACGCTGACACCACTGTTCAACTATCACTATCGCATTAGTGCGCCGCCAGGCGTGAACGGTGTGCGACTGACACCGCGCGGCTGGTTTGAATTTACCGAGGCCTGGCTACCCGCACCGTCGCAATGAAGAGCTGGCCCGGGTTAACCGCAGGCGTTACCATAACGTTTTATCGATTTAGCAGGATGATTTATGAAACGTGCTGTCGTTGTATTCAGTGGGGGCCAGGACTCTACAACCTGTCTGGTGCAGGCATTGCAACAATATGATGAAGTCCATTGCGTGACGTTTGATTACGGTCAGCGCCATCGCGCAGAGATCGACGTCGCGCGCGAGCTGGCGCTGAAACTGGGCGCACGCGCGCATAAGGTGCTGGATGTCACCCTGCTTAACGAGCTGGCAGTCAGCAGTCTGACGCGTGACAGCATTCCAGTGCCAGATTATGAACCTGAAGCCGATGGCATCCCGAATACGTTTGTTCCAGGGCGTAATATTTTGTTCCTGACGCTCGCGGCGATTTACGCATATCAGGTGAAAGCCGAAGCGGTGATCACCGGCGTCTGCGAAACAGATTTCTCCGGTTACCCGGATTGCCGCGATGAATTTGTCAAAGCACTAAACCATGCCGTCAGTTTGGGCATGGCGAAAGATATTCGTTTTGAAACGCCGCTGATGTGGATTGATAAAGCGGAAACCTGGGCGCTGGCGGATTATTACGGCAAGCTGGATTTAGTGCGTAACGAAACACTGACCTGCTATAACGGCATCAAAGGCGATGGTTGCGGTCATTGTGCTGCATGTAATCTGCGCAGTAATGGGTTGAATCATTATCTGGCCGATAAACCAGCGGTGATGGCGGCGATGAAGCAGAAAACAGGGTTGAAGTAATTATTCCGGGTGTTGCCGGATGCGGCATAAGCATCCGGCACAACAAAACGTTTACTTAACCATCTGCTCCAACTTTTCGCGCAGCTCCCCTTCCAGAGCTAAAGCCTTCTGCGTTTTAAGATCAATACAAACAAACGTGATAAGCGCATCCGCCACCACCTGCCCTTCCGGCTCCAGAGTAATAACCTGGCTTAAGATGCCGCTTTTACCGTTTAATTGCTGTAACTGGCTCGTAATGGTTAACAGGTCGCTTAATACCGCCGGGCGGCGATAGTTGATATTGATATTCACCACCACGAAAGCGATGTTATGGGCGGTCATCCATTGAAAACTGTCGCTGTTTTCCAGTCCATCCCAGCGGGCTTCTTCGAGAAACTCAAGGTAGCGTGCGTTGTTTACGTGCTGGTAGACGTCGAGATGATATCCACGAACTTTGATTTGTGTTTGCATAGCGCAATAACCTTACGTTGTTGTTATAAGTACAGAGGCCATAACTGGTATGACCTCTTCAGTCTGGCAAAAAATTGCCACTATGCAAATTAATTACAGGGTTAATACCGCCAGATTACGTTCCACCAGCGAATTGCCCATCCCCGGCACCTGCTTTAGATCCTCCACCGTTTTAAACGGGCCATACTCTTCGCGATAACTGACAATCGCCTGCGCTTTCTTCAGGCCAACGCCATTCATCGCGCGGGCTAGCTCTTCCGCGCTGGCATTATTAATGCTGACTCTGGTGCCTTCCTCATCACTGGCTTTCGCCGGTACTGCCGCTTTGCTTTGTACTGCAGTGGCTTCCGCTTTGGTTTCGACCGCCGCCGGTTTCGCTGCAGGAGCTGCCGCCAGCGCACAGTGAGACATTCCAGCACAGGCCAGGGACAGGGTAATGAGCAGTGCTTTGATTCCGTGTTTCATACTGTTTTCTCCTTGTTTGTTAACAGTGGAATCACCTTAACGGCAGTGAAAACAGTAAACAAATGGCAATGTTCAGAAATGGAAAAGGCCGCGAAAGCGACCTTTTCTTGTTACAGCTGCAAAGCATTTTTTTGCGAGGCGGCTTCAGGATTATTGCTGTTCCAGCGCATCGCCAATTTTGATTTTCGCCTCTTTGCGCAGGTTACTCATCAGAGCTTCAAAGACGATTTGTGCGTTGTTTTGGGTAATACCCTGCACCATCGCTTTTTTCTGCTCTTCCGGCATTGAACCTTGTTTCACTTCGTCCAGCGCCAGCAGAACGACATTGCCCTGCATATCGGTCGCCATACCGTAGCTCGGTTTGTCTTTCGCTGGCAGAGGCAGAGCAAATGCCGCCTGGCTAATCGGGTCACGGCCAGAACGGCTTAAGGTTTTCGGCTCACCAAATTTCACACCGGCAGCCTGCATAGCTTCCGCACCTTTGCCCGCTTTCAGATCAACCAGCAGTTTTTCAGCATCCACTTTCGCTTTCTGTTCAGCTTTGTTGTGCTGAACCATCGCTTTAACCTGTTCCTGAACATCTGCCAGCGGTTTAACCGCTTCCGGTTTATGCTCACTGATACGCAGAACGAATGCACGATCGCCGTCTACGGTGATGATGTCAGAGTTGATGCCCGGTGCGCCATTTTCACCAATCAGACCGCCGTTAAAGATAGCGTCCGCCACCGGTTTGAAGTTTAACTCTTCCGGCAGCTTATCTTTGCTGAACCAACCAGTCTGAGTAGCTTTAACGCCCGCTGCCTGCTCTGCACCTGCCAGAGATTCAGTGTCGTTGCTTGCTGCATCGCTTATTTTCTGTTGCAACGCGTAGTATGCATCCAGCGCTTTTTCGTGTTTCACTTTCGCTGCGATTTCGTCACGCACTTCGTCTAACGACTTCACTTTTGCTGGCTGAATGTCATCCAGACGGACGATCAGGAAACCTACCGAGGATTTGATCACACCAGAAAGCTGGCCTTTTTCTTTCAGACCGGCATTTTTCAGTTCGTCTGGGGTGGTGGAGTCTTCTAACCAACCCATATCACCGCCGTTACGGGCAGAGATAATATCAGCAGATTTTTCTTTTGCTAACGCGGCAAAATCACCGCCTTTGTTCAGCGCATCAAGTACAGCTTTCGCTTCATCTTCAGTTTTGGTCTGGATGATGCTGTAGCGCGTGCGCTGCGGCTGGGTGAATTGATCCTGATGCTGATCGTAGTAGCTCTGGATATCCGCATCGCTAACCGGTTGCTGCATTGTAGCGGCATCCAGCTTGATGTAGCTCACGCGGAACTGTTCCGGAGTCATGAAATTGTTTTTGTTTTGCTCGTAGTAGCTGGCGATTTCTGGTTCGGTCACGGCTTGCTTAGCCGCCAGCGCATTAACGTCGATAGTCGCTTCACGCACTACACGTTGTTGAGCGACCAGTGCAGCCAGTTCGTCAGTTTCACCTTTCAGCATAAAATCGGTGCCAGCAACGCCATTAATCAGCTGTTGGGTGGTGAGCTGGTTACGCAGCGCCTGCGCGTACTGATCGGCACTCATTCCCATTCGGTTGAGGATATCGTTGTAGCGGCTGTTATCGAACTTGCCGTCAACCTGGAAAGCCGGGGTCGCGAAAATAGCCTGCTTGACCTGCTCATCGCTGATACCCAGTTTCAGTTCGCGAGCGTACTGATCCAGTAGAGCCTCGTCGATAAGACGATTCAGCACCTGTTGACGCAGGGTTTTCATATAGCCTTCGTTCGCCGCCAGCTCGGAGTATTGATCGCCCAGCTGTTGCTGCATGCGATTACGCTCGCTGTTGAAGGCGTTCTCGAACTGCCCACGGCTGATTTCCTGGTCATTCACTTTTGCGGCGTAGTTATTGCCTCCGCCAATCAGGTAACCACTCACGCCGGTCAATATGAACGACACGATAATGATACCGAAAATAATCTTGAGCACGAGACTGTTTGCAGCCGTGCGTAAGCTGTCCATCATGGTGTAACAACACTCCGCTGTAGATGACTGTATACCTCACGCAACTTATCGCTGCGCGCAAAGGCCTATTGTGACAAGAAACGGGGGCAATTGTCAGCCCACAATGCGCAGAAAGTCACGGAATACAAATAAAAAAGGCACATCAGTAGATGCGCCCTTGAACTTCGTCACATCCCCAATGGGGACAACACTTAGTTTACCGCGTCTTTCAGTGCTTTACCTGCACGGAAGCTCGGTACTTTAGCTGCAGCGATGGTGATCTCTTTACCGGTCTGCGGGTTGCGACCAGTACGGGCAGCACGCTCTTTAACGGCAAAAGTACCAAAACCTACCAGTGCTACATCATCCCCTTCTTTCAGGGATTCAGTTACGGAAGCAATAATAGCATCTAACGCACGGCCAGCCGCAGCTTTAGAGATATCAGCCCCTGCAGCAATCTTGTCAATCAATTGAGATTTATTCACTCTTCTCTTCCTCTTTATAATTTATCTCGCACTTGAATCCTTCAAGGTGCGAACGCGCAGCAGTTATATCAGGCCAGCCATCCCCTTACAACACCCCTTAATAAGGGCAAGCCTAATCCGCCCTCTAACTTAACGAGACAAAAAAAGGCTGGCAAGTCCGAATTTACCTGCCAGCCCTTTTTTTATTAGTGCATTTTGCGCGAGGTCACTATTTTGCGGTTACAACCTGCATGCCAGACGGTTCATTTTGCAACGCGAGAGTCAGAACTTCCTCAATACGTTTCACCGGATGAATGTCCAGATCGGCTATCACGTTGTCTGGAATCTCTTCCAGATCGCGTTTATTTTCGTACGGAATTAACACAGTTTTAATTCCACCACGATGCGCCGCCAGCAGTTTTTCTTTCAAACCGCCGATTGGTAACACTTGGCCACGCAAGGTTATCTCGCCCGTCATCGCCACATCGGCGCGAACCGGGTTACCGGTCAGGCAAGAAACCAGCGCAGTGCACATGGCAATACCAGCGCTCGGACCATCTTTCGGCGTCGCACCTTCCGGTACGTGCACGTGGATGTCGCGTTTTTCGTAAAAATCTGGATTGATCCCCAATTTTTCCGCACGCGCACGAACCACCGTTAACGCCGCCTGAATGGACTCTTGCATCACTTCGCCCAGCGAACCGGTATAAGTGAGTTTACCTTTGCCTGGTACACACGCAGTTTCGATGGTCAGCAAGTCGCCGCCGACTTCTGTCCACGCCAGACCCGTTACCTGACCGACGCGGTTTTCGTTATCCGCGCGACCATAGTCGAAACGTTGTACGCCGAGGTAGTCATGCAGGTTATCGCCGTTAATTTCGATATGTTTTAATGACTTATCGAGAAGTAACTGCTTAACCGCTTTACGGCACAGTTTGGAGATTTCACGCTCCAGACCACGCACGCCTGCCTCACGGGTGTAGTAACGAATAATGCCGATAATGGCGCTATCGTCGACGGTCAGCTCACCTTTTTTCAGTGCATTACGTTCAATCTGCTTCGGCAGCAGGTGACGTTTGGCGATGTTCAGTTTTTCATCTTCGGTATAACCGGAGAGGCGAATCACTTCCATACGATCCAGCAGCGGTGCCGGAATGTTCATGGAGTTCGACGTCGCGACAAACATCACGTCACTCAGGTCGTAATCCACTTCCAGGTAATGGTCGCTGAACGCCACGTTCTGCTCTGGATCCAACACTTCAAGCAGTGCGGAGGCCGGATCGCCACGCATGTCAGAAGACATTTTGTCGATCTCATCGAGCAGGAACAGCGGGTTTTTCACGCCCACTTTCGCCATTTTCTGGATCAATTTACCCGGCATAGAACCGATGTAAGTACGGCGGTGACCGCGGATTTCCGCTTCATCACGCACGCCACCCAGTGCCATACGAACATATTTACGTCCTGTGGCTTTGGCGATGGACTGACCCAGGGACGTTTTACCTACCCCCGGCGGCCCTACCAGGCAGAGGATCGGCCCCTTGATTTTGTTTACACGGCTTTGAACCGCGAGGTACTCAAGGATACGATCTTTCACGCGCTCCAGACCATAATGATCGGTATCGAGGATTTCTTGCGCCTGACGCAGGTCTTTTTTGACCTTGCTACGCGCATTCCACGGCACCTGTACCATCCAGTCGATATAACCACGCACCACGGTTGCTTCTGCCGACATCGGAGACATCATTTTCAGCTTCTGCAGTTCTGCTTCCGCTTTTTCTTTTGCCTCTTTCGGCATTTTCGCCGCGTCGATTTTGCGCTTCAGGGCTTCATTTTCGTCCGGCGCGTCATCCATTTCGCCGAGTTCTTTCTGAATGGCTTTCATCTGCTCGTTCAGATAGTACTCACGCTGGGATTTCTCCATCTGCTTTTTCACGCGGTTACGAATACGTTTCTCAACCTGCAGCAGATCGATTTCCGACTCCATCATCGCCATCAGATATTCCAGACGCTCGTTAACGTCGGACATCTCAAGAACAGACTGTTTATCAGCCAGTTTCAGCGGCATATGCGCGGCAATGGTATCTGCCAGACGCGCAGGATCGTCGATGCTGTTAAGCGACGTCAACACTTCTGGTGGGATTTTCTTATTCAGCTTGATGTAGCCTTCGAACTGGCTGATTGCAGTACGCACCAGCACTTCCTGTTCCCGCTCCTCAATGGTCGGCGATTCCAGATACTCCGCCTTCGCAGAAAAGTGTTCGCCATTGTCAGAGAGCGCAGAAATACGCGCGCGCTGTAACCCCTCGACCAGCACTTTGACGGTGCCGTCAGGCAGCTTCAGCATCTGCAATATAGAGGCCACGGTCCCGACGGTGAAAAGATCGTTTACACCCGGCTCATCCGTTGAAGCTTCTTTCTGCGCGACCAGCATAATTTTTTTATCATGGTCCATCGCCGCTTCCAGACAACGGATAGATTTTTCCCGCCCGACAAATAAGGGGATGACCATGTGCGGATAAACCACCACATCGCGCAGCGGCAATACGGGGATTTCAATGCGTTCAGAACGCTCAGGATTCATAGAGCTCTCTCTTAGTTTAATTTCCGCCAGGTAATCAGATGACACGACTGTGCTTCACGCCATCTATTAACATGTACGTCAGTATATGGGGATGTTTCCCCCACATTCAACGTCGAGAATAGAGGAAAAATGAAAGGGGAGATAAAATCCCCCCTTTTTGGTTAACTGACTGTATGCGAATGGTTAATTATTCACCAGATGCCTGTTGCGCTTCCGGCTTACCATAAATCAGCAGCGGTTTGCTCTGGCCATCAATTACCGATTCGTCGATAACCACTTTTTCGACATCTTCCATGGACGGCAGATCGTACATGGTATCGAGCAGTGCGGCTTCTACGATGGAACGCAGGCCACGGGCACCGGTTTTACGCGCCATCGCTTTCTTAGCGATAGCATCCAGCGCCTCGTCACGGAATTCCAGATCCACGCCTTCCAGATTAAACAGCGCCTGATACTGCTTGGTCAGAGCGTTTTTCGGCTCTTTAAGGATCTGAATCAAGGCTTCTTCGCTCAGTTCATTCAGCGTTGCTACAACTGGCAGACGACCGATGAACTCAGGGATCAGACCAAATTTGATCAGATCTTCCGGTTCTACCTGCGCCAGCAGTTCGCCTTCACTTGCTTTGTCGGACTTCGCTTTTACCGTCGCGCCAAAACCAATGCCAGAGCCGGTTTCTACACGATGGGAAATCACTTTATCCAGACCAGCAAACGCACCACCACAGATAAACAGTATCTTAGAGGTATCTACCTGCAAGAACTCCTGCTGCGGATGCTTACGCCCGCCCTGCGGTGGAACGGCAGCAACTGTACCTTCGATCAGTTTCAACAGTGCCTGCTGTACGCCTTCACCGGAAACGTCACGGGTAATAGACGGGTTGTCAGACTTACGTGAAATCTTGTCAATTTCATCGATGTAGACAATCCCGCGCTGCGCTTTCTGTACGTCGTAGTCGCACTTCTGCAACAGCTTCTGAATGATGTTTTCAACGTCTTCGCCCACATAACCGGCTTCGGTCAGTGTAGTCGCATCGGCCATAGTGAACGGAACATCCAGCAGGCGTGCCAGCGTTTCAGCCAGCAGCGTTTTACCGGAACCGGTCGGACCGATCAGTAGAATGTTACTTTTACCCAACTCGACGCCATTGCTGGTATCGCCATTGCGCAGACGTTTGTAGTGGTTGTATACCGCGACCGCCAGCACTTTTTTCGCCTGTTCCTGACCGATTACGTAATCGTCCAGATGGTTGCGAATTTCATGCGGCGTCGGTAGCGCACTGCGTTCACGATGCGGTGCAACTTCTTTAATCTCTTCGCGAATGATGTCGTTACATAAATCAACACATTCGTCGCAGATATACACGGATGGTCCGGCAATCAGCTTGCGCACTTCATGCTGGCTTTTGCCGCAAAAAGAGCAGTACAACAGTTTGCCTGAGCCATCTTTGCGTTTATCTGTCATGGGTCAAAACCTCTTCTTTGTTCTTTGTGCCGCACACGACGACGCAAATGCCATTCTCAGGCGCAAGTCGCTTATAGCGTTGTGCCGCCCTGGATAAGTATAGCGGCACAGTTGCGCCTCTGGCATCAATTACGATGGGTCAGAATCGAATCGACCAGACCGTATTCCACCGCTTCAGGGGCGGAAAGGAAGCGATCGCGCTCGGTATCTCGTTCAATCTGTTCTAATGATTGACCCGTATGGAGCGCCATAAGTTCATTCATGCGCCCTTTAACTTTCAAAATTTCACGGGCATGAATTTCGATATCGGTCGCCTGGCCCTGATAGCCGCCCAGTGGCTGGTGAATCATCACGCGCGAGTTCGGCAGGCAGAAACGTTTACCTTTTGCCCCTGCGGTCAGCAGGAATGCGCCCATCGAGGCCGCCTGGCCCATACAGATGGTGCTGACATCAGGCTTGATAAACTGCATGGTGTCATAGATAGACATCCCGGCAGTGATCACTCCGCCTGGGGAGTTAATGTACAGATAGATATCTTTTTCTGGGTTTTCCGCTTCCAGGAACAGCATCTGCGCCACAATCAGGTTAGCCATGTGGTCTTCAACCTGGCCAGTCAGAAAAATGACGCGTTCCTTAAGTAGACGAGAATAGATATCAAAAGAGCGCTCACCGCGTGAGGTCTGTTCAATGACCATCGGCACCAGCGCCATATGGGGTGCAAAGTTATCTCGTTCGCCGCTGTATGACATTTCCGTCTCCTGGATAAAATTGAAAAAACCTGCTGTACCGATTGTAACCTTATGGACGGATTATCAGCTAGTCCCTGTGTTATGGGTACGGCATCACCATATTTCAAGCATAACAATCTTTTGTTGTTACGCTAACACCGAAAGAGCGTTTTCGCACGGTTCCATGCAAAATTCATGACAAAAAAAAGCCCACCACCTGGCGGTGACGGGCCTTTGTGCGAATTTAGCGCGTTATGCTGCGTAAATTACGCCTGCTGGTTCATCAGCTCATTGAAAGTGGTTTCTTTTTCAGTCACTTTCGCTTTCGCCAGTACAGCTTCTACAGCCTGTTCTTCCAGAGCAACATTGCGCATGTTGTCCATCAGTTCTTTGTTTTTGCTGTAGAACTCGATAACTTCTTTCGGATCTTCGTACGCAGAAGCCATCTCTTCGATCAGACCTTTCACACGCTCTTCGTCAGCTTTCAGCTCGTTGGTGCGGATAACTTCGCCCAGCAGCAGGCCAACAACTACGCGGCGTTTAGCCTGTTCTTCGAACAGTTCACGCGGCAGTTCCAGCGCTTGTTTCTCGTTGCCACCGAAACGCTGTGCAGCCTGACGACGCAGAACGTCGATTTCGCTGTCGATCAGCGCAGCCGGTACGTCGATGTCGTTAGCTTTTACCAGACCTTCGATCGCCTGAGACTTAACGCGGTTACGGATGGCGCTCTTCAGCTCGCGCTCCATGTTTTTACGCACTTCAGCGCGCAGACCTTCTACAGAACCATCTTCAACGCCGAAACGTTTGATGAATTCTGCAGTCAGTTCCGGCAGTTCACGCTCTTCAACTTTCTTCAGGTTGATAGCGAATTTCGCTGCTTTACCCTTCAGGTTTTCTGCGTGGTATTCTTCCGGGAAGGTCACGTCGATGGTGAACTCTTCGCCAGCTTTGTGGCCTTTGATACCGTCTTCAAAGCCCGGGATCATGCGACCCTGGCCCATCGCCAGTACGAAATCAGACGCTTTACCGCCTTCGAACTCTTCGCCGTCAACTGAACCGATGAAGTCGATGGTTACGCGGTCTTCTGCTTCAACAGCGCCGTCTTTTTCTTTCCAGGTAGCCTGCTGTTTACGCAGAGTATCCAGCATGCCGTCAACGTCAGCGTCGGTCACTTCCACGATCGGTTTTTCAACTTCGATCGCTTCCAGGCCCTGCAGTTCAACTTCCGGATACACTTCAAACTCTACAGAGTAGGTGAAGTCTTCACCCAGCTTGTATTCGCCCGGAACATAGGTCGGTGCGCCAGCCGGATTGATTTTTTCTTTAATGATGGCGTCAATGAAGTTACGGCTCATCAGGTCGCCCAGAACGTCCTGGCGTACAGACGCGCCATAACGCTGAGCAACGATATTCATTGGCACTTTGCCTTTACGGAAGCCGTCAATACGTACTTTTTTCGCAACGTTGACCAGCTCGCTTTTAACAGCGGTTTCGATGCTGTCAGCAGCGATAGTAATCGTTACACGGCGGCCAAGGCCTTGAGTGGTTTCAACTGAAACTTGCATCTTGTTACCTCAAAAAATCACAGTGCTCGGTCAACTCTTACCCCGCAAGCACAGGTTGTTGGCTTCGCGGTACCGGGATGTTCTTATAATCAATCACATTCCCTGTTACCAGAATCATCCCGAAAGCATTCAAATAGGACGCGGCATTATAGCGGCATCACTTTTATGAGTCGAGAACGGTTATTGCGCGCTACCGCGTATTTTTTCACAATTCCCGGGGAATTTTCGTCTGAATGCTGGGCAAAAAGCACAAAATCCAGACAAAACAAAACGGCCCGCAGGCCGTTTTTCATAAAATCTTTAGCAACATACTGGAAAAGCGCTGACGGTTGCAAATGCGTTTTTACGCGATGCTTCCTGCTCCACGACAGGGAGGAGAGGCAAAAATGGTATCCTGCAACCCTTCCCATTCCTTAATAGTGTAAGTATGCAGAGCCAGCGCATGAACGGTAGTAGAGAGTTCCTCCGCTAAAGTACTGTAAATCATTCGATGACGATTCAGAAAACGTTCACCCGTAAAACGATCGCTGACCAGCACAACTTTAAAATGGCTTTCAGAGCCGGCTGGGACATTGTGACGATAGCTTTCATCCACAACTTCGAGGAATACGGGTTGGAACGCCGTCCTTAATTTTTCTTCTATCCGCTCACGTATCATCATGAAATATCTCCTCCGACAACGCTGAGATGTCACCCATCCCTTTAAATACTAGCCGCTTTTACCGTTACCATTACAGCTTAGCAACAAATATTTAGCTTTCGTCCCAGTTTTTCAGTCAACCGTATGAAGTTTACTGATTTAAAGATTAATTCGCAGGCTGCGCACGAGTGATTCTTTTACTCACGGTGATTATTTCGTCAACACGATGAATTTACATGCCTTACCCACTTCCCCTCGTCGTTGGCAATGTTATGATGGCGAGAATTTTTTACCAAACACGCTTACCAGTCTCTGAGAGCCAGAACATGTTCAAAAAAATCCTCTTCCCATTAGTTGCTCTGTTTATGCTTGCAGGATGCGCAACACCACCAACGACGATTGACGTTTCCCCAACGATGACGCTGCCGCAGCAGGATCCAAGCTTGATGGGCGTCACCGTTAGCATTAATGGTGCCGATCAACGTACCGATCAGGCGCTGGCGAAAGTGACCCGCGATAATCAGATTGTCACCCTGACCGCCTCTCGCGATTTGCGTTTCCTGCTGCAAGAAGTGCTGGAAAAACAAATGACCGCGCGTGGTTACATGGTCGGCCCAAATGGTCCGGTTAATCTGCAAATCATCGTTAGCCAACTGTATGCTGACGTGTCCCAGGGTAACGTGCGTTACAATATCGCCACTAAAGCAGATATCGCCATCATCGCCACCGCGCAGAATGGCAACAAGATGACCAAAAACTATCGTGCCAGCTACAACGTTGAAGGCGCTTTTCAGGCTTCCAACAAAAATATCGCCGATGCGGTTAACAGTGTGCTGACCGACACCATTGCTGACATGTCTCAGGACACCAGCATTCACGAATTCATCAAGCAGAACGCGCGTTAATTTCTGCCCTCTGGCCCGGTGCAAGCCGGGCCTGTAGACGCCCATGTCCAGTCAATATTTACGTATTTTCCAACAACCGCGTTCAGCCATTTTGCTGATCCTGGGTTTTGCTTCTGGGCTACCGCTAGCCCTGACATCCGGCACGTTACAGGCGTGGATGACCGTTGAGAATATCGATCTTAAAACCATCGGTTTCTTCTCTCTGGTAGGCCAGGCTTATGTATTTAAATTTCTCTGGTCCCCGCTGATGGACCGCTACACCCCACCGTTCCTCGGACGTCGGCGCGGTTGGCTGCTCGCGACACAAACTCTATTGTTACTGTCCATTGCGGCGATGGGTTTTCTCGAACCTGGTACCCAATTACGCTGGATGGCAGCTCTGGCGGTGGTGATCGCTTTTTGCTCCGCCTCCCAGGATATCGTCTTTGATGCCTGGAAAACGGATGTGCTGCCAGCGGAAGAACGCGGCGCAGGTGCGGCAATCAGCGTGCTGGGGTATCGCCTGGGGATGCTGGTATCCGGCGGCCTGGCTTTATGGCTGGCAGATAAATGGCTGGGCTGGCAAGGCATGTACTGGTTGATGGCAGCGCTGTTGACCCCCTGTATTATCGCGACACTGCTTGCACCAGAACCAACCGACACCATTCCTGTACCCAAAACGCTGGAACGGGCCGTTGTAGCACCATTGCGTGATTTCTTTGGCCGCAATAACGCATGGCTGATTCTGCTTTTAATCGTACTGTACAAACTGGGCGATGCTTTCGCCATGAGCCTGACAACCACGTTTTTGATTCGCGGCGTCGGATTTGATGCCGGCGAAGTGGGTGTAGTTAACAAAACGCTCGGTCTACTGGCGACCATCATCGGCGCATTGTTCGGCGGAATTTTGATGCAGCGCCTGTCATTGTTCCGTGCGCTCATGATTTTCGGCCTTTTACAAGGAGCGTCCAACGCCGGTTACTGGCTACTTTCCGTGACTGATAAGCATCTCTACAGCATGGGCGCGGCTGTCTTTTTCGAAAATCTGTGTGGCGGGATGGGAACATCAGCATTTGTGGCGCTATTAATGACCCTGTGTAATAAGTCATTTTCCGCTACCCAGTTCGCCCTGCTCTCGGCGCTTTCTGCTGTAGGACGGGTTTATGTAGGGCCAGTAGCAGGTTGGTTTGTTGAAGCTCACGGCTGGCCGACGTTCTATCTGTTCTCTGTTGCCGCCGCCGTACCTGGACTTATTTTGCTGCTGGTTTGCCGCCGCACGCTGGAGTACACATGGGTCAATAACGACTTTATCCCTCGTACCGGGTATCCGGCAGGTTATGCCTTTGCCATGTCGACGCTGGCAACGGGCGTCAGTCTGTTAGCCGTGTGGTTACTGCTATTGACGATGGACGCGCTGGATTTGACCCACTTCTCTTTCCTGCCTGCTCTGCTGGAAGTCGGCGTTTTAGTCGCCCTGGGCGGAGTCGTGCTTGGTGGTTTGCTGGATTATCTGGCACTACGAAAAACACATCTGACGTAATCTGTGAATATTATTTAGCTGTAGTAATCACCCGGCGTAATTATTACGGCTAAATAAACATCAGCATCGCTTAATAATATTTGTTCTTTTGTGCGGCTTAGATTTCTAAAATTATTGACGACATTTATAGATTCTATTTTTCTTACACGATTCAGCTAATGACACTTTATTTCCCCTCACCTGAGTTGTCACTTCAATGATAATTATTTGTTAAATAATTGTTTTATTTTGAGATTGGTTATACCAATTGCCCTGCTACCCCCCTTCCGCGCGCCCCTTTCGTTATAACGCCCTTTTGCAACAGCTTCTTAAAACCAACTTGATATGTTTTGCAACATATGTGACCTGGCAGCCAAATCCAAGTAACAGGAATTTAATCATGTTTACAGTAATGTAACCTTCCCGTAAAATGCCCACACACTTTAAACGCCACCAGATCCCGTGGAATTGAGGTCGTTAAATGAGACTCAGGAAATACAATAAAAGTTTGGGATGGTTGTCATTATTTGCAGGCACTGTATTGCTCAGTGGTTGTAATTCTGCGCTGTTAGATCCCAAAGGACAGATTGGTCTGGAGCAACGTTCACTGATACTGACGGCATTTGGCCTGATGTTGATTGTCGTTATTCCCGCAATCTTGATGGCTGTTGGTTTCGCCTGGAAGTACCGTGCGAGCAATAAAGATGCTAAGTACAGCCCGAACTGGTCACACTCCAATAAAGTGGAAGCTGTGGTCTGGACGGTACCTATCTTAATCATCATCTTCCTTGCGGTACTGACCTGGAAAACTACTCACGCTCTTGAGCCTAGCAAGCCGCTGGCACATGACGAGAAGCCCATTACCATCGAAGTGGTTTCCATGGACTGGAAATGGTTCTTCATCTACCCGGAACAGGGAATTGCTACCGTGAATGAAATCGCTTTCCCGGCGAACACTCCGGTGTACTTCAAAGTGACCTCCAACTCCGTGATGAACTCCTTCTTCATTCCGCGTCTGGGTAGCCAGATTTATGCCATGGCCGGTATGCAGACTCGCCTGCATCTGATCGCCAACGAACCCGGTACTTATGACGGTATCTCCGCCAGCTACAGCGGTCCGGGCTTCTCAGGCATGAAGTTCAAAGCTATCGCAACGCCGGATCGCGCCGAATTCGACCAGTGGGTCGCAAAAGCGAAACAGTCGCCGAACAGCATGTCTGACATGGCAGCGTTCGAAAAACTGGCCGCGCCTAGCGAATACAACCAGGTGGAATATTTCTCCAACGTGAAACCAGACTTGTTTGCCGATGTGATTAATAAGTTTATGGCTCACGGTAAGAGCATGGACATGACCCAGCCAGAAGGTGAGCACAGCGCACACGAAGGTATGGAAGGCATGGACATGAGCCACGCGGAATCCGCCCATTAAAGGGGTTGAGGAAGAATAAAGATGTTCGGAAAATTATCACTTGATGCAGTCCCGTACCATGAACCTATCGTCATGGTTACGATCGCTGGCATTATTTTGGGAGGTCTGGCGCTCGTTGGCCTGATCACTTACTTCGGTAAGTGGACCTACCTGTGGAAAGAGTGGCTGACCTCCGTCGACCATAAACGCCTCGGTATCATGTATATCATCGTGGCGATTGTGATGTTGCTGCGTGGTTTTGCTGACGCCATTATGATGCGTAGCCAGCAGGCCCTTGCCTCGGCGGGTGAAGCGGGCTTCCTGCCACCTCACCACTACGATCAGATCTTCACCGCGCACGGCGTGATTATGATCTTCTTCGTGGCGATGCCTTTCGTTATCGGTCTGATGAACCTGGTGGTTCCGCTGCAGATCGGCGCGCGTGACGTTGCGTTCCCGTTCCTCAACAACTTAAGCTTCTGGTTTACCGTTGTTGGTGTGATTCTGGTTAACGTTTCTCTCGGCGTGGGCGAATTTGCGCAGACCGGCTGGCTGGCCTATCCACCACTATCGGGAATAGAGTACAGTCCGGGAGTCGGTGTCGATTACTGGATATGGAGTCTCCAGCTATCCGGTATAGGTACGACGCTAACCGGTATCAACTTCTTCGTTACCATTCTGAAGATGCGTGCACCGGGCATGACCATGTTTAAGATGCCGGTATTTACTTGGGCATCACTGTGCGCAAACATTCTGATTATTGCTTCCTTCCCAATTCTGACGGTTACCGTCGCGTTGTTGACCCTGGATCGCTATCTGGGCACCCATTTCTTTACCAACGATATGGGTGGCAACATGATGATGTACATCAACCTGATTTGGGCCTGGGGCCATCCGGAAGTTTACATCCTGATCCTGCCTGTTTTCGGTGTGTTCTCCGAAATTGCGGCAACCTTCTCGCGTAAACGCCTGTTTGGTTATACCTCGCTGGTATGGGCAACCGTCTGTATCACCGTGCTGTCGTTCATCGTCTGGCTGCACCACTTCTTTACGATGGGTGCGGGCGCGAACGTAAACGCCTTCTTTGGTATCACCACCATGATTATCGCCATCCCGACCGGGGTGAAGATCTTCAACTGGCTGTTCACCATGTATCAGGGCCGTATCGTGTTCCATTCTGCGATGCTGTGGACCATCGGCTTTATCGTCACCTTCTCGGTGGGCGGTATGACGGGTGTGCTGCTGGCAGTACCGGGCGCGGACTTCGTTCTGCATAACAGCCTGTTCCTGATTGCGCACTTCCATAACGTTATCATCGGCGGCGTGGTCTTCGGCTGCTTCGCAGGGATGACCTACTGGTGGCCTAAAGCGTTCGGTTTCAAACTGAACGAAACCTGGGGTAAACGCGCGTTCTGGTTCTGGATCATCGGCTTCTTCGTTGCCTTTATGCCGCTGTATGCGCTGGGCTTCATGGGTATGACTCGTCGTTTGAGCCAGCAGATTGACCCGCAGTTCCACACCATGCTGATGATTGCAGCCAGCGGTGCAGTACTGATTGCGCTGGGTATTCTCTGCCTCGTGATTCAGATGTACGTTTCTATTCGTGACCGCGACCAGAACCGTGACCTGACTGGCGACCCGTGGGGTGGCCGTACGCTGGAGTGGGCAACCTCTTCCCCGCCTCCGTTCTATAACTTTGCCGTTGTGCCGCACGTTCACGAACGTGATGCATTCTGGGAAATGAAAGAGAAAGGCGAAGCGTACAAAAAGCCTGACCACTATGAAGAAATTCATATGCCGAAAAACAGCGGCGCCGGTATCGTCATTGCGGCTTTCTCCACCATCTTCGGTTTCGCCATGATCTGGCATATCTGGTGGCTGGCGATTGTTGGCTTCGCAGGCATGATCATCACCTGGATCGTGAAAAGCTTCGACGAGGACGTGGATTACTACGTGCCGGTGGCAGAAATCGAAAAACTGGAAAACCAGCATTTCGATGAGATTACTAAGGCAGGGCTGAAAAATGGCAACTGATACTTTGACGCACGCGACTGCCCACGCGCACGAACACGGGCACCACGATGCAGGCGGAACCAAAATCTTCGGATTTTGGATCTACCTGATGAGCGACTGCATTCTGTTCTCTATCTTGTTTGCTACCTATGCCGTTCTGGTGAACGGCACCGCAGGCGGCCCGACAGGTAAGGACATTTTCGAACTGCCGTTCGTTCTGGTTGAAACTTTCTTGCTGTTGTTCAGCTCCATCACCTACGGCATGGCGGCTATCGCCATGTACAAAAACAACAAAAGCCAGGTTATCTCCTGGCTGGCGTTGACCTGGTTGTTTGGTGCCGGATTTATCGGGATGGAACTCTATGAATTCCATCACCTGATTGTTAACGGCATGGGCCCGGATCGCAGCGGCTTCCTGTCAGCGTTCTTTGCGCTGGTTGGTACCCACGGTCTGCACGTCACTTCCGGTCTTATCTGGATGGCGGTGCTGATGGTGCAAATCGCCCGTCGCGGCCTGACCAGCACTAACCGTACCCGCATCATGTGCCTGAGCTTGTTCTGGCACTTCCTGGATGTGGTTTGGATCTGTGTGTTCACTGTTGTTTATCTGATGGGGGCGATGTAATGAGTCATTCTAACGAACATAGCGGCGCATCCCATGGCAGCGTAAAAACCTACATGACAGGCTTTATCCTGTCGGTAATCCTGACGGTGATTCCGTTCTGGATGGTAATGACAGGGGCTGCCTCTCCGGCCGTAATTCTGGGAACAATCCTGGCAATGGCAGTGGTACAGGTTCTGGTGCATCTGGTGTGCTTCCTGCACATGAATACCAAATCAGATGAAGGCTGGAACATGACGGCGTTTGTCTTCACCGTGCTAATCATCGCTATCCTGGTTGTAGGCTCCATCTGGATTATGTGGAACCTCAACTACAACATGATGATGCACTAAGAGCGGCGGTTATGATGTTTAAGCAATACCTGCAAGTAACGAAACCAGGCATCATCTTTGGCAACCTGATCTCGGTGATTGGGGGATTCCTGTTGGCCTCAAAGGGCAGCATTGATTATCCCCTGTTTATCTACACGCTGGTTGGGGTGTCACTGGTTGTGGCGTCGGGTTGTGTGTTTAACAACTACATCGACAGGGATATCGACAGAAAGATGGAAAGGACGAAGAATCGGGTGCTGGTTAAAGGCCTGATCTCTCCTGCTGTCTCGCTGGTGTACGCCACCTTGCTGGGTATTGCTGGCTTTATGCTGCTGTGGTTTGGCGCGAATCCGCTGGCCTGCTGGCTGGGGGTGATGGGCTTCGTGGTTTATGTCGGCGTTTATAGCCTGTACATGAAACGCCACTCGGTCTACGGCACATTGATTGGTTCGCTCTCCGGCGCTGCGCCACCGGTGATCGGCTACTGTGCGGTAACCGGCGAGTTCGATAGCGGCGCAGCGATCCTGCTGGCTATCTTCAGCCTGTGGCAGATGCCTCACTCCTATGCCATCGCCATTTTCCGCTTTAAGGATTATCAGGCGGCGAACATTCCGGTACTGCCGGTGGTAAAAGGCATTTCGGTAGCGAAGAATCACATCACGCTGTATATCATCGCCTTTGCCGTTGCCACGCTGATGCTCTCTCTTGGCGGTTACGCTGGGTATAAATATCTGGTGGTCGCCGCAGCGGTTAGCGTCTGGTGGTTAGGCATGGCCCTACGCGGTTATAAAGTCGCTGATGACAGAATCTGGGCGCGTAAGCTGTTCGGCTTCTCTATCATCGCCATCACCGCCCTCTCGGTAATGATGTCCGTTGATTTTATGGTGCCGGACTCGCATACGCTGCTGGCGTCTGTTTGGTAAATCTTATCGTCATCAAAAAACCCGCTTACTCTGGCGGGTTTTTTATTGCCCCCACTTTTAGCAGATCCACTTCTTTACCCTTTATCGTTGCCGTTGCGGCAATAATGCGAGTCTTCACCTGTGAACACATTTTCGACTCAAAATCGGATCTATAAAGAAGGAGCAATGAATTGCTGCTAAACGAACCGATTATGTAATCAGTAAAGTTAATATTCAGCCGGTTTAAGCCGAAAGGCTTGAAACCAACCGTTTGGATAATTTCTTTACCAGACGGACTCTTAATGTTGTACGTAACACGAAGATTGGCCACTTCGCCTAATTTATTGGTTTCGGCAAAGAGGCTGTCCATACAGGAAAAGCTCTCATCTAAAAAATTATCCCGCATTCCAGAATGGGTAATTGTGATGGCTGGCAACATATCATCAACCGTTTTTCTGTCAATCATGTCTTTTCGACAGGCGGCAAGAAAGTTCTGCGGGCCACCATAAATGTGGACACCCTTATCAAGATATTCCTTCGCTTTCTTACAATCTACCTCAACATACTGACCATTGGCGTACATCATACCCAATCTGGACCATGCTAAATTTATACCGTGTTGCGCGGCCTGATTAAATAACACATACGCTTTGGCATAATCCACCCGCACCTGCTCACCGTCGTAGTAGATATCCCCCAGCGCTAACGGAGCTTCTCTGTCACCTTGTTTAGCGGCTAACTCGAACCATTTAATGGCTTCCTGAACGTTGGGTTTCGTATCGTAGCGGGGCTGATGATATTCCCAGCCTAACAGGCTTTGCGCGTCGACATCCCCCGACTCAGCCATTTTATGTAGTGTACTTATAACATCGGGGGCTGGCTTTTTACTGTATATGCTGTCATACAATTCATGCGCTTTCTCGCTTGCCACCACGCCTGGTGGAACTATCAACATTAAAGAAAACAATATTCTTTTAGGCAACATAAAATATCCCTTATTTATCTTGCACCTGAATATGCTCTTCTTTTAACAAGTCGCGTTGTTTCCCATTCAGTATCGTCGTCGCAGATTTAACAGAATAAGTTAAATCATGAAAATCGCATAAATTACGATTATAAACTGGGATATCTATATAGGTCTGTCTTATATGAGTGGAGTTATTGTACATACCCACGCCAAGTGTATTTAGACTAAAAGGCGGTACGACAATGGTATATTCTTCACTGATACCTTCACTTCCCTTTAGCTCAAGCGTCAACTGCAAATTAGTTATACCACTGATTTTATCAGCATTAATTTTAATACTGACATCGCATATTTTTGGTTTTTCATTTGCGTTAAAACCATAGGTCCCGTAATGTTTTAACGTGAGATAAGGTAAAATATCACCCTGTGTTTCTCGGATTTTCTGATCTTGATTACAACGGTTTAAATATTCATCCTTACTGAATTTCAATGAATATTTCCCCGCACCTTTTTCGTAATAATCCCAGGCCTTATCACAATCAAGCCTTTCACCTAATCCGTTGTAATACATCCAACTTAACCACAATGCGGCTTTTTTTGCCCCTTGCTGTTCAGCCTTGTTAAAAAGCACGCTCGCTTTAGAATAATCAACTTCGCCGGTCAACCCAGAATAGTATATATTCCCCAGGGCTACTAATGCTTTTTCGTCATTCTTATTTGCAGCTAATTCGTACCATTTTTTGGCTTCGACAGCATCAATCTTTAAACCAGCACTGCCATTTTCGTAGGCATCGCCCATGGTATACTGCGCCATCGGATAACCTTTTTCTGCCGCAGTGCGAAACCATTGCAGTGCTTTCTTTTTGGTGTCTAAAGAACGTCTATCATCAGAAGGTGAAAAATCATCGAGATAAAGATTTCCGACAATATAATCCATTTTTGGGTCGTCTTCCTGCGCCCATAGAGTCGCCAGACGCAAAATTTCCGGTTTACTGAAACCAATTCGCCCCCAAAAAAGCAAATCATTCTCGGGTGCCTGACCGACATAACGACTGACAAATTCAATTAAACTCGCCCGTTTCGTTTTGTCTGTCTCGGCCCCGGATTTCAATTCATAGGCCTGATTGATTATTTTATTCATCAAATCAGGAGGGATATTAAGATCGTCAGTTTTCGACTTACTGGCATACATCTGTGCTCGTGTCACGTCCAGGGTTACGCCTTTACCATATTGAAGGAAATAACGTGCATTATAACAACCGTATTCTCCCCCCTGGTTACAGGCTTTCTCATACCACTGAATCGCCTTTGGGATGTCAACAGATACTGTCACTCCGTGTTCATAAATAAATCCCAGTAGCACTAGCGCCTGCGTGTTATTGGAGTCAGCTAATTTTTGCAGTTCTTTTAACGCCATCCGATCTTTATTGACAATACGTTCATACAGTTGATTAATATCCGTTGAAGCATGACAAAAAGAAGCCAGAGACAAACCAAATGATAATAAAATAACTTTACCAGACCACATATATAACCCCTTATTATACCTAACCACCAAACATCCACTTCATGAATAAATACACTGCCATAACGGCCCAGGTAATAAGCACGCATTTAAGCTGAAACAGCATAATCAGTGCCTCCTACACCTCTATTTATTGAGTTAAAATAACATCATCCTTTGATAAAAAGTTACATGCCACTCAATAAAGCCAAAAATAATGTCATTGCCTGGAGGATAAAATCATGTGAGCTTTTCATTTGTTATATTTAACGCACAAAGTATTAATGGCAAGAATACGAAAGAAGCTCATACCTGACGTAAAAACCACTCTCTTATGTAATATTTACTCATTAACACTCTGTTTACCCAACATGCGCTCCGCACTACACTATGTGGGCAATTTTTTAAGAGGTGGTAATGAACGATTATAAAATGACGCCAGGTGAGCGGCGCGCGACCTGGGGTTTAGGGACCGTATTTTCATTGCGCATGCTGGGCATGTTTATGGTACTGCCGGTTCTGACTACGTACGGTATGGCACTGCAAGGGGCCAGCGAAGCGTTAATCGGTATTGCCATTGGTATTTATGGTTTGACCCAGGCCGTTTTTCAGATTCCGTTTGGCCTGCTTTCCGACCGCATTGGTCGCAAACCATTAATTGTCGGCGGACTGGCAGTGTTTGCTGCCGGTAGCGTTATTGCTGCGCTTTCTGACTCCATCTGGGGAATCATTCTGGGTCGTGCGTTACAAGGCTCCGGCGCCATAGCCGCAGCCGTTATGGCGTTGCTTTCCGATCTCACTCGCGAACAAAACCGCACCAAAGCGATGGCGTTTATTGGCGTGAGCTTCGGCATTACCTTCGCCATTGCGATGGTGCTTGGCCCGATCATTACTCACAAACTTGGGCTGCACGCGCTGTTCTGGATGATCGCTATTCTGGCAACGATCGGCATTGCGTTGACCATTTGGGTTGTACCTAACAGCAGCACGCACGTACTCAACCGTGAATCCGGGATGGTGAAAGGCAGTTTCAGCAAAGTGCTGGCAGAACCGCGGCTGCTGAAACTCAACCTTGGCATTATGTGTCTGCACATGCTGCTGATGTCGACGTTTGTTGCCCTGCCAGGGCAACTGGCTGATGCGGGTTTCCCGGCGGCTGAACACTGGAAGGTCTATCTGGCAACGATGTTAATCGCCTTTGGCTCTGTCGTGCCTTTCATTATCTACGCTGAAGTTAAGCGCAAAATGAAGCAAGTCTTTGTCTTCTGCGTCGGGTTGATCGTGGTTGCGGAAATCGTGTTGTGGAACGCACAAACGCAGTTCTGGCAACTGGTGGTCGGCGTGCAGCTTTTCTTTGTGGCGTTTAATTTGATGGAAGCCCTTCTGCCTTCGCTTATCAGTAAAGAGTCGCCAGCTGGTTACAAAGGTACGGCGATGGGTGTTTACTCCACCAGCCAGTTTCTTGGCGTGGCGATTGGCGGTGCGCTGGGCGGCTGGATTGACGGCATGTTTGACGGTCAGGGCGTATTTCTCGCTGGCGCAATGCTGGCAGCAGTGTGGCTGGCAGTCGCCAGTACCATGAAAGAACCGCCGTATGTTAGCAGTTTGCGCATTGAAATCCCGACGGACATTGCCGCAAACGAGGCGTTAAAAGTGCGTTTACTGGAAACCGCAGGCGTCAAAGAAGTGTTGATTGCAGAAGAAGAACATTCAGCTTATGTGAAAATCGACAGCAAAGTGACGAATCGCTTTGAGGTTGAACAGGCAATTCGTCAGGCATAAAAAACGAGGCGAATTGCCTGCTGCGCTACGCTTATCAGGCCTACAAAGCTTCTGAGTTACAAACCTTTGTAGGCCGAATCAGGCGTTCATGCCGCATCTGACATGAACAAAGCGCATGTTGTCGCGATTAATCGCGGAAGTTTTTGAACTGGAACGGCTGACCGAGATCGCCACCGCGTACCATCGCCATGACAGCCTGCAAATCATCACGAGATTTACCCGTTACGCGGATCTCATCGCCCTGAATTTGCGCCTGCACTTTCAGTTTGCTGTCTTTGATCATCTTGACGATTTTCTTCTGGGTCGCGCTCTCAATACCCTGCTTCAGTTTTGCTTCCACAAACCAAGTTTTACCGCTATGAACGATATTTTCCGGTACATCCAGCGAACTGCCTTCAATGCCGCGCTTCAGCAGCTTGGCACGCAGAATATCCAGCAACTGATTGACCTGGAAATCGGACTCGCTCAACACTTTGATGGTTTTGCTGGCGTCGTTCAGCTCAAATGAGGCTTCAACGTTACGGAAGTCAAAACGGGACTCCACTTCGCGGCTCGCGTTATCGACCGCGTTACGCGCTTCCTGAAGATCAACTTCAGAAACAATATCGAAAGATGGCATCTTTTCCTCTCCCTTAATTTTTGATGCGAAGCATAATACCTGCAAAGTTAAATAACCAACAGTCCTGCACCAGGACGTATCCCTTAATTGTGCATAGTCGCAACAGCATGCACAATTAAGGGATAGCCTTATTGAACACCCGGAGTGGTTGCGGGTGAGGAGGAACAATGAAAATTACCGTATTGGGATGCGGTGCCTTAGGGCAATTATGGCTTACAGCACTTTGCAAACAGGGTCACGAAGTTCAGGGCTGGCTGCGCGTACCGCAACCTTATTGTAGCGTGAATCTGGTTGAGACTGACGGTTCGATATTTAACGAGTCTCTGACCGCTAACGATCCCGATTTTCTGGCCACCAGCGATCTGTTACTGGTGACGCTGAAAGCATGGCAGGTTTCCGATGCCGTCAAAAGCCTCGCGTCCACACTGCCTGTAACCACGCCAATACTGTTAATTCACAACGGCATGGGTACCATCGAAGAGTTGCAAAGCATTGAGCAGCCGTTACTGATGGGCACTACCACCCATGCGGCGCGCCGCGACGGAAATGTCATTATTCATGTGGCAAACGGTATCACGCATATTGGTCCGGCACGGCAACAGGACGGCGATTACAGTTATCTGGCGGATATTTTACAAACCGTATTACCTGACGTTGCCTGGCATAACAATATTCGCGCCGAGCTGTGGCGCAAGCTGGCAGTCAACTGTGTGATTAATCCACTAACCGCCATCTGGAATTGCCCGAACGGTGAATTACGTCATCATCCGCAAGAAATTATGCAGATATGCGAAGAAGTCGCGGCCGTGATTGAACGCGAAGGGCATCATACTTCAGCAGAAGATTTGCGTGATTACGTGATGCAGGTGATTGATGCCACAGCGGAAAATATCTCGTCGATGTTGCAGGATATCCACGCGCTGCGCCACACTGAAATCGACTATATCAATGGTTTTCTCTTACGTCGCGCCCGCGCGCATGGGATTGCCGTACCGGAAAACACCCGCCTGTTTGAAATGGTAAAAAGAAAGGAGAGTGAATATGAGCGCATCGGCACTGGTTTGCCTCGCCCCTGGTAGTGAAGAGACTGAAGCCGTCACCACTATCGATCTGCTGGTTCGCGGCGGGATCAAAGTCACCACTGCCAGCGTCGCCAGCGATGGCAACCTGGCAATTACCTGCTCGCGCGGCGTGAAGCTGCTGGCGGATGCGCCGCTGGTCGAAGTTGCCGATGGCGAATATGACGTGATTGTGCTGCCTGGTGGCATTAAAGGCGCGGAATGTTTTCGCGATAGCACTCTGCTGGTTGAAACTGTTAAACAGTTCCACCGTTCCGGGCGTATCGTCGCGGCTATTTGCGCCGCGCCAGCCACCGTGCTGGTGCCGCACGATATCTTCCCGATTGGCAATATGACCGGCTTCCCGACGCTGAAAGATAAAATTCCCGCCGAACAATGGCAGGACAAGCGCGTCGTCTGGGATGCACGAGTAAAATTGCTGACCAGCCAGGGGCCGGGTACAGCTATCGACTTTGGTCTGAAAATTATTGACTTGCTGGTTGGACGTGAAAAAGCCCATGAAGTGGCATCACAACTGGTGATGGCGGCAGGGATTTATAATTATTACGAGTAGTGTCGGATGCGGCAAACGTCGCATCTGACCAGATGCGACGTAAAAACCACAAATTACGGGCGATATACCTTCACATTCTTAAAGCCCTGCTCGCGCAGATAGAGCGCCTGCAAGCGGCTCATCACCCCGCGCTCACACCACAGCAGCCAGGTTTTGTTCTGGTCGAGATCGCCAAATTTGGTGCTCAGTTTATAGAACGGCAGAGAAACCACATCAATCCCTTCAACTTTCAGCGGCTTATCTTCCTGTTCATCGATAGAACGGATATCGAGGATCACGTCGTTCGGACCGAAGCCATTGACGGTTTCCACTTCCACCACTTCCTGCTCGGTTTGCTGGGCGATTTCGCGGATATCAACGTTATTCGCTTCCTCAACCACTTTATCGAGAATGCTGAAGTCGAACTTCTCTTCTTCCGCTTCAATCTTCGATTTAACCGCTTTCACCGTCGGGCTTTTGGAGATCACGCCGCAATATTCCGGCATAGTACGGGCAAAGTCTTCGGTGCCAATCTGGCGAGCCAGGTTGATGATGTGCTCTTTGTCGTAAGAGATCAGCGGACGCAGGATCAGCGTATCGGAGACGTTATCAATCAGGCGCAGGTTGGTCAGCGTCTGGCTGGACACCTGGCCGAGCGCTTCACCGGTGACCAGCGCCTGTACGCCGTAACGTTCAGCCACTTTAGACGCGGCACGGACCATCATGCGTTTCAGCACGACGCCCATCTGACCGTCGTCAACTTTTTCCAGGATCTCACCGACCACTGGCTCAAAGTTGATGGCGACAAATCGCACGCGGTGGGAGCTGCCAAAGCGGTTCCACAGATAATGCGCTACCTGGCGAACGCCGATTTCATGCGCCGCGCCGCCGAGGTTAAAGAAGCAGTAATGCACGCGGCAGCCGCGACGCATCAACATATAGCTGGATACACCGGAGTCGAAACCGCCGGAAATGAGCGACAGTACATCTTCCTGGGTGCCGATCGGGAAACCACCAATACCTTCGTAGCGACCTTTGATCAGCAGGAGACGATCGTCTTCCACTTCCAGATGGACAGTCACTTCCGGATTGGTCAGCTTCACGCGCGCGGATTCAATATGCTGATTTAAACCGCCGCCGACGTAACGTTCCACATCAATCGAACTAAAATCATGCTTACCGCGGCGCTTCACGCGCACGCAGAAGGTTTTGCCTTCCAACTGATCGCGATACTGAACCAACGCTTTCTCGAAAATATCGTGCATGTCGGTAAACGGCACGTCTTCAACTTCGAGAATATGGTGGATACCCGGAATACGGGTCAGGGCGTCGCGAATGGCCAGACGCTGGTTTTCATCTTTCGCGCGAACTTCGATGTTATCCCAGTGGCGGACGACAGCGAGCGTCTCATCATAGTGCTTTAAAACGTTACGAATGTTCCCGGTAAGGATTTTTATAAAGCGCAAGCGCACAGATTGGCTTTTGATGGTGATTTCCGGGAACAATTTAATGATAAACTTCATGGCGGCAATGGTTCGTTGGCAAGTCTTAAGCGACTTGTATAGGGAAAAATACAGCAGCCCACACCTGCGGCTGCATCCAGGCGCGGAAGTATACCACTAACATCGCTTTGCTGCGCACATCACCTTACCATTGCGCGTTATTTGCTATTTGCCCTGAGTCCGTTACCATGACGGGGCGAAAAATATTGAGAGTCAGACATTCATTATGCCGAAGAAAAATGAGGCGCCCGCCAGCTTTGAAAAGGCGCTGAGCGAGCTGGAACAGATTGTAACCCGTCTGGAAAGTGGCGACCTGCCGCTGGAAGAGGCGCTGAACGAGTTCGAACGCGGCGTGCAGCTGGCACGTCAGGGGCAGGCCAAATTACAACAAGCCGAACAGCGCGTACAAATTCTGCTGTCTGACAACGAAGACGCCTCTCTAACCCCTTTTACACCGGACAATGAGTAATGGACTTTCCGCAGCAACTCGAAGCCTGCGTTAAGCAGGCCAACCAGGCGCTGAGCCGTTTTATCGCCCCACTGCCCTTTCAGAACACTCCCGTGGTAGAAACCATGCAGTATGGCGCATTATTAGGTGGTAAGCGCCTGCGACCTTTCCTGGTTTATGCCACCGGTCAAATGCTCGGCGTAAGTCTGAATACTCTGGACGCACCCGCCGCCGCCGTAGAGTGTATCCACGCTTACTCATTAATTCATGATGATTTACCGGCAATGGATGATGACGATCTGCGTCGCGGCTTGCCGACCTGTCATGTGAAGTTTGGCGAAGCGAACGCGATTCTCGCTGGCGACGCTTTACAAACGCTGGCGTTCTCGATTTTAAGCGATGCCGATATGCCGGAAGTGTCGGACCGCGACAGAATTTCGATGATTTCTGAACTGGCGAGCGCCAGCGGTATTGCCGGAATGTGCGGTGGTCAGGCATTAGATTTAGATGCAGAAGGCAAACACGTACCTCTGGATGCACTCGAGCGTATTCACCGTCATAAAACCGGCGCATTGATTCGCGCCGCCGTTCGCCTTGGTGCATTAAGCGCCGGAGATAAAGGACGTCGTGCTCTGCCAGTACTCGACAAGTACGCAGAGAGCATCGGCCTTGCCTTCCAGGTTCAGGATGACATCCTGGATGTGGTGGGAGATACTGCAACGTTGGGAAAACGCCAGGGTGCCGACCAGCAACTTGGTAAAAGTACCTACCCTGCACTTCTGGGTCTTGAGCAAGCCCAGAAGAAAGCCCGGGATCTGATCGACGATGCCCGTCAGTCGCTGAAACAACTGGCTGAACAGTCACTCGATACCTCGGCACTGGAAGCGCTAGCGGACTACATCATCCAGCGTAATAAATAAACAATAAGTATTAATAGGCCCCTGATGAGTTTTGATATTGCCAAATACCCGACCCTGGCACTGGTCGACTCCACCCAGGAGTTACGACTGTTGCCAAAAGAGAGTTTACCGAAACTCTGCGACGAACTGCGCCGCTATTTACTCGACAGCGTGAGCCGTTCCAGCGGGCACTTCGCCTCCGGGCTGGGCACGGTCGAACTGACCGTGGCGCTGCACTATGTCTACAACACCCCGTTTGACCAATTGATTTGGGATGTGGGGCATCAGGCTTATCCGCATAAAATTTTGACCGGACGCCGCGACAAAATCGGCACCATCCGTCAGAAAGGTGGCCTGCATCCGTTCCCGTGGCGCGGCGAAAGCGAATATGACGTATTAAGCGTCGGGCATTCATCAACCTCCATCAGTGCCGGAATTGGTATTGCGGTTGCTGCCGAGAAAGAAGGCAAAAATCGCCGCACCGTCTGTGTCATTGGCGATGGCGCGATTACCGCTGGCATGGCGTTTGAAGCGATGAATCACGCGGGCGATATCCGTCCTGATATGCTGGTGGTCCTCAACGACAATGAAATGTCGATTTCCGAAAATGTTGGCGCGCTCAACAACCATCTGGCGCAGCTGCTTTCCGGTAAGCTTTACTCTTCGCTGCGCGAAGGCGGGAAAAAAGTTTTCTCTGGCGTGCCGCCAATTAAAGAGCTACTCAAACGTACCGAAGAACATATTAAAGGCATGGTAGTGCCTGGCACATTGTTTGAAGAGCTGGGCTTTAACTACATCGGCCCGGTTGACGGTCACGATGTGCTGGGGCTTATCACCACACTTAAGAACATGCGCGACCTGAAAGGCCCGCAGTTCCTGCATATCATGACCAAAAAAGGTCGTGGTTATGAACCGGCAGAGAAAGACCCAATCACTTTCCACGCCGTGCCTAAATTTGATCCCTCCAGCGGTTGTTTGCCGAAAAGTAGCGGCGGCCTGCCAAGCTATTCAAAAATCTTTGGCGACTGGCTGTGCGAAACGGCAGCGAAAGACAACAAGCTGATGGCGATTACTCCGGCGATGCGTGAAGGCTCCGGCATGGTCGAGTTTTCACGTAAATTCCCGGATCGCTACTTCGACGTGGCGATTGCCGAGCAACACGCAGTGACCTTTGCTGCGGGTCTGGCGATTGGTGGATACAAACCCATTGTCGCGATCTACTCCACCTTCCTGCAACGCGCCTATGATCAGGTGCTGCATGACGTGGCAATTCAAAAGCTTCCGGTCCTGTTCGCCATCGACCGTGCGGGCATTGTTGGTGCTGACGGTCAAACCCATCAGGGTGCTTTTGATCTCTCTTACCTGCGCTGCATACCGGAAATGGTCATTATGACCCCGAGCGATGAAAACGAATGTCGCCAGATGCTCTATACCGGCTATCACTATAACGATGGCCCGTCAGCGGTGCGCTACCCGCGCGGCAACGCGGTCGGCGTGGAGCTGACGCCACTGGAAAAACTGCCAATTGGCAAAGGCATTGTGAAGCGTCGTGGCGAGAAACTGGCGATCCTTAACTTTGGTACGCTGATGCCAGAAGCGGCGAAAGTCGCCGAATCGCTGAACGCTACGCTGGTCGATATGCGTTTTGTGAAGCCGCTTGATGAAGCGTTAATTCTGGAAATGGCCGCCAGCCATGAGGCGCTGGTTACCGTTGAAGAAAACGCCATTATGGGTGGTGCAGGCAGCGGCGTGAACGAAGTGCTAATGGCCCATCGTAAACCAGTACCCGTGCTGAACATTGGCCTGCCTGACTTCTTTATTCCGCAAGGAACGCAGGAAGAAATGCGCACCGAACTCGGCCTCGATGCCGCCGGTATGGAAGCCAAAATCAAGGCCTGGCTGGCATAATCCCTACTCCACTCCTGCTATGCTTAAGAAATTATTCATGGCAGGAGTGGCAGCATGCAATACAACCCCTTAGGAAAAACCGACCTTCGCGTTTCCCGACTTTGCCTCGGCTGTATGACCTTTGGCGAGCCAGATCGCGGTAATCACGCATGGACACTGCCGGAAGAGAGCAGCCGTCCCATCATTAAACGCGCGCTGGAAGGCGGCATAAATTTCGTTGATACCGCCAATAGCTATTCCGATGGAAGCAGCGAAGAGATCGTCGGTCGCGCACTGCGGGATTTCGCCCGTCGTGAAGACGTGGTCGTTGCCACCAAAGTGTTCCATCGCGTTGGTGATTTACCGGAAGGATTATCCCGTGCGCAAATTTTGCGCTCTATCGACGACAGCCTGCGCCGTCTCGGCATGGATTATGTCGATATCCTGCAAATTCATCGCTGGGATTACAACACGCCGATCGAAGAGACGCTGGAAGCCCTGAACGACGTGGTAAAAGCCGGGAAAGCGCGTTATATCGGCGCGTCATCAATGCACGCCTCGCAGTTTGCTCAGGCGCTGGAACTGCAAAAACAGCACGGCTGGGCGCAGTTTGTCAGTATGCAGGATCACTACAATCTGATTTATCGCGAAGAAGAGCGTGAGATGCTGCCGCTGTGTTATCAGGAGGGCGTGGCGGTGATTCCGTGGAGCCCGCTGGCACGGGGACGTCTGACTCGTCCGTGGGGAGAAACCACTGCACGGCTGGTGTCTGATGAGGTTGGGAAAAATCTCTATAAAGAAAGCGATGAAAATGACGCGCAGATCGCAGAGCGGTTAACGGGCGTCAGTGAAGAACTTGGTGCGACACGAGCACAAGTTGCGTTGGCCTGGTTGTTGAGTAAGCCGGGCATTGCCGCGCCGATTATCGGAACTTCGCGGGAAGAACAGCTTGATGAACTACTAAACGCGGTAGATATCACGTTGAAACCGGAACAGATTGCCGAACTGGAGACACCCTATAAACCGCATCCGATAGTGGGATTTAAATAGGTATGCAGGCCTGATAAGACGCAACAAGCGTCACATCAGGCTCTGGTGCAAAACTATGACAGAAGACCCAACGGCCAGTGATGACCGATAAAGTACAGGATGCCTGCGGAAATCACCCCGGCGACAATATCGTCGATCATGATCCCCATGCCGCCATGTACATTGCGATCAAACCAGCGGATCGGCCACGGTTTCCACATATCCAGAATACGGAAAATCACAAACCCGGCGGCGACCCACTGCCAGTCATTGGTCGGCAGCGCCATCAGAGTGATCCACATGCCGATAAATTCGTCCCAGACAATGCTGCCATGATCGTGCACGCCCATATCTTTCGCGGTCTGATGACAAAGATAAACGCCAATACAGATCCCAAGCATGACTACCAGCGAATAAAGCTGCCAGGGTAAAAAGGTCATCAGATACCAGAACGGAATCGCCGCCAGCGATCCCATCGTGCCAGGAACAATCGGGCTTAATCCACTTCCGAATCCGACAGCAAGCAAATGCCACGGATTACTCATCTTCAGGCGACTTTTCGCGACATCTTTATGGCGTGGCAAAATGGTCATATCCTTTCCAGTCTAACGTGACAGGTTCGCCGTCACGAATAAAACAAAGCCCTTCTATATCGGCGGTCATTTGCCCGATACAGGTAAATGGTACGCCCAGATGTCCCAAAGCGACATCCAACGCACCACGGTTCAGTTCCGGCACAGTGAAACACAACTCGTAATCTTCGCCACCAGAGAGCGCCCAGCGCAGCGCCTGTTCCGGTTCAACATGACGTGAAAGTGCGTCAGAGAATGGTAACAACGCCAGGTCAATGCGTGCGCCGCAGTCGCTGGCTTTCACGATATGCCCGAGATCGGAAATCAGACCGTCAGAGAGATCGATGGCTGAATTTGCCAGATCGCGCAATGCCTGTCCCTGTAAAATACGCGGCGACGGACGGAGGTGACGTTTGACCAAGTAGTCAGCATCTTTGCCATCCGCCACGTGGAGACGATTTTGCAAAATCGCCAGCCCGGCGGCGCTATCGCCCGGTGTACCGGTCACATAAATCCAGTCACCCGGTTTCGCCCCAGAGCGCGTTAAGGCTCGTCCCATCGGAACAAAGCCGTGGATACCCAACGTCATTGATAATGGCCCACGCGTGGTGTCGCCGCCAATGAGTTGCATATCGTAATAATTGAGGAGCTCAAACAAACTGTCGCTGAAGGACTCAAGCCACGATTCGTCTACGTCCGGTAAGGTTAATGCCAGCGTCAACCAGGCCGGATCGGCGCCCATCGCTGCCAGATCGCTTAGGTTTACCGCCAGTGCTTTATATGCCAGATCCGCAGGATCGATATCAGGGAGGAAATGGTTGCCCGCCACCAGCGTATCAGTGCTGATCGCCAGGGTCTGTTTCTCGGGGATATTGAGAAGTGCGCAATCGTCGCCAATGCCAAGTTCGACATCAAGACGAGAGCTTCTTACACGGTCAAAATAACGGGCAATCAGGGAGAACTCGCCACATGCCATACGTTATGCCTCAGCAGGTAAAAAAGAAAAGGCCGGCGAGTGCGGAACTGTTTTTCCGTTACTCTGCCGGCCTGGATATCACTTTTTGTTAGGGCGAATCACAGGTGCTGCTTTATCCAGTACGCCATTGACGAACTTATGGCTGTCTTCTGCGCCGAACGATTTCGCCAGTTCAATCGCTTCGTTAATGGCCACTTTGTACGGCACATCGCTACGTTTAGACAGCTCGTACAGCGCAATGCGCAGTACCGCTTTTTCTACCTGGCCCAGCTCTTCCAGCAGGCGAGACAGATATGGCTTCATCAGTCCGTCGAGGTATGCGGTGTTAGTCGCCACCCCGGCCAGCAGCTCACGGAAGTACAGGATGTCAACGTCTTTTACATCCTGTTCAGCCAGGAACTGGTATTCAACATCAGCGATGTCGTTCTGGGACAACTGCCAGGAGTAGAGCGCCTGGACGGCACACTCACGAGCGCGGCGACGAGCAGCAGGTTTCACGGATTTCCCCTTACTAATTTCAGGCCTTGATGGCTTTCAATACATTAATCATTTCAAGCGCGGTCAGTGCAGCTTCTGCACCTTTGTTACCAGCTTTGGTGCCAGCACGTTCGATCGCTTGTTCAATGCTTTCAGTGGTCAAAACCCCAAAAGCAACCGGAATTTCGCTGTCCTGGGCAACATGCGCCAGGCCGTTGCTTGCACCACCAGCGACATATTCAAAGTGGGCAGTGCCACCACGAATAACCGTCCCCAGCGCAATCACCGCGTCGTATTTACCGGTTTTAGCCAGTGCACCCGCCGCCAGCGGCAGCTCATAGGCACCTGGCACCCAAACAACGGTAATGTTTTCATCTTTTACCTGACCGATACGTTTCAGTGCGTCAATTGCACCTTCCAGCAGGCTGTCATTGATAAAGTTGTTGAAACGCGCAATGGTGATGGCGACGCGAGCGTCCGGGGTAGCAACGTTAGCTTCAATAATGTTCATTTTCTTCCTTCGGGTTCGAGTATGGCCCCGCAGGGGGGCGGATTTTAGCATAATATTTCGTGCGCTGCTTCCCTTTCGAGCCGGGAGATCATGCACCCACTAAATGCAGGCAAACATCCGGGCCTACATGACGTATCTCTTTGAATTTAAATTGGGGCGCGTCGGCTAATTTCTCAAGCCCCGGCAGCGTACATAATCCGCGGGCGTCGCTGCCTAATAGTTTAGGTGCGATATAGACAATCAGCTCATCGACTAAACCCGCCTGTAGCAATGCGCCAGCGAGCGTTGGCCCCGCTTCCACCCAGATACTGTTAATCTGTTGCTTGCCGAGTTGCATCATCAGCACAACCAGATCCAGATGACCTTTATGCTCTGGAATCAGCAAAGTACGCACCGTTTCCGGCCATTCACGAGAATCTTCCTGCGTACGCGCGAACCAAGTTTCGCCCGGCTGTTGCACGATGCGGTGTTCCGGCGTCACGCGATTTTGGCTATCAATCACAATACGTACCGGCTGACGGAGATTTTGTTGCGGATAGAGCGCCTGAGTGTGTTCATCCAGTTCAGACCAACGCACCGTTAAGGCTGGATCGTCCGCCAGCACCGTGGCGCTGCTGGTTAAAATGGCATGACTTTGCGCGCGCAGTCGTTGTACATCGAGTCGAGCCTGAGGTGAAGTGATCCACTGGCTTTCACCGCTGGCCATCGCAGTGCGGCCATCTAGCGACGCGCCGAGTTTCAACTGTATATAAGGAAAGCCGGTGCGCATGCGCTTGAGGAAGCCTTTATTCAATTGCTCGGCTTCGCTCATCATCAGGCTGTGGCTGACGTCAATGCCAGCTTGTTGCAAACGGTAAAGTCCACGCCCAGCGACCTGCGGATTAGGGTCCTGCATCGCAGCCACAACGCGCGCCACGCCAGCAGCAATTAATGCGTCACAACACGGTGGCGTACGACCATGATGACTACAAGGTTCGAGTGTCACATACGCCGTTGCGCCTTTGGCTTTTTCACCTGCCATGCGCAACGCGTGTACCTCTGCATGCGGTTCGCCCGCGCGGTGATGGTAACCTTCACCGACAATTTCGCCATCTTTCACAATGACGCAACCGACATTCGGGTTAGGGTGAGTGGTGAAGCGCCCTCGTTGCGCCAGCTTTAGCGCCCGCGCCATGTATAACTCGTCCTGCACGGTTTAATCCTCCAGGCGCGCAATCTCTTCGCCAAATTCTTTGATATCTTCGAAACTGCGATAGACAGAGGCAAAACGGATATAGGCGACTTTATCGAGCTTTTTCAATTGCTCCATCACCAGATTGCCAATCATTTTGCTCGGCACTTCGCGCTCACCGGTGGCGCGGAGTTGCGATTTAATATGGTTGATCGCCATTTCGACGTCATCGGAACTCACCGGACGTTTTTCCAGCGCCCGCAGCATTCCGCTACGCAATTTTTCTTCATTAAACGGTTCGCGCACGTCGTTGCTTTTCACGACACGCGGCATAACCAGTTCCGCAACTTCAAAAGTAGTGAAACGTTCATTACACACCAGACACTGCCGACGGCGGCGTACGGAAGAGCCCTCGCTCACGAGACGAGAGTCAATTACCTTAGTGTCCACGGCGAAACAGAATGGGCAATGCATACGGCGTCCTGACCAGGTGGTTAATAGAAATCTATTTTACCCTGAACTGACGATACAACAAAGGCGCAACGCTTTTGAGATAAAGGATCGATGCTTTCACGGCTTTAAGCCTCTACCATTAGACTTATTGAGATGAGAAAGGGACGACCTATGAACATTAAAGTATGTTTTCGACTATTCCTGCTGGGAAGCCTGTTCAGCCTGAGCGCCTGCGTACAGCAAAGCGAAGTGCGCCAGATGAAACACAGCGTCAACACGTTGAATAAAGAGATGACTCAGCTCAACAAAGAAACCGTCAAAATCACCCAGCAAAATACGCTGAACGCAAAATCCAGCAGTGGGGTTTACCTGTTGCCTGGTGCAAATACACCGGCACGGCTGGAAAGCCAAATTGGCACTTTACGTATGTCGCTGGTGAATATTACGCCAATTGCAGATGGCACCACTCTGACGCTGCGTATTCAGGGTGAGTCCAATGATCCCTTACCCGCTTTCAGCGGAACCGTTGAATATGGGCAAATTCAGGGAACAATCGACAGTTTTCAGGAAATCAATGTGCAGAATCAATTGATTAACGCGCCGGCCAGCCTCCTCGCGCCCAGTGATGTTGACATTCCGTTACAGTTAAAGGGCATTTCTGTGGATCAGTTAGGCTTTGTACGCATCCACGACATTCAACCTGTTATGCAGTAAACGTTTTTCGGGGCATTTTGTGCGTCCCGCAACATCCTCCCCCATCATTTTGTTACTCTGCTTACATCACCCAGATTGATAGTAAAAGTTTGCAACAAGGGTGAAAGTCAGTACAATTCCCGCCCGAATATGTGTATTCGTGAACGCAATCGATTACGTAAATGATAGAACTGTGAAATACAACATATTTTTGTGAGCAATGATTTTTATAATAGGCTCCTCTGTATAGGAAATATTTAGAAACGCAATTTGCGCCTTTTTCACTCCCGTAAGGGATTTTCAAACAGTGGCATACATATGAAAAAAACATTACTGGCAGCCGGTGCGGTACTGGCGCTCTCTTCGTCTTTTACTGTCAACGCAGCTGAAAACGATAAACCGCAGTACCTTTCCGACTGGTGGCACCAGAGCGTTAACGTAGTTGGTAGCTATCACACTCGTTTCGGACCGCAGATCCGTAACGATACTTACCTGGAGTATGAAGCATTCGCTAAAAAAGACTGGTTCGATTTCTATGGTTACGCGGATGCGCCGGTATTCTTCGGCGGTAACTCCGATGCCAAAGGTATCTGGAACCACGGTTCTCCGCTGTTTATGGAAATCGAACCGCGTTTCTCCATCGATAAGCTGACCAATACTGACCTTAGCTTCGGTCCGTTCAAAGAGTGGTACTTCGCGAACAACTACATTTACGACATGGGCCGTAACAAAGATGGTCGCCAGAGCACCTGGTATATGGGTCTGGGTACTGACATCGACACTGGCCTGCCGATGAGCCTGTCCATGAACGTGTATGCGAAATACCAGTGGCAGAATTACGGCGCAGCGAACGAAAACGAGTGGGACGGTTACCGTTTCAAAATTAAATACTTTGTGCCGATTACCGATCTGTGGGGCGGTCAGCTGAGCTACATCGGCTTCACCAACTTCGACTGGGGTTCCGATCTGGGTGATGACAGCGGTAACGCAATCAACGGTATTAAGACGCGCAGCAATAACTCCATCGCTTCCAGCCATATTCTGGCGCTGAACTACGATCACTGGCACTACTCTGTCGTTGCACGTTACTGGCATGACGGTGGTCAGTGGAACGATGATGCAGAGCTGAACTTCGGTAACGGCAACTTCAACGTTCGCTCTACCGGCTGGGGTGGTTACCTGGTGGTAGGTTACAACTTCTGATTATGAAAATGCCGGGATTTATTCCCGGCATTTCAGATTGTCGACAACGTGCGCTTTGTTCATGCCGGATGCGGAGTAAACGCCTTATCTGGTCTACAAAAGCACGAAAATTCAATACATTGCTGAGATTACGTAGACCTGATAAGCGTAGCGCATCAGGCAATTTTTCGTTTGTCACAAAGCTCAAATAGCGGATTTTATATCCGGCATTTTTTATTACTTCTTCTTATTCATCATCGCTTTTAAATCAGCAAACGGGTTGTATTTCGCTTCACCGACATCTTTCTGCGCATCTTCCCCTGCGATAACCGTCGTACCATACTGATCCGCTTCGGTATATTTCGAATGCTCATGATCATGGCAATAGAGACAAAGCAATTCCCAGTTACTACCATCTTCCGGATTATTGGTATGGTCGTGATCGATATGGTGCACAGTTAGCTCACGCAGGTTGGAATAGACAAACTCGCGGGAACAGCGACCGCAGACCCACGGATAGAGTTTTAATGCTTTTTCGCGATAGCCGCTTTCTAACCGCGCATAGTTTTTTGGGATGATAGCCATGAAAAGTTACCTGGATGAAATGTAGGGTTACGCGCAGTTTCCCAAGATGCGGGGATTTTCGCAATCCTGAGTAAAGAAATTCTCACATTACCAGTGACGGCGAGGTTCCATCTGCTGATGAAGAATACGCGCAATGAGAATGTCATCTACTCTTATAATGTAATAAACAGTGTGAAACCTGAATGCGATCTTCTTTACCTCTGGAATCGCATCATAGTCTTGCCCTATCTCGGGCATTTGAGAGAGTGTATCCAGAAAAATGCCGAGAGAGTCGGTATAGCGATCCGCCTGCTCCTCACCAAACTTTCCCAGCGTGTAGTCATAGATCCCTCTGAAATCTTCAACAGCTTTTCCGCTAAGCTTATACACGATGTTTTTGCTTCCTTTCTGCCGCGATATCACGAAGCGTCATCGAACTTTCACCGCTCTCAAGACCTTCAATAACAGCATTTCTGACAGCTTCATCCCTGGATTCTTGTTGTTCCAATAGACGAAGCGCCGAACGCATCACTTCACTGGCCGAGCCATAACGACCAGACTGAACCATCCGGGTAATAAAACTATCTAATTGTTCGCCAACGCTTACTGAGGTAATTTTGCGCATAAGCGATCTCCACGTATTAACTATTAATACAAAGTATATGTCAGAACTCTTTCTACAACCAAAGCTGTATTCAGTACAATAAGCAACTATCGAAAAAAAACCGCAGCGTAAATACGCCACGGTTTTTTAACTGAACGGATTTAAAAACACCCTTACGGCAGAATTGACGGCTGGTCCGCCCCTTCTTTTTCCACTTTCTGTTGCAGCATATGCTCACGCTTCATACCCAGTTTCAGGGCCAGCGCAGATGCTACATAGATGGAAGACGCCGTACCGATGGTTACACCGATCAGCATGGTCAGCGAGAAGCCTTCCAGTACCGGACCACCAAAGAGATACAGCATCAGGATCACCATCAAGGTGGTACCGGATGTGATCAAAGTACGGTGCAGCGTCTGGGTCAAGGACACGTTAAAGATTTCGTAAGGCGTACCGCGACGGATTTTGCGGAAGTTTTCACGAATACGGTCCGATACCACAATACTGTCGTTAAGCGAGTAACCGATAACCGACATCAACGATGCCACAATGGTCAGGTCAATCTCGATATGGAATAACGACAAAATACCCAGCGTAATGATAACGTCGTGCGCCAGCGCGATTACTACCCCTGCCGCCAGTCGCCACTCAAAGCGGAAACCGACATATACAAGGATAGACAGCAGTGCCGCCATCAGCGCCATCGCACCGGTTTGCGCAAGGTCTGCCCCTACGCTCGGACCGACGAACTCAATACGCTTCACCGCCGCGTTCTGATTGGTAGCTTCGTTAATCACCTTCAGAACTTTGCTGCCCAGCACCTGACCACCGGTTTCGCCTTCAGCTGGCGGCATGCGGACCATGATGTCGTGGCTGCTACCGAAGTTTTGCAGCATCGGCTCTTCAAAGCCCGCTTTCTGCAATGCATCACGCATTACATCAATTTCAGCCGGTTTTTCGAGCGTAATTTCAATAACCGTACCACCGGTGAAATCCAGCCCCCAGTTAAAACCGCGCACGCCCATAATGACGATCGCGGCGATTAACAGCAGACCAGAGATTCCGAAAGCCCAGTAGTCCCAGCGCATAAAGTCATAGACTTTACGGCCGTGGTTTAGTTGTTCAACAGTATATTCCTGTGCCACATCGCACTCCTCAGATTGACAGCTTCTTGACGCGCTTGCCGCCATATAGCAGGTTTACGATGGCACGCGTACCGACAATCGCGGTAAACATCGACGTCGCCACACCGATACCGGTAGTAATCGCGAACCCTTTAATTGCCCCGGTACCCACTGCGTACAGGATGATGACTTTAATCAGCGTGGTGATGTTCGCATCGAAGATGGAACTGAACGCGCCACGATAACCTTCATCAATTGCCTGCTGAACAGTACGCCCGTTGCTTAACTCTTCTTTAATACGTTCGTTGATCAGTACGTTCGCATCGACCGCTACCGCAAGGGTTAAGACGATACCCGCGATCCCCGGCATACTCAGCGTCGCGCCAGGCAGCAGCGACATAATGCCAACAATCAAGATCAAGTTCGCAATCAGAGCACTGGTCGCAATCAGACCAAACTTCTTATAGAAGATGATCATGAACAGAATAGAAACCAGCAGACCGGCGAGACATGCCTCCAGCCCCTGTTCAATGTTCTGCATACCCAGGGTCGGACCAATGGTACGTTCTTCAACAATCTGAATCGGTGCAATCAACGCACCGGCACGCAGCAGCAGCGACAGCTGACGCGCTTCGTTCGGGTTGTTGATACCAGTGATACGGAAGCTGTTACCCAGACGAGACTGGATATTCGCGATGTTAATCACCTCTTCCTGTTTCACCAGAACCGCACGACCATTAGCATCTTTCTTACCGCTGTCTTTATACTCCACAAACAGGGTCGCCATCGGTTTGCCGATGTTGTCCTTAGTGAAGTTAGACATGATGTTACCACCTGCGCTGTCGAGCGAGATGTTAACCTGCGGCTGGTTGTATTCGTCCTGGCTGGAAGTGGAATCGGTGATATGGTCACCGGTCAGAATCACGCGTTTGTACAGCACAACCGGCTGACCTTCGCGGGTCTGTTTCACTTCAGAGTCGCCCGGTACGCGTCCAGATGCAGCAGCAGCCTGGTCAACGTTGGTATTCACCAGACGGAATTCCAGCGTCGCGGTAGCGCCAAGAATCTCTTTCGCGCGAGCGGTATCCTGAATACCAGGCAGCTCAACGACAATGCGGTCTGCGCCCTGACGTTGTACTACAGGCTCCGCCACACCAAGCTGGTTTACACGGTTACGCAGGATGTTAATGTTCTGCTGCACCGCATATTCACGCGCTTCACTGAGACGCGCATCGCTCATGACCGCACGCAGCTGGTTGCTACCCTGGCTGCTAATGACCAGATCGGGATGACGCTTGCTCAGATATGCAATGGCCTCATCACGGGCGTTGCCATCGCGGAAAGTGATGCTCAGACCGTAATTATTTTCTTTACGAACAGTGGTATACGGGATGCCTTTTTCACGCAGATCGCTGCGCAGGCTATCGATATTTTGTTCCTGGAGTTTGCCAAGCGCAGTGTCCATATCCACTTCCATCAGGAAGTGAACGCCGCCACGCAAGTCAAGACCGAGCTTCATCGGCTCAGCGTGAATAGCTGCCAGCCAGCGCGGCGTGGCCGGGGCAAGGTTAAGCGCCACGACATATTTGTCACCCAGAATGCCCATTAATGCTTCACGAGCGCGTAGCTGGGTGTCAGTGGAGTCGAAGCGCGCAAGAATAGCGCCCTCTTCCAGTGCCACAGACTTAGCAGTTATTTTTTCTTCTTGTAACGTTTTCTGGACCTGGATCAGCGTTTGCTCACTGGCGGCGACTCCGCGCGCGCCAGTGATCTGAACAGCCGGATCCTCACCAAACAGGTTGGGAAGCGCATACAGCAGACCGATGACAATCACCACGATCAGCATGACGTACTTCCACAAAGGATAACGGTTTAACACGGCAATTCCCTTAGGGAAAAATTTTAATTACAGCGCCTTCATGGTGCCTTTCGGCAGAACGGCGGCTACGAAGTCACGTTTAATAACTACTTCAGTGGTGTCATTCAGCGCGATAGCAATGTAGCCGTTTTCTGCTACTTTGGTTACGCGACCGACCAGGCCACCGTTCGTCAGCACTTCATCACCTTTCGCGATGGAGTCCATCAGCTTTTTGTGTTCTTTGGTGCGCTTCTGCTGTGGGCGCAGGATCATGAAATAGAAAATCAGACCGAATACCACCAGCATCAAAATCAAAGACATCGGGCTACCTTGTGCCGGAGCACCCGTTGCCGCTACCGCATCAGAAATAAAAAAGCTCATTAAATTTCCCTCATTATTAATATTAATCAACGTTCAAAGGTGGTACTTCTCGCCCCTGACGCTGGTAAAAATCAGCTACGAAGCTCTCTAATTTACCCTCTTCAATAGCCTTGCGTAAACCCGCCATCAAACGCTGGTAGTAACGAAGGTTATGAATGGTGTTGAGTCGCGCGCCTAATATTTCGTTGCAACGGTCGAGATGATGCAAGTAGGCACGTGAATAATTGCGACAGGTGTAGCAATCACACTCAGGATCGAGCGGGCCAGTGTCGCTCTTATACTTCGCATTGCGGATTTTCACCACGCCATCGGTCACGAACAGATGACCGTTACGCGCATTACGTGTTGGCATTACGCAGTCAAACATATCGATACCGCGGCGCACGCCTTCAACCAGGTCTTCCGGTTTACCAACGCCCATCAGGTAACGTGGTTTGTCTGCCGGAATTTGCGGACACACATGCTCCAGGATACGGTGCATATCTGCTTTCGGCTCACCCACTGCCAGACCGCCGACAGCGTAGCCATCAAAACCGATATCTACCAGACCTTTAACAGAGATATCACGTAAATCTTCGTAAACGCTGCCCTGAATGATACCAAAGAGCGCATTTTTGTTGCCGAGACTGTCAAAACGCTCGCGGCTACGCTTCGCCCAACGCAGCGACATCTCCATAGAGCGCTTCGCGTAATCCCAGTCAGCAGGATACGGCGTACACTCGTCAAAAATCATGACGATGTCTGAGCCAAGATCGTATTGAATCTCCATCGATTTTTCGGGATCGAGGAAAATCGGGTCGCCGTTGATGGGGTTACGGAAGTGCACGCCCTGTTCGGTGATTTTACGGATATCGCCAAGACTGAAGACCTGGAAGCCGCCGGAGTCGGTAAGGATCGGGCCTTTCCACTGCATGAAATCGTGCAGATCGCCATGCAGTTTCATGATTTCCTGACCCGGGCGCAGCCACAGGTGGAAGGTGTTACCCAGAATAATTTGCGCGCCAGTGGCTTCAACTTCTTCCGGCGTCATCCCTTTTACGGTGCCGTAGGTGCCAACAGGCATAAAACAAGGCGTTTCCACTACGCCACGATCGAAGACCAGGCGGCCACGGCGTGCGCGACCGTCGGTGGTGTCCAGTTCAAATTTCATTTTTTCTCCACTACGTCAGAAAAACAGTCCAACGTTTAAACCAGCGCCGCGGAATTACTCCCCGACGCGCTCATTAATTGCCTGCGGATTGTACGTGATAAACATCGCATCACCGTAACTAAAAAAGCGATATTTCTCTTCTACTGCCGCTTTATAGGCGTTCATGGTGTGTTGATAACCGGCAAATGCGGAAACCAGCATAATCAGCGTTGACTCCGGCAGATGGAAGTTAGTCACCAGCGCATCGACTACTTTGTACTGGAAGCCGGGATAGATAAAGATTTGTGTATCATCGAAAAACGGTTCAATCAGATCGTTTTTCGCCGCCTGGGCCGCACTCTCAAGCGAGCGAACAGAGGTGGTGCCAACCGCTATCACCCGGTTACCACGCGCTTTCGCAGCCAGCACTGCGTCAACCACATCCTGCGGCACTTCTGCATATTCCGAGTGCATGATGTGGTCTTCAATGGTGTCGACGCGTACCGGCTGGAACGTACCCGCCCCCACATGCAGGGTCACGAATGCCATCTCCACGCCTTTGGCGCGTAATTTTTCCAGCAGCGGTTCGTCAAAGTGCAGTCCGGCGGTCGGTGCTGCTACCGCGCCTGGTTTTTCGCTATAAACCGTTTGATAAAGTTCGCGGTCTGCATCTTCGTCCGGACGGTCGATGTACGGCGGCAGTGGCATATGGCCGATGCTGTTGAGAATATCCAGCACCGAGCGCTCATCGTTAAATTCGACTTCAAACAGCGCGCCGTGACGAGCGGTCATTGTTGCTTTGATGCTTTCGTCATCGCCCAGCAGCAATTCAGCGCCCGGTTTTGGCGCTTTCGAGGCGCGAATATGCGCAAGAATGCGTTTGTCGTCGAGCATCCGCTCAACCAGCACTTCAATTTTACCGCCGCTAGCTTTTCGCCCAAACAGACGCGCCGGGATCACGCGGGTATTGTTAAAAACCAGAAGATCGCCGGGGTTGAGCTTATCGAGTAAATCGGTGAAAGTACCGTGCGTCAGCGCGCCCGTCGGCCCGTCCAGCGACAGTAAACGACAGCTACTGCGTTCAGGCATGGGATAGTGGGCAATCAGGGATTCGGGCAATTCAAAGGAGAAATCGGTAACGCGCATGACACTGACTCAGACTAAAATAAGAGGCGGGTAGTCTAGTGCCGGGGCGCTCTCCCTGCAACCTTTACCCCCCTTTGGATAGAATATAATCGATGAATTTTTTAGCTCACCTGCATTTAGCCCATCTCGCTGAAAGTTCGCTTTCCGGCAATTTACTGGCTGATTTTGTTCGCGGAAATCCTGACGAAAGTTTTCCGCCCGACGTGGTTGCAGGTATTCATATGCATCGGCGTATCGATGTGTTAACCGACAATCTGCCGGAAGTCCGCGAAGCGCGGGAGTGGTTTCGCAACGAAACTCGCCGCGTTGCGCCTATTACGCTGGATGTGATGTGGGATCACTTTCTTTCCCGCCACTGGTCGCAGCTGTCGCCGGACTTTCCGCTACAGAAATTTGTCTGTTATGCCCGCGAACAAGTGATGACGATTTTGCCGGACTCACCGCCGCGCTTTATCAATCTGAATAATTACTTATGGTCAGAGCAATGGCTGGTGCGCTATCGCGATATGGATTTCATCCAGAGCGTGTTAAACGGCATGGCAAGCCGTCGCCCACGTCTGGATGCTCTGCGTGACTCCTGGTACGATTTAGACACCCATTACGACGCCCTTGAAACCCGCTTCTGGCAATTTTATCCGCGGATGATGGAGCAGGCGTCACGCAAAGCGTTGTAGGGTATTAATTCATCCACACCGTGGCTGATATCGCGGGCAACGTCAGGATCTCATCGACCAGTTGTCCGTTCCCTTCTTTGCATTGCCATTGCGCGACATTAAGCAACGGCGATGCGGGTAGCACCACTTCACACGCTTCACCACGGTTGATTGCCACTAGCACACGCTGCTGATTGAGCACACGCACAAACACCACCACGTTATCTTCCGCATACAACACCTGACTGCCGCCACGACGCAATGCCAGGCTCTTCTTACGCAGCGCAATCATTCGCTGGTACAGCGCGAATAGTTCCGTATCTTGTTTTTCCGGGTCCCAGGGAAAAGGTTTACGACAAAATGGATCGTTATTGCCGTCCAGCCCCACTTCATCGCCGTAATAAATACACGGCACACCAGGCCAGGTGAACAGCCAGACGACCGCCAGTGGCAGACGCGTAACATCCCGTCCGAGTAACGTTTTAAATCGCGCGGTATCGTGGCTATCGAGCTGGTTAAACATACGCAGTTGCTGTTGATGAGAAAGCCCGGCACGGTAATTGTCCATCCAGGTCATACAGATTTGAGCGTCAATCTGCTGCGGATCGTAAGAGACATCGGTATTAGCGAGAAAGCCCCACAGCGGAAAAGTAAAGCCGCGATAGTTCATCGATGCATCCTCCACATCGGCCTGTAACCATTGCCGCGCATCGCCAAAATATTCACCGACAATGTACGCTTCTGGCTGGGTTTCTTTCGCCGCCTCAGTGATGCCGGCGACATGCTGCAAATTATTGCGCGCCCCGCCCGCTTCCCCCAGCATATGCACCACATCCAGCCGCCAGCCGTCCATATTCCACGGCGCTTTCAGCCAGTGACGGACAATGCTGTCTTCACCGCGATAAATTTCATTCACCAGACTTTCCGACTGATAATCCAGTTTTGGCAGGCTGGCATAGCCCAGCCAATCGAGCGCCGTGCCGTCATCGCGAAACGAGTACCAGTCGCGCCAGGGCGATTCGGGGTTATGGCAAGCGCCGCCCGTCCCGCGATTGTGCCTGTCAAACCAGGCATGAGAATCGCCACTGTGGTTAAACACGCCGTCCAGCATCAGGCGCATTCCTTGCTGCTGCGTGTTGTGTCTCAAACGCAGCAACGCCCCGTCGCCGCCAAACTGCGGATCGACGTGGCGATAATCTTCGGTATCGTATTTGTGCACGCTGGGTGCTTTAAACACCGGATTAAGATACAGCGCCGTCACGCCGAGTTTTTTCAGGTACGGCAGTTTTTCGCTTATCCCGTCCAGATCGCCGCCATAGAACGTTGATCCGCCAGCCTGTGCCGTGACCGGTTCATCCCAGTCACGTAATATGATTTTCCGCCCGGCGGCGTGATGATAATAGACATGATCCTGATCGGCATTACGAGGCAGACTCCGGGCAAAACGATCCGGGAAGATCTGATAAAAAATCTGATCCGCCGCCCATTGTGGCCCGATATCTGGCACATCGACGGCAAACTGTTCCAGCCGTGCTGGTGGTATTGGGCTGAAACCTTGCGGCGTAAACCAACGCTGGCGATCGTGCCACAGCAATTTGAAACTGTAGCGCCGCCGTGGTTGCCCGGTGGCGAGAGAGAGCGCTCCCCGCCACGCCGTCACGCCTGGCTGCGGCTGGCTGCGCTGTTTATGCATCGGTATTGATGTTTCTTCGTTATCGTTTTCCATGCGCAACATAATGCGCTGTGGCGGCTCTTCGCCCGTCAGCCACAGTGTAATGAGCAGTTGATCTTTGCTTTGTTTAACAAATGGGGGCACCGGCAGGTGCCATGCATTTAACATCATAATTCCCCTGTGATGAAAATGTGTTCACCTTGCCATAGCCTAATGCAGGATCACTCATCATCTGAAGGATATTTGGGGGAGGAGAACGGGGGCGGATAATTTTCGGAATAGCCGGATCAGGTTTTGCTCCTGATCCGGCGACAAAAGGCAGGAATTAGTGGTTTTCTGCCAACTGGCGATCGTGGCGGCGTTTAAACATCCAGCCAATCAACAGCACCACAATCCACGCAAAACCAACGTACAGAGAGATACGCGTTTCAGGGTGATAACCAATCAGTCCGATGATAAAGAGCAGGAAAACCAGCCCAGTGATGGTCGTTGCCACCCCGCCAGGAACTTTAAATTTCAGCGCTTTAACTTCTTCTGGCGGCAGGCGGCGACGGAAGGCAATCTGCGACAGCAGGATCATAATCCACACCCACACGGTAGCGAAGGTCGCCAGCGAGGCAATCACCAGGAAGACGTTTTCCGGCATGATGTAGTTCAGATACACCGCAAACAGCAGCGCGGTAGTCATGACCAGCACCGTGACCCACGGAATACCGCGACGCGACGTTTTGCTGAAAATTTTCGGCGCACTGCCCTGCTCTGCCATGCCGTGCAACATACGGCCTACGCCAAACACGTCGCTGTTAATTGCCGACAAAGAGGCTGTCAGCACAACGAAGTTAAGAATGCTGGCGGCAAAGGTAATCCCCAAATGCTGGAACGTCAGCACGAACGGGCTACCAGCAGTACCAACCTGATTCCACGGATAGATAGACATAATGACGAACAGCGTACCAACATAGAACACCAGAATACGCATCGGCACTGAGTTAATCGCGCGCGGAATAGACTTCTCCGGCTCTTTCGCTTCACCGGCGGTAATACCAATAATTTCAATACCACCGTAGGCAAACATCACCATTTGCAACGACATCACCATGCCAAGCCAGCCGTTACTGAAGAAGCCGCCGTTGCTCCACAGGTTATGGATACCGGTCGGTTGCCCGCCGTTGCCAATCCCCCAAATGATGATACCGAAACCAGCAACGATCATGATGATAATGGTGGCGACTTTAAAGAACGAGAACCAGAACTCCAGCTCACCAAAGACTTTCACGCTCATCAGGTTAATGGCGCAGATAATCAGCACCACGCTCAACACCCATATCCAGTGCGGCACCGTCGGGAACCAGACGCCCATATAGATACCGAAAGCGGTCACATCGGCGATGGCGACAATAAGGATTTCAAAGCAGTAGGTCCAGCCGGTGATATAACCTGCCAGCGGGCCAAGGTTTTCCTGCGCATAACGCGAGAAAGAGCTGGCGGCCGGGTTATGTACCGACATTTCTCCCAGCGCACGCATAATGATATATGCCGCGACACCACCGATAATATAGGCCAACAACACGCTCGGTCCGGCCATTTTGATGGCGTCCGCCGAACCGTAAAACAACCCGGTGCCAATTGCTGAACCCAGTGCCATAAAGCGTATGTGTCGGGTACTTAGCCCACGCTTTAGCTTGTTCTTACTTTCCATCAATTCCTAACCCATCAACACAATAAAAAACCACGGGGCATCGCAGCCCCGTGGTTAAAACAAATTTACAGTGATTTAGTGGGCGCTGGAGGTCACCTGACGACCTGCTGCGCGATCCCAGATAATGGCCAGAACCACCATCACCACCGTTGGCATTAACCACGCCAGACCTTGTTCGGCCAGCGGTAAACGCTGCGCCCAGGACGGTAAAATATCGCTGAATGCAGATGCTTTGATCCCGTCGAGAATACCAAAAAGCAGGCTGATAAACATCGGCGGAGCAATCACGCGGGACGAATTATGCCACCATGAGCGTGTAAAACTTAATACAACCAGTGCGATACACGGCGGATAAATGGCAGTCAGCACCGGTACAGAGATCTGAATCAGCTGGCTTAAGCCCAGATTAGACACCACCATCGAGAAGCCGCCGAGGATAAACACCAGCGTACGGTATGAGAGCGGGATGTATTGAGCGAAGAATTCCGCACAAGCGCAGGTCAGGCCAACCGCCGTTACCAGACAAGCGATGAAGATTAACGCCGCCAGCAGGAAGCTACCGCCGCCGCCAAAGGTGTGCTGAACGTAAGCATGCAGAATAGCGGCACCGTTCGCGGATTGATCAACCAGCGACGCGCTGTCTGAGCCCAGACGGAACAGCGCCAGGTACAGCAGAGTCAGACCAACACCCGCCATCAGGCCAGCCCAGACGGTATAACGGGTCAGCAGACGCGCTTCAGTAACGCCGCGAGAACGCGCCGCGTTAACAATAACGATACCAAACACCATCGCGCCCAGCGTATCCATGGTCAGATAGCCGTTAACGAAGCCGTTAGAAAACGCAGCGTTTTGATAAGCCTCAGTTGCCGTGCTGATAGAACCCGCAGGCCAGACAATCGCCGCAACAGACAGGATGACCAGCGCGATAATTTTCAGCGGCGCAAGGAAGTTGCCCACGGTATCCAGCAGCTTGCCCGGATAGAGCGAAACCAGAATAACGATAGCGAAATAGACCAGGCTGTAGATAAACAGCGGCAGTGCGGAGTCACCCGTCAGCGGCGCAATGCCCACTTCAAAGGAGACTGTTGCCGTACGCGGTGTTGCAAACAGCGGCCCTACCGCCAGGTAGCAGACTGTTGCCAACAGCACGCCTGCGACTTTACCGATTGGTGTGCTCAGACTGTCAACGCCGCCGCCAACTTTCGCCAGCGCCACTACCGTTAATACCGGCAGACCAACGGCAGTAATAAGGAAGCCGAATGCCGCAGTCCAGACGTGTTCGCCTGCCTGCAAGCCGACCATAGGAGGGAAAATAATGTTACCTGCGCCAACGAACAACGCAAATGTCATAAAGCCCAGAGCGATGATATCGCGCGATCTTAACTGATGGGTCATAAATCATACTGCCTGTGGATGTGGTGTTGTAACGTTAAATTTTGTGCCAATCCCTGGGGATGATACAGCGGTATATTTAAACAATTTTAGCGGGAAATACTCCCAACCAGGCGCGGCGAAGAATAGTTTTTCGATTTACCGCGTGAATGCAGTCAGTATGACAGCACCTGAAGCGCAATTTAAACGCTTATAACGTTTTAAAGCAAGGAGGGATCTAAAAACCAGAGGGATATAATGATAAGAAATCACAAACCAGTATAAAACACTATTTCCGTGAAAAAGATATGGCTTATCATGCGAACAAAAAATCACCAGACATGGTAAAATTCAGCGCCCGATTTTTGACTGCAAAGAAAAAAAGCCAGCATCGGCTGGCTTATGGCAACAAAAAATGACAAAGGCGGATTAATCGCTATTTTTGGCAATTAAACGTTCCGGCAGAACAAAACTGAAACGCGTACCTTTGCCCACCGTACTTTCAATATTGAGCCGGCTTTCATGATGATTTACCGCATGCTTCACGATCGCTAACCCCAACCCGCTACCGCCAGTTTGTCGGGAACGCGCTTTATCAACGCGATAAAAACGCTCGGTCAGGCGCGGAATATGCTCCGGTGCAATGCCCGGTCCATTATCTTCAACACTAAATTCGGCACCGTGCGGCACTCGCTGCCAGCGTACGGTGATATGCGTACCTTCCGGCGTATGATTCACGGCGTTATAGACCAGATTCGAAATCGCACTGCGTAACTGGTCTTCGCTGCCAGACACTTTGAGGCCGTTATCAATCTCAAAGGTAAATGTCTGTTTTTGCTGGCTCAGCGTCTGAGCTTCACGCTCAACGACGCGCAGCATCATCGGCACATCAACCTTCTCATTCAGCAACTGCGTCGGCGCGGCTTCAATTTTCGACAAGGTCAGTAACTGCTTCACCAGCCCTTCCATCCGCTGAGTCTGCTCACGCATGGTGTGCAATGCTTTTTCGCGTACCGCGCCTTCCAGCGGCTGCTCATCCATCATCTCCAGGTAACCCTGTAACACCGTCAATGGCGTGCGTAACTCATGGCTTACGTTGGCAAAAAAGTTGCGTCGCGCCCCTTCCAGTTGATGCATTTGCGTGACATCTCGCGCCACCATCAGCAACTGTTTATGGGTATAAGGCATGACACGAATTTCCAGATGCCGCCCGGTGTTGAGCACCAGATTGAGCGGGCGAGAAAAATCACGCGTTTTCAGATATTGCGTAAACTCCGGATAACGCAGCAGGTTAAGGATGTTCTGCCCGTTATCTTCCGGCCAGCGCAGACCAAGAATTTGTTGCGCCAGACCGTTACACCAGAAAATCCCACCCTCTTCCGTGGTCAGGACCACCGCATCGGGTAGCGACTCCGCGCCGCTACGAAAGCGTTTGATAAGATTACCCAGCTCGCGGCGGCGTTTTTTATTACGCAGTTGCATCTGGTGTAAACCGTACAGCAGCGGTTCCCAGCTACCACGCCCCGGTGGCGGGGTCATACTGCGATCCACCCACAGCCACCATGAAAGGCGCAATAAATTCCAGAAATGCCAGATAAGCAGTCCTGTTACCGATGCCAGCAAAAACCAGGGCAGGTAACCAAAAAATGCACCCAGGATGAAAGCCGGGAGGCAGCAAAGTAGCAGCTCCAGCACCAGCCTTTTCCACGACAGCCGTTCCAGCACGTAAGATACTCCAGTTAAGAAATCATAAGCCCTGCTCTGCGTCCGATGAGCAAGGCGTTAAAAGCGGGTTGAAAAACGATATCCTGTACCGCGCACGGTCTGCACCATGCGGTCATGCCCGCCGGGTTCCAGTGCTTTACGCAGGCGGCGAATGTGGACATCGACCGTGCGGTCTTCTACATATACGTTGGTTCCCCAGACGTGATTTAGCAGTTGCTCGCGACTGTACACGCGCTCGGGATGCGTCATAAAAAAGTGCAGCAGTTTAAATTCAGTCGGCCCCATCTCCAGCGGTTCTTCGCCCGCCATCACCCGGTGAGATGTCGGGTCGAGACTTAGCCCCTGCATCTCAATCACCTCTTCCACCGCCATCGGCGATATACGGCGCATTACCGCTTTGATTCGCGCCACCAGCTCCTTCGGCGAAAACGGCTTGGTGATATAGTCATCCGCACCGGTTTCAAGGCCGCGCACGCGATCTTCTTCTTCCCCTCTGGCGGTCAACATCACAACCGGAATATCACGGGTCATCGACTCACGCTTGAGATGTTTGATGAACTGGATACCGGAGCCGCCGGGTAACATCCAGTCGAGGAGAATTAAATCCGGCCAGGGTTCATTCAGTTGGTTCACAGCACTGTCATAATCTTCCGCTTCGACCGGCTGGAAGCCATTTTGCTCGAGCACGAAGCAGACCATTTCGCGAATTGGAGCTTCATCTTCTACGACCAGAATACGTCTCGCCATGATTTGCCCTGTTGTAATAAATAGATTGCGATCATTAATGCGACGTCATTATGCGTCAGATTTATGACAGATTTATGAAAAGCACGCCGCACATCCTTTCAGGTTATTGATTTCTGTGGTGCAGAAAAAAGCAAATAGCGCACCTGTTTGGGTATAATCGCGCCCATGCTTTTTCGCCAGAGAATCGTTATGCGCATCCTTCACACTTCAGACTGGCATCTCGGCCAGAACTTCTACAGTAAAAGCCGCGAAGCTGAGCATCAGGCTTTTCTTGACTGGCTGCTGGAGACAGCACAAACCCATCAGGTGGATGCGATTATTGTTGCCGGTGATGTTTTCGATACCGGCTCACCGCCCAGTTACGCCCGCACGTTATACAACCGTTTTGTTGTCAATTTACAGCAAACTGGCTGTCATCTGGTGGTACTGGCAGGAAACCATGATTCGGTCGCCACGCTGAATGAATCGCGCGATATCATGGCGTTCCTCAATACTACCGTGGTCGCCAGCGCCGGACATGCGCCGCAAATCTTGCCTCGTCGCGACGGGACGCCAGGCGCAGTGCTGTGCCCCATTCCTTTTTTACGCCCGCGTGACATTATTACCAGCCAGGCGGGACTTAACGGTATTGAAAAACAGCAGCATTTGCTGGCAGCTATTACTGATTATTATCAACAACACTATGCCGATGCCTGCAAGCTGCGCGGCGATCAGCCTCTGCCCATCATCGCCACGGGACATTTAACGACCGTGGGCGCCAGTAAAAGTGACGCCGTGCGTGACATCTATATTGGCACGCTGGACGCGTTTCCGGCACAAAACTTTCCGCCAGCCGACTACATCGCGCTCGGGCATATTCACCGCGCGCAGATTATTGGCGGCATGGAACATGTTCGCTATTGCGGCTCCCCCATTCCACTGAGTTTTGATGAATGCGGTAAGAGTAAATATGTCCATCTGGTGACATTTTCAAACGGCAAATTAGAGAGCGTGGAAAATCTGAACGTACCGGTAACGCAACCCATGGCGGTGCTGAAAGGCGATCTGGCGTCGATTACCGAACAGCTGGAACAGTGGCGCGATGTATCACAAGAGCCACCTGTCTGGCTGGATATCGAAATCACTACCGATGAGTATCTGCATGATATTCAGCGCAAAATCCAGGCATTAACCGAATCATTACCTGTCGAAGTATTGCTGGTACGCCGGAGTCGTGAACAGCGCGAGCGTGTGTTAGCCAGCCAACAGCGTGAAACCCTCAGCGAACTCAGCGTCGAAGAGGTGTTCAATCGCCGTCTGGCACTGGAAGAACTGGATGAATCGCAGCAGCAACGTCTACAGAATCTTTTCGCCACGACGTTGCAGACCCTCGCCGGAGAACACGAAGCATGAAAATTCTCAGCCTGCGCCTGAAAAACCTGAACTCATTAAAAGGCGAATGGAAGATTGATTTCACCCGCGAGCCGTTCGCCAGCAACGGGCTGTTTGCCATTACCGGTCCAACAGGTGCGGGAAAAACGACCCTACTCGATGCCATTTGTCTGGCGCTGTATCACGAAACCCCGCGCCTCTCTAACGTTTCGCAATCACAAAATGATCTCATGACCCGCGATACCGCCGAATGTCTGGCGGAAGTGGAATTTGAAGTGAAAGGTGAAGCGTATCGCGCGTTCTGGAGCCAGAATCGGGCGCGTAACCAGCCGGACGGTAATTTGCAGGTGCCACGCGTAGAGCTGGCGCGCTGCGCAGACGGCAAAATTCTCGCCGACAAAGTGAAAGATAAGCTGGAACTGACGGCGACGTTAACCGGACTGGATTACGGGCGCTTCACCCGTTCGATGCTGCTTTCGCAGGGGCAATTTGCTGCCTTCCTCAATGCGAAACCGAAAGAACGCGCGGAATTGCTCGAGGAGTTAACCGGCACCGAAATCTACGGGCAAATCTCGGCGATGGTTTTTGAACAGCATAAATCGGCCCGTACTGAGCTGGAGAAACTGCAAGCGCAGGCCAGCGGCGTTGCGTTATTAGCGCCAGAACAGCTGCAATCGCTTACAGATAGTTTGCAGGTACTCACTGACGAAGAGAAACGGTTACTCACTGCGCAGCAGCAAGAACAACAATCACTTAACTGGTTAACGCGTAAGGACGAGTTGCAGCAGGAAGCCAGTCGCCGTCAGCAGGCACTGCAACAGGCGTTAGCCGAGGAAGAAAAAGCACAACCGCAACTGGCAGCCCTCAGCCTGGCGCAACCGGCACGAAATCTTCGTCCGCACTGGGAACGCATCGCAGAACACAGCGCGGCGCTGGCGCATACTCGCCAGCAGATTGAAGAAGTAAATACTCGCTTACAGAGCACAATGGCGCTTCGCGCGAGCATTCGCTACCACGCGGCGAAGCAGTCAGCAGAATTACAGCAGCAGCAACAAAGCCTGAATGCCTGGTTACAGGAACACGATCGCTTCCGTCAGTGGAACAACGAACTGGCAGGTTGGCGTGCGCAGTTCTCCCAACAAACCAGCGATCGCGAGCATCTGCGGCAATGGCAGCAACAGTTAACCCATTCTGAGCAAAAACTTAATGCGCTTGCGGCGATCACGTTGACGTTAACTGCCGATGAAGTTGCTAGCGCCCAGGCGCAATATGCTGAGCAACGCCCACTGCGTCAACGCCTGGTTGCGCTGCATGGGCAGATTGTTCCCCAACAAAAACGTCTGGCGCAGTTACAGGTCGCTATCCAGAATGTCACTCTGGAACAGACGCAACGTAATGCCGCACTTAACGAAATGCGCCAGCGTTATAAAGAAAAGACGCAGCAACTTGCCGATGTCAAAACCATTTGCGAGCAGGAAGCTCGCATTAAAACGCTGGAAGCCCAGCGCGCGCAGTTACAGGCAGGTCAGCCTTGTCCACTTTGTGGTTCCACCAGCCACCCGGCGGTCGAGGCGTATCAGGCGCTGGAACCGGGCGTTAATCAGGCCCGGCTATTAACGCTGGAAAACGAAGTGAAAAAGCTCGGCGAAGAAGGCGCGGCGCTGCGCGGGCAACTGGACGCCTTAACGAAGCAGCTTCAGCGTGATGAAAACGAAGCGCAAAGCCTCCGGCAAGATGAGCAAGCACTTACTCAACAATGGCAAGCCGTCACGGCCAGCCTCAATATCACCTTGCAGCCACAGGACGATATTCAACCGTGGCTAGATGCACAAGATGAGCACGAACGCCAGCTGCGGTTACTCAGCCAACGGTATGAATTACAAGGTCAGATTGCCGCGCATAATCAGCAAATTATCCAGTATCAACAGCAAATTGAACAACGCCAGCAGCAACTCTTAACGGCATTGGCGGGTTATGCACTGACATTGCCACAGGAAGATGAAGAAGAGAGCTGGTTGGCGACACGTCAGCAAGAAGCGCAGAGCTGGCAGCATCGCCAGAACGAATTAACCGCGCTGCAAAACCGTATTCAGCAGCTGACGCCGATTCTGGAAACGTTGCCGCAAAATGATGAACTCCCGCACAGCGAAGAAACTGTGGCGCTGGAAAACTGGCGGCAAGTTCACGAACAATGCCTCGCGTTGCAAAGCCAGCAGCAAACGTTGCAGCAACAGGAGGTTCTGGCAGCGCAAAGTCTGCAAAAAGTTCAGGCGCAGTTTGACACCGCGCTACAGGACAGCATTTTTGACGATCAGCAGGCATTTCTTGCGGCGTTAATGGATGAGCAGACGCTAACTCAGCTGGAACAGCTGAAACAGAATCTGGAAAACCAGCGTCGTCAGGCACAAGCGCTGGCCACTCAGACAGCTGAAACACTGGCACAGCATCAGCAACACCGACCTGGCGGACTGGATCTCACGGTGACGGTGGAACAGATTCAGCAAGAGTTAGCGCAAACTCACCAAAAGTTGCGTGAAAACACCACTCGCCAGGGGGAAATTCGCCAGCAGCTGAAGCAGGATGCAGACAACCGTCAGCAACAACAAACCTTAATGCAGCAAATTGCACAGACGACGCAGCAGGTTGAGGACTGGGGATATCTTAATTCGCTGATTGGCTCCAAAGAGGGCGATAAATTCCGTAAATTCGCTCAGGGGCTGACGCTGGACAATCTGGTCCATCTGGCTAACCAGCAACTTACCCGGCTGCACGGTCGCTACCTGTTACAGCGTAAAGCCAGCGAGGCGCTGGAGGTCGAAGTTGTCGATACCTGGCAGGCAGATGCGGTACGCGATACCCGTACGCTTTCCGGCGGCGAAAGTTTCCTCGTGAGCCTGGCTCTGGCGCTGGCACTTTCGGATCTGGTCAGCCATAAAACGCGTATTGACTCGCTGTTCCTCGATGAAGGTTTCGGCACGCTGGATAGCGAAACGCTGGATACCGCCCTTGACGCACTGGATGCCCTGAACGCCAGTGGTAAAACCATCGGGGTGATTAGCCACGTTGAAGCGATGAAAGAGCGTATTCCGGTGCAGATTAAAGTGAAGAAGATCAACGGACTGGGCTACAGTAAACTGGAAAGCGCGTTTGCGGTGAAATAACTATTCAGCAGGATAATGAATACAGAGGGGCGAATTATCTCTTGGCCCGGATGGTCGTTATCCTGCAAGCTATCACTTTATTGGCTACGGTGATTCGTAGCTGCTCTGTTGGTTGTGATGGTGGTATGAAAAAAGTTATTTTATCTTTGGCACTCGGCACATTTGGCCTGGGGATGGCTGAATTTGGCATTATGGGGGTGCTCACTGAGCTGGCGCATAATGTGGGAATTTCGATTCCAGCCGCCGGGCATATGATTTCGTATTATGCGCTGGGGGTGGTGGTCGGTGCGCCAATAATCGCGCTTTTTTCCAGTCGCTACTCACTCAAACATATCTTGTTGTTTCTGGTGGCGTTGTGCGTCATTGGCAACGCCATGTTTACTCTCTCTTCGTCTTACCTGATGCTCGCCATTGGCCGCCTGGTTTCCGGTTTTCCGCATGGCGCATTTTTTGGCGTCGGGGCGATCGTGTTATCGAAAATTATCCAACCCGGCAAAGTCACCGCCGCCGTGGCGGGTATGGTTTCTGGGATGACAGTCGCCAATCTGCTGGGCATTCCGCTGGGGACGTATTTAAGTCAGGAATTTAGCTGGCGCTACACCTTTTTATTGATCGCTGTTTTTAATATTGCGGTGATGGCATCGGTCTATTTTTGGGTACCGGATATTCGCGACGAGGCGAAAGGAAAGCTGCGCGAACAATTTCACTTTTTGCGCAGCCCGGCCCCGTGGTTAATTTTCGCCGCCACGATGTTTGGCAACGCAGGTGTGTTTGCCTGGTTTAGTTACGTTAAACCTTACATGATGTTTATTTCCGGTTTTTCGGAAACGGCGATGACCTTCATTATGATGCTGGTCGGACTGGGGATGGTGCTGGGGAATCTGCTAAGTGGCCGGATTTCCGGACGTTACTCGCCGCTACGCATTGCGGCAGTGACTGACTTTATTATTGTGCTGGCACTGTTGATGCTCTTTTTCTTCGGCGGCATGAAAACAACGTCGCTTATTTTTGCTTTTATTTGTTGCGCGGGATTATTTGCCCTTTCAGCACCGCTGCAAATATTGTTACTGCAAAATGCCAAAGGTGGGGAGTTATTAGGTGCCGCGGGTGGGCAAATAGCGTTTAACCTCGGTAGCGCCGTGGGTGCTTATTGCGGCGGGATGATGCTGACGCTGGGGCTGGCGTATAATTACGTGGCGTTACCTGCCGCCCTGCTCTCGTTTGCTGCGATGTCCTCATTGCTGCTGTATGGTCGCTATAAGCGCCAGCAAGTAGCGGAGAGTCCGGTGCTGGCGAAACCACTGGGGTAGGTTGCAGTCACGGTGCACGTTACTTGTTGCCGGATGCGGCGTGAACGCCTTATCCGGCCTACGGCTGCTTATTTTGTAGGCCTGATAAGACGCGACAAGCGTCGCATCAGACATCTGAGCACGGTGCCGGATGCGGCGCGAGCGCCTTATCCGGCCTGCGGCTGCTTATTTTGTAGGCCTGATAAGACACGCCAGTGTCGCATCAGGCATCTGAGCACGGTGCCGGATGCGGCGTGAACGCCTTATCCGGCCTACGGCTGCTTATTTTGTACGCCTGATAAGACGCGACAAGCGTCGCATCAGGCATGATGCACCAATTGCCTGGGTTTTTTACTCTTGTGGCCATAACCATGCGGCGCCGCGTACGCCGCTGGAATCACCATGCTTCGCCTTACGCACGGGCGTTTCACATTCGCCACCGAAGACAAATTGTTTAATCAACGGTGGAACTGTTTGATATAAACGGTCAATATTGCTCATCCCTCCGCCCAGGACAATCACATCCGGGTCGAGAATATTCACCACATGCGCCAGCGACTTCGCCAGTCGTAGCTCATAGCGACGCAATACCAACTCGGCAACCGGATCGCTTTCTTCAACGAGATGAATAATTTCACTGCCTTTCAGTGCATGTCCGCTTAAACGACGATAATCTGTGGCAAATCCGGTACCCGAAATAAAGGTTTCAATACAGCCTTGTTTACCGCAATAACAAGGGACTTCCTCGCGATAACGCAGTTCGTCTTCGTCCATCCACGGTAGCGGATTGTGTCCCCACTCGCCTGCCGTGCCATTGCCGCCGATATGCGCCCGCCCATTGAATGCCACGCCCGCGCCGCATCCCGTGCCGATAATCACAGCAAATACCGTCTGCGCTCCCGCTGCCGCGCCATCTACCGCTTCCGAAACCGCCAGACAGTTGGCGTCATTTGCCAGCCGCACTTCCCGCTGCAACCGCGCACTTAAGTCTTTATCGAATGGCTGACCGTTAAGCCAGGTTGAATTGGCATTTTTCACCACTCCGGTATAGGGTGAAATCGAGCCGGGGATCCCCATCCCCACTGTTCCACGCTGCCCCGTCGCCTGCTCCGCCAGATCAACCAGCGTGGCGATCGTTTCTATGGTCTGGCGGTAATCATCACGCGGCGTGGGCAGACGATGACGGTACAACTGCTCCCCTGCATCGCCCAGTGCAATCACTTCAGTTTTGGTGCCGCCTAAATCGATACCTATACGCACGGTACTCTCCTTATTTTTTTCAATATCAATAGCGTAGAGACGGACAACCGGATTGGCAATGCAAGGCCGCCGACAATTCGTTATCATGCCCGCTAAATTTAACGACAAGGCCGTGGAAATTATCATGCTGTGGTTCAAAAATTTAATGGTTTACCGTCTTAGCCGCGAAATTTCGCTGCGTGCAGAAGAGATGGAAAAACAGCTAGCCTCGATGGCATTTACCCCATGCGGCAGCCAGGATATGGCGAAGATGGGCTGGGTTCCTCCGATGGGATCACACAGCGATGCGTTAACGCACGTTGCCAATGGTCAAATTGTTATCTGCGCGCGCAAAGAAGAAAAAATCCTCCCGTCTCCGGTGATTAAACAGGCGCTGGAAGCGAAAATCGCCAAACTGGAAGCGGAACAGGCGCGTAAGCTGAAGAAAACCGAAAAAGATTCGCTGAAAGATGAAGTGTTGCACTCTCTGCTGCCTCGCGCCTTCAGCCGTTTCAGCCAAACCATGATGTGGATCGACACGGTGAACGGTTTGATCATGGTGGACTGCGCCAGCGCCAAAAAAGCGGAAGATACGCTGGCACTGCTGCGTAAAAGCCTGGGGTCGTTACCGGTTGTGCCATTGAGCATGGAAAACCCGATTGAACTGACGCTGACCGAATGGGTACGCTCCGGCAGCGCGGCACAGGGCTTCCAGCTGCTTGATGAAGCCGAGCTGAAATCGCTGCTGGAAGATGGCGGCGTGATCCGCGCGAAGAAACAAGATCTGACCAGCGAAGAGATCACCAATCACATTGAAGCCGGAAAAGTGGTGACTAAACTGGCGCTCGACTGGCAGCAACGCGTTCAGTTTGTGATGTGCGACGATGGTTCGCTCAAGCGCCTGAAGTTCTGCGACGAGCTGCGCGATCAAAACGAAGATATCGACCGCGAAGATTTTGCCCAGCGTTTTGACGCCGATTTCATCCTGATGACCGGCGAACTGGCAGCGTTAATTCAAAACCTGATCGAAGGATTGGGCGGCGAAGCGCAACGTTAATAGCTGGTTTGCCTTCAATGCCGGATGCGACGCCTCGGTGCGTCTTATCCGGCGTACGAAGCCATGCCAGGCATTAATCTAATCATTCGCTACGTCGGATGATGATTTTTAACGCTGCAATATTGTGTGTTTTACGCCGTAACTGATCTAACCGCCTCGTCCCGATTCGCCTGTCGGCAGCACGCAGAATATTCACTAACCCCCACTTATCACTGGCAAACTGTTTCGTTAACAGCTCCGCTTTCGGTGTATCAATATATTCACGCAATAAATTAGAAATTGAACAAATATCCGTCAGGTAAGGATACCAGCAAGTTTCGCCGTGAAAATTTCGCACCCCATGATTACCCGCGACAAAATCTTTTGGATAATCCCAGATAACATCTTGATCCAGAGTGATCCAGTAACGCGGCAAATCGGTGCTTCCACCATTTTGGCTGCGCATTGGATAACGGGTACAGTGAATTTGCAGATTGATGGTCGGCGTCAGTAAATCATAGATTTCCCGCTGTAATTTACTCCAGGGCCGTGACCTCATTTTAATTCCTCAAGCTTATTGCGCGCTTCACTACGAATTTGTCGTGTCGATCCGGTTTTAACTAATTCACGTAATTGTTGTGGATCAGGATGATCGGCAAATAACAGTAAAGACGGATCCTCTTTTAACCACGCCGTTTTCACCTTAGCAGGCAGTTGCGGGTTGGCAATCGCTCCCTGACGATCCTGCGGTGTAACCAATGCTGTGAATGCGGAAGTCGGCGTATGCGCATTAATCAACGCCGTTTTACGTAATTGTTCATGCCGACTTTGCAGTAATGCCAGCCAAAACTCATCATCAGGCTTATCTGTCAGCTTATCCAGCTCGATTAAAATAACGCTATCATCATCATTCCAGCGACGTAATCCTCTATCACACTGCCTACGATTACTATTTGTCATGTCTGTAACAGACAGCGCCCAGTCAGAATTAAAGCGATATTGCTTATCAAGACGGGCAATAATCTCTGAAGGTAAATCATTTTTATCAAATAACTGATTGCGCATCCGGTAACGATATTCAGCCGGTAAATCAGGTAGCAAATCGATGGCGTCATTGAGCATTGCTTCATCTACTATGCCATTATCAATCAGTTCCAGTTGTATATCATACGCCTGCTCCTGATCCTCTTGCCGTTTGCTCATCATTAATTGCAATGTGCGCTGCCACAATTTTTTCTTGTATTCCAACGGCAGCAGTTTATCGTGTGCTAATTCATTCCAGACAGCGGGGTTATCATGATGTGTCAGGAGATAGTTAATCACTTCAGTTGACGTCAGATAACGCGCACCTTCACGTAAATATTGTATATCTTCTTTTGCCAGCGACAGTTGGCGCGCTTCAGGTAAAGCAATAAATAATGCCATAACGATATTTTTATGGTCTTTATTATCGAGATACATTTGATCTGCAATACGTTCAATATCGGGAATACTCATGTTTGCAGAAAGCCGCGTAACTTTTAGTTCCACAAGGGCATGAGCTACGGCTTCACGGACCTTAAGTGATTGATCGTTACTCAGCGCCACGGCTTGTCGTGTAGTCAAATCGGCACCAGCAATTCGTTCGCGTAGTTCATCATCATCGCTATTTATCAGTTCATCCACCACAGATGTTGGCGCCAGCCACGCGTAATCGTACTGGCTGACTAACGTCTTACGTACAATCGGAAACGGACTCTGACTTAATAGGGCAATGAGTTCCGGAGAAAGATTATCCTGTCTGGCCTGCTCGAGTTGGACGCTCTCGACAGGCGTCGACATTAATTTTTCATTCACTACTGGTGAAATATCGCTGTTTTTAATCAGTCCTTTCGCCACTGCCTGGTCTTTAATAAACGGCGCGGTGAGTAAATGCATTTGCCTGGCGGGCCAACGCTGCGCCATATATTCTCGTGTCTGGTCATCAGGATGCTGTAGCAATTGCAGCATAACATCAGTTGGTAGACTCTCCATGCGAGTCAGAAAACGCGCCACCAGCGGATCTTCATGCTTAACGTTGCCAGCCGCAAATTTTTCGACCTTGCCCTGTTCAATCCACTGCAATTTTTCACTTAACCCCGATACAGGTTTATCGCGAAACAACGGCAATCCCTGGACAATACTGGCCGCTACACTGTCATAATCAGGATAGGCATTTAAAACATTGTCGGTTTCAATTTCAGTAATCTCATAGAGATCGGGCTCAAACAGCGAATACGCTTTTCGAATATTCGCATCCCAGTCATAATTTTCATTACTGGTATCTTCGTTGATATAAAACTCAGCGTTATTAACCTCAAATTGCGTCGCCTTGTCTGAAACAATAATTCCGCGAGCCGTAATACCTTTCATTACTTCAAAGTTATGATCATTATAATCAGCATAGACTAAACCTTTCGCTTGCATCTCACCTTTGACGTATGCGAAATCATGATTAATAAAGTTGTCGACAATCACATTGCCCAACACAATGAGTTGACCATCACCTGCCGAATAATCATCATAATCACCATTAATGGTTAAATTCCCCTTGACCACCAGGGTATGCTTATTACTAAAATTGCTGGGTATTGATAAATCTCCATTATGATAATACCAACGAATGTTATTTTTAAGCATATAAGAGGCTTCCATACTATCATCGGTTTCCTCTTTAACTCCATTACGTTCTTCTGCGGTCAAGATATGGAAATCTGACTTAATAAGATCATCGCTCGTGATCCACTTTGCAGCGTAAACATTTTCGGTGGCAATAAATACAACCATACAGATGATCAATATTTTTATTTTATTCATAATCTTCACTGATATTAATATCAACCTTGATAGATTATGAATATATCGAAAATAGAAAAATTAGCAGCAATGGAGATTTTATTATTCGTGAAATAAGGAATATTTCAGAAAAATGCCCTCCCATTCAGACGGGAAGGCGCGATATTACAGATAGCGGCACAAATAGGAGGTCGGTTCGGCAACTTGCAGATGGAACTCGCTGTGGCCGGGAACATTAAATACTTCACCAGCTTCATACACGCGCCAGTCGGTAGCGCCAGGCAGCAAAACATTCAGCGCCCCGCTGACCACCGTCATCTCTTCGGGTTCCGCAGTACTGAACATGTATTCACCTTCAACCATCACACCGACGCTGGCGCGGCCAGTATCGCTGCTGGTAAAGCCGATCGATTTCACTTTTCCGGAAAAGTATTCGTTACTTTGAAGCATAAACTGGCCCTGTCAGGTGGTTTAACATCTTCTTCACTATAGGGGCCAAAGGTGCTAACTGTCACGTAAAATTACACCAGCAATTCCGCCGCCAGCCTGGCAATCAATACGTTAGAGAGCAAAACAGGTACATCGAGCTTTTTTTGCAGTAAATCGCGATGACGCTGATTAAATCCTAAACAATCCAGCATGATGACATCCGCGCCATTCGCCAGCAATTCTTTCCCGGCATCAACGATTTTCTGTTCAGAATCATGAATGGGATTTCCCAGCGAGAATAGTGGTGTTCTCTGCAAAATTTGCCATTTTTGCGCCTGAACGGCCAAAAGCTCTTCTACTGGAACAATAACACCGACCTGGTGACCTTCAACAATGGAGGAAACCAAGGGTGGGAGAATGCGCAAAGGCTCGAGGAAGATCGTATTTCGCGCTGTCATATTGCTAATGTTGGCCGTACTCATTAGCAAAATAACGTCATAATCCTGATTATCGAGTACCTCAATCACGCTTTGTAGATCACGCTCCACTTTACGGCGTGAAACGTGGGCCAGCTGGTTGTCATTTAATAATGTAAGAATAGTTTCTTCGCCTGCTTCTGGCGCATACTCCGCCATCACCTCTTCGCGGCTTAATTTCCCCAGCAGGCTATGATGGGAAATATTATTTTCGTCAATGTACTCCGTCAGAAGCGGCAAAACTTCATGCATTGGTACAATGCCGATGGTCAGAATCGCCAACGACGCGCTCATTGTCTTCCACCTTTCTTTTTCGTCGTTAATTACCGGGCAAATACTAAGCACCACAGCGGGCGCTTGCCGATGCTACAAATGCAAAAAAGCGTAGCAGCAGACGCGCACGGCATAATGTAAAGATTCCCAATAGTTCCAGTAATGGATTGTTATTGTTTAATATTCTAATTATTTGAAAAACATGAATTGTGAAAAGTGTGATGCAGGTCCGTTGCAATAGCACTCAGAGTCCCTTCCGAGCAGTCTGATGCGGTCACTCTTTATCAGGATCCTCATAGCGTTTTTTAGCATCCATCGCCTCCTGGGCCGTAGGATGTTCGCTGATCAAAGAGTCTGGTTTGGGATGATCGGCTCGCAGCTGATACCAGGTCACAGTCTGTCCTTGCTGGCCTTTTTCTACCGTAACAATTCTGGCTTCTCGGGGATAAGGCGGTTTCGTTGGCATTGTTCTTCCTTATTTCACGGGATGAACATTAAGTATAGGTGCCAGGACAATGACAGTTTGCCGTTTGTGCCAAAGCGGTTCGAATTTCAGAGATCACCTGACTGGGTTCGTTGTTAGCATCGACGATAATATGCGCAACTTCACGATATAATGCATCGCGTTCTTCCAGCACTTCCTGAACTTCTTCACTTAACGGTTTTCCTGTGAGTGTTGGCCGTAAATCCTCTTCTGGCGCTGCTTGCAGACGATTTACCAGCACTGACACCGGCGCGCACAAGTAAACCACAATCCCGTTATTACGCATGTAGTGGCGATTAAATTCCGTCAGAATAATACCGCCGCCCGTCGCGATAACGGTGGATGGTGCAGTAACTGCTTCCAGAGCGGCGCTCTCCCTGGCGCGAAATCCTGCCCACTCTTCCCTTTCGACGATCTCTGCTACCGTCATATTGAGTTGTGATTGCAACCATTGGTCGGTATCAACAAACCGACAGTTGAGCGAATCGGCAAGGGCCATTCCGACCGTTGTTTTACCACAGCCCCGAGGCCCGATCAGAAAAAGAGGGTGTGTCATCGTGGGTTTTCCCCAAAAGGTCGCAATGCGGCGAAAGCCGGTTTCGTAAGAATAACGATCATACCATCAAACTAGTACAATTTCGATTGTAAAGAAATAATTCCACTTAAGGAGCGAACTTCAATACATTCCTTACTATATCAAGAAATGAGCGAGAAAGAAGTGTAAATAATATATTACATTTACGAACGGTTACGTTGAACTTCCTGCCACCATTTTTCAAGTTCAGCCGCAAATGCCTGGCGGTCACGTTGCGAAAGGCTATCTGGTCCTCCGGTCTGGATGCCGCTGGCTCGTAGGGTATCCATAAAATCGCGCATCGTCAGACGTTCACGAATAGTCGCTGGTGTGTACCGTTCGCCACGCGGATTAAGTGCTGCCGCGCCTTTCTCGATGGCTTCAGCAGCCAAAGGAATATCTGCGGTTATTACCAAATCGCCCGCCTCACACTGACGTACAATTTCATTATCAGCCACGTCAAAACCTGCCGCGACGCGCAGCGTGCGAATAAACCGCGATGGCGGCACGCGTAAACTCTGATTTGCCACCAACACCAGCGGCATCTGCATACGTTCTGCCGCGCGATACAGAATCTCTTTAATTACATTGGGACACGCATCGGCGTCCACCCATATTGTCATAAGGCTATCCTCTGTTGGGTAATCCTCTATTGTGTCGCGCTTTTGCCTTCCGGCATAGTTCTGTTTATGCTTCTGACCAGGCGCTTTTCAAAATAATGAATTCACGGCAGGAGTGTGCAATGGAAAAGAAAATCGGTTTTATTGGCTGCGGCAATATGGGAAAAGCCATTCTCGGCGGTCTGATTGCCAGCGGTCAGGTCCTTCCAGGGCAAATCTGGGTGTATACCCCCTCCCCGGATAAAGTTGCCGCCTTACATGAACAGTTTGGTATCAACGCCGCAGAATCGGCACAGGAAGTGGCGCAAATCACCGATATCGTCTTTGCTGCCGTCAAACCGGGCATCATGATTAAAGTCCTTAGCGAAATCACTTCCAGCCTGAATAAAGACTCTCTGGTGGTTTCTATCGCCGCAGGCGTTACGCTCGACCAACTTGCCCGGGCGCTGGGTCACGACCGGAAAATTATTCGCGCCATGCCGAACACCCCCGCGTTGGTCAACGCCGGGATGACATCCGTAACGCCAAACGCGTTGGTCACTCCCGAAGATACTGCCGATGTGCTGAATATTTTCCGCTGCTTTGGCGAGGCGGAAATCATTGCTGAGCCGATGATCCACCCAGTGGTTGGCGTGAGCGGTTCTTCGCCAGCCTATGTCTTTATGTTTATCGAAGCGATGGCCGACGCCGCCGTGCTGGGCGGGATGCCACGCGCGCAAGCATACAAGTTTGCCGCCCAGGCGGTAATGGGTTCCGCGAAAATGGTGCTGGAAACCGGCGAACATCCGGGCGCCTTGAAAGATATGGTCTGCTCACCAGGAGGCACAACCATTGAAGCGGTACGCGTTCTGGAAGAGAAAGGATTCCGTTCCGCGGTGATCGAAGCGATGACGAAGTGTATGGAAAAATCAGAAAAACTCAGCAAGTCCTGATGACTCTCGCTGGACGTCAGGCCGCCACTTCAGTACGGTTACGTCCGGCTCTCTTTGCTTTGTAGAGCGCCATATCAGCCGATTTCAGCCACTCACGGTAGTGACTCATTTGCGGATTCAGCGGCGCGATACCGACGCTTATCCGTAATATCACCTGCGGCGTATTTGGCAGGCGTAATGCATTTAATCCTTCATGTACACGTAACATGGCAGTAATGGCGTTTTCGGCTGGCGTACCTGACATAATTACCGCAAATTCATCACCACCAAAACGACCAATCACATCGCTGCCACGCAGGGTAATTTGTAACTGTCGGGTAAGGGCAACGATTGCTTCATCACCGACATCGTGACCCCATGTATCGTTGATACTCTTAAAATGGTCGATATCAATAATCAATAGCGTCGCATCGCGATTGTGTCGGCGACAGTTATCAAACTCATTACGTAGCATGATTTCCCAGTGGCGCCGGTTGTAAACGCCCGTCATGCCGTCACGGGTACTCATGACCTGCAATCGTCGTTTATGTTCAGCCAGTTTGGTCGCTGTCTGGTAGCTGACCCAGCCAAACAGCAGAGGATAAATGACGATAATGGGAAGGGAGAGCCACCATTCCAGCGGCGCACTCTTGAGCGACACCGTGATCCCCGTGAGTTCGAGTGTGACAAGGCAGGAAACGACCATCAACACCAAACCGGCGACAAACAGACGGGGGCCCCCTGCCCCCATCAAATTCAGGCACATAATCATCAGCATTGCGATCGAAGGCAGCACGTTTACGCCCATCACGCCTACCCACATACCGGCTAACACTGCATCAGTTTTTAAGTTGTATATTTCCCGGCCAAGCGGATCAACGGCCCTGCTCGCCAACTGCCAGGCTAAATGCGGCCAGACAAATGCCCAGCCAACCAACACCAGCCACCACCAGCCTGACAGCGGGTGCGAAACCAACGTCGAGGCGATTGGTAAGAACATCCCAGCCAGTCCTACCGCTCGCGGTAGTCTGACGCGACGGGCGAAGCGCAGCCCGGATCGCTGATGTTCGTTTTGAGGAGCTAATGGTGGTATCTCCCCGTGTGCCGCCGCTTTTTTGAAAAAATTTTCATCATTCATTATTTTTGGGAACATTCAGAAACAATTTTCCCAAATTATAGAGATGGGGCGAAAGGCGGGAGTATGATATTTCGGGTGAGCCATTTTCTTAACTCACCCGTTAGCACTATAGGTTTTACGCGGCTTTCTTGAGGCAAGTACTCATAAACTTATTACGATCATCACCTTTCAGAGATTGCTGCGTCGCCTGACTATTACATTCGCGCATCTTCTGCTGCTGCGGCGTCAAACTCTTTTCACCGGGCGCAGATTTGCTGTTCTTCAGGCAATCACTCATGTATGTCTTACGGGCATCCCCTTTCAACGCCTGCGCTGTCGCCTGTTGATTACAGGAGGTCATACGCTGTTGTTGTGGGGTTAACGTTCTCTCGGCAGCGCCGACAGTGGTTAAAAAAACCAGGCCGAATAGCAGGGTAACCAGTAATGTTATTTTCATAGCACCATCCCTCTTCACATTTTAACCAGGAGCGTTTGCGCCCTTGATCTGCTTTTAAGTCTGGTTGCTAACAGCAAAAAAACCACCCGACAGCCAAAATTAGCCGCCGGGTTCGGTGTTATTTCAGCCCCAGTGCAGCTTTCATGGTGTAGAAGAGATCGGTCTGATCGGTCAAACCAACCACATTCGCAGCGTGCGGACCATATGCAGCAATACGCAACTGGCTACCGGTATGCTCTTGTGAATCCTCTTCGGAGTTCCCGTAACTCATCACCATCACTGCGCCATCTTTGGTGTTTAACGCCTGAGTCAGACCCGGCGCTTTGGTATCTGGCGCGACAATCTGGCTGGCGTGGGCGTGGTCAGCGGTGACCACCACCAGTGTGTTGCCATCCTTTTTGGCAAATTCCAGCGCCCGCTGTACGGCTTCATCGAGATCGACCGTCTCGCCAATTTGGCCACAAGGATTCGCGGCGTGATCCTGTTTATCGATCGACGCACCTTCAACTTGCAGGAAGAATCCTTTCTCATTTTTGCTCAGTAGTTCAATGGCTTTATCGGTCATCTGCGCCAGCGTAGGCACACTGTCATTGCGTTGCGGATTCGGGGTACAGGTGACTGCGGGCTTATCGATATTACCGTGGTACGTTGCTTTCGGTCCTTGCCAGCGCACTGGCATATTGCCGTCAGCAAACAGTCCAAGCAGGGGTTTTTGCTGGTTCGCTTCCGTCACCGCATTCAGCGATGCGGTATCGCTGACTAACTGATAACCACGCGCCTGCGCCTGTTCACGCAGCGTTTTTCCCTGCCATTCACCGGCGGTAGCCGTTTCAGCAAAGGTTTTTGCACCGCCGCCAAGCGTAACATCTGCACGGGCGTTAAGCAGTTGTTCAGTAATCGATCCTTTTCCACCTTTTTCCAGCGCGTTGCTCGGGCATTTTTCGCTGGTAACGCTCGGACCATAGCATTTGCGCGAGGTCACATGTGCCACTAGCGCGGCGGGAGTGGCATCCTGTATTTCAGCCGTTGAAACGTTGCCGGTCGCCAGCCCTGCGGCTTTTGCCAATTCCAGAATCGTTGGATGATCTTTTTCATGAATATCGACACCCAGCGCGCCGTTATACGTTTTGACGCCAGTTGACCAGGCCGTTGCTGACGCTGCGGAGTCGGTCACGTAGTCTGGTTTTCCGGTTTTTTTATCCAGCGCATAATGGGTGTATTGTCCGGTAAGCGGCAAGGCATCGATCCCTTTAAAAAAACCGCCCGCGCCTTCAGCATAATTGCGTGCGGCAGTGATTTCCGAATCCCCCATCCCATCACCAATCAATAAAATAATATTTTTCGCGGGTTTATCGCTAAGAGAATCGCGTAAGGCAGCGGTCTGATCGCTCGTTAATCGGCGAGCGCCGCCAGGCGCGGTAATATCCCCCTGTGCCGCCCGGTTTTCCAGAATTGGCATCTCTGGGGTCCGGGCTTTAGTAACAGGGGTAAACAGTAACGGCAAGAGAGCCAGTGCAATAGTGCTTTGTTTCACTTTATTTTCTCCATGTACAAATACATTAAAAAATAAAAACAAAGCGACTATAAGTCTCTGGCATGACAGCATTATGACAACTGTTGGAGGGCTTAACTTTTTACTGACGAGGATGCCTCAATAACTTCTTTACGTAATCGCGCAGCAGCTCCGTATCGTCATCAGGAATGCTGGCATCGGGCTTTACCGAGTATAGCGCCCCTTCAACCTGATCAATCAACCGCTGTTGGTCATTTTGCGCCATATTGCGAAGCATCGCAGTAACGATAATCTCTAGTGCTTCGACCTGCGCGCACAATTCTTTCGACTCCTCTTCCTTTTGGGCAAGCTTAAATAACAACTCAGCAATGAGATTTTTCATATCTGTATTTCCTTATCCAAAGTATGGAGAAGTTAACATTATGTTTCACAACTGCATAGAGTCTTGATGTAGTATTTTTATGACAGAGGAAATAATTTTAGCAAATATTTTTTTTCACATTTATCAGCGAAACGTTTCTCTATTTTTAAATAATTCCACACATAAAATATAGGTATACAATTATTAATGTTTTTTATAATAAAAAGTTATGGAATATATACTCTTGGTTAACTTATTATTACGTATAATAACCATCCAGGCAGCAATTCACACCAGGAATAAATTAGTTTCCCGTTCATCATTTTTGTGATCTTACGCACATAATTTAGTCAGCGATGAATCTTACCCCGCAAGCTGCACGGTTTATCAGCAGAAGATTGCAACAAACTGTCAGAAGGCCGCGAATCCCCCGTTTTGTCGTGGTAATGTATGCTCTTTGTGTTCTACGGGATAGGTTTTTAAGATGGAAAAACTGCGGGTAGGAATCGTTTTTGGTGGAAAGTCAGCAGAACATGAAGTGTCTCTGCAATCGGCAAAAAACATTGTCGATGCCATTGATAAAAGTCGCTTTGACGTTGTGCTGCTGGGCATTGATAAACAAGGGCAATGGCACGTCAGCGATGCCAGCAATTATTTGCTGAACGCAGACGATCCTGCCCATATTGCGCTGCGCCCTTCGGCCACCAGTCTCGCGCAGGTGCCGGGTAAACATGAACAGCAACTTATTGATGCGCAGAACGGCCAGCCGTTGCCGACGGTGGATGTCATTTTCCCAATTGTCCACGGTACGTTGGGTGAAGATGGTTCCTTACAGGGAATGCTGCGGGTCGCCAATCTACCGTTTGTCGGTTCCGATGTTCTGGCTTCTGCTGCATGCATGGATAAAGACGTCACCAAACGTCTGCTGCGTGACGCTGGATTGAACATCGCGCCATTTATTACCCTGACGCGCGCCAATCGCCACAAAATCAGCTTCGCCGAAGTGAAGTCTAAACTTGGGTTGCCGCTGTTTGTAAAACCAGCTAATCAGGGTTCCTCTGTTGGCGTCAGCAAAGTGACCAGCGAAGAGCAGTATGCCCTTGCTGTCGATCTGGCGTTCGAATTCGATCACAAAGTGATCGTTGAGCAAGGGATCAAAGGTCGTGAGATCGAATGTGCGGTTCTGGGTAATGACAATCCGCAAGCCAGTACCTGTGGCGAGATCGTACTGACCAGCGATTTCTACGCCTACGACACCAAGTACATTGACGAAGATGGCGCGAAAGTGGTGGTTCCTGCGGACATTGCGCCGGAAATCAACGATAAGATTCGGGCGATTGCCGTTCAGGCTTACCAGGCGTTGGGATGTGCTGGCATGGCGCGTGTAGACGTCTTTTTAACGCCGAAAAACGAGGTGGTGATCAACGAGATCAACACGCTGCCAGGGTTCACTAACATCAGTATGTATCCGAAGCTGTGGCAAGCCAGTGGCCTGGGCTACACCGACCTGATCACACGTTTGATTGAGCTGGCGCTGGAGCGTCACGCAGCGGATAACGCACTGAAAACCACCATGTAATATTCAAACGCCCGGTAATATTTTTATTGGGCGTTTAATACTAATGGCAAACGTAAGATTGCCTGACAGGCCAACCAGATTTTCGTAAGCGGATAAGGCGTTCACGCCGCATCCGGCGCAATTTGTCAGCATTCCCGACCGCCCAATCCACTGTTATTGGGCGTTTTCAGTATCGTCATCGCGACGGCGAATAATCAGTCCCGCCAGCCAGAAGCTAATCACCCACGTCACCAGCCCCACCGCGTAGGTCTGCCAGCCTTTTGCTTCAAACCCCAGCAACCCCACCACGCCATTAAGAATGAATATAAGGCCAATGGCGAACGCATAGTAATGCCAGTCGCGGCGGATTTTTACAGGCAGATTCATGGCAGCTCCGTTAACGAAAAACAACATCCTTGCATATTCTGCAACATCCGTCTGTGGTGTAGACAGCATTTCCAGAACCGTTAAGAAATTTAACTTAAGGTTGCAATTTTGTGAGTCATGACGAAGATTCTCGCTTCGGGAATATTCCCAACATCAATTTACCATGATTCTGATATTGACAATCCCAATGACCTGTCAGACTTGCCATAAGCCGCTGGTATCACACCAGAAGAGAAGCAGATGACTTCCGGAGGTTTTTATGGCTGATTTCACCCTGTCAAAATCGCTGTTTAGCGGAAAATATCGCGATGCCTCTTCAACGCCTGGCAACATTGCCTATGCATTGTTTGTGCTGTTTTGCTTTTGGGCTGGGGCGCAATTGCTGAATTTGTTGGTGCATGCGCCAGGTGTCTATGAGCGTTTAATGCAGGTCCAGGAGACAGGCCGCCCACGAGTGGAAATTGGTCTGGGAGTTGGCACCATTTTCGGGCTGATCCCGTTTTTGGTTGGCTGCTTCATCTTTGCGGTGGTTGCGGTGTGGCTGCACTGGCGACATCGCCGCCAGTAAGATTTATTTTGCCAGATGCGACGTAAACATCTGGCCTACGATTACCTATTGGTCACGGCTTCATACAGCGCGCTCGTCTTTCATCGACGCGCTTCGCAAACCATGCGGTGGTAAGGTTACGGGTGATTTTCGGGCTTTCCAGTTGAATACCGGGCAACATTTCACGCGGTAGCGATTTACCCGTTTTCGCTTCGGCGAGTTGATAAACCTTCTTATACAACGCCGTCTCTTCAAAAGAGAAACTATCCCCTTTCTCGAGCTGACGACGAATTTCGCTGTCGCTCATTCCCAGTTTGCCCGCCAGCTTACGCGTCGCCAGTTCTGTTTTACCCGGCTCTTTACTGTCATAACGAATCAAATCACCATCCAGCGCCAACTTCACGCCGCTGGCTTTGCTGACCGCATTCTGAAACGCGGCATTACGACTGGCGTACCAACCGGCATTAAAATCGGCGAAACGGAAAATCGGCGCGCTATAGCTGGCAGGATAATTAAGTAAATGGTAAGTCCCGAACCATAATCCGCCGCGACGACTGAAGACCTCCTGACGTACCGTACCGTCCATTTTCCACGGATACCCCCTGGTATGCTGTTCGGCAAAAGCAATGCTGACCTGCATCGGCCCACCGGTGCGCACCGGGTTAAGCGAACCAAACAGTGTCTGCCCCATCGGCACCATGCTGATCAGATCGTCAAAAATTGCACTCAACTGCTTTTCCGTGCGCACGGAATCTAACCGTTCGCTGTAGCTTTTACCGTTTGGCGATTTGATTTTTAGCGCGGTATGAACCAGAAAAGCAGGAATGTGCATCCGTTCGGCGCGGCGGTCAATCTCTTGCCAGGCGATTTTACTTAATCCAGGAACGACCGGATCCGCCTGATAATTTGACTCCTGTTGCGCCACCGCCAGCACCGAGCAGACATTTTCCAGTGTCGGTGCCAGCCCCTGGCTTTCAAAAGTGGTGGCAAGATCTTTCGCCCAGGCATCGCGGTCTTTTACGCTGGCGGGTAACTTCTGCCGCACCACGCTCGCCACATCTATCGCTTTTTCGCCCTTTTTCAACGGCTGTGGCGCCTGATTGCTACACCCCGCTAAAACCAGAACCGCCAACAATGAAAGCGAAGACAGATGATTGACTCGCGACATTACCTCTCCTTTTTAACTCAATGTATGGGTTACTTCCTGAATTTTGTCATTATCCAGTTCATGTTCAAAGCTGCGCAGACGTTTGTAGATCGACATCAACTCGACCAGCGTGGTCCATGAGTTAATCAGATACTGGAAAGCGCCGCGAACCTGACCAAAAACGTTGGTGATTTGGGTCATCAGGCCGAGCGTAATCGTACCGGCAACAATCGACGGAAACAGCAAGAACAAACCGAAAACGTTATCGACCTGCAGGTAGAGAATGCGGGCGATGTTGAAATACATATAGTGAAAATAGAGGCGGAAATAGTTCTTCCGTACCGCGCTGAACAACTCGCGCACCGTTGGCGGTGTCGCACGCGTGGCGTCGTCTTCACCATAGACCAGCTCTTTACGGTAAGCTGCTTCTACTCGCTGGTTTTTAAACTCAAGTCCCGGCAGTTTGATCCCCACAACCGCCAGTAATCCGGTCCCCATCAGCGACCAGATAATCGCGGCAATCACCAAACCATACGGAATGTGCCCCACAATCGGCAACTCTGGCACGTGCGCGGAGAGCGTCACCAACACCGGCAAGAAGGCGATCAGCGTCATGATGGCATTAATAAAGCTGACGCCCATATTCTCAAGCGTTGAAGCAAAACGCATGGTGTCTTCCTGCACACGCTGCGCGGCCCCTTCGATATGGCGCAGTTGCTGCCAGTTCGCCATGTAGTATTCGTTCATCGCCGTACGCCAGCGGAACACATAGTGGCTGACAAAGAAATTGTTCAACACACTGATAACCACCGCGATCAGTGCTATCCCCAGAAAGACGCCCACCTCGCGATAAAACTGTTCGATGGTCACTTTATGCGGCGAACTGAGCGCGGTTTGAATCAGGTCATAAAACGGTGCATACCAGGCGTTGACTGCAACCCCAACTTCCACCAGAAACCAGGTCACGAAGATAATTAGCGCAGTGCCGAGTATTGACCAGTATTGCCAACGATGTGGGCTGTAGATAAACCAGAACAGCGCGAAAAGTCCTACGCAAACAATGTAATAAGCGTAAAAAACCAGGAAGTCTAACGACCAGAAACGGGCAGCGCTAATCGGTATCTGCCCAGAAGCCCCGGTGATGTGGGCAACCCAGTCACCGCCTCCCGCTTGCCAGAAGATGACGGCAATCAATGCCCAAACAAAGGCCGAGAGAAAAAAGGCTCCCGGTTTTGGGAAAAAAGACTTAAACATATGCTCTCCTGCTAGCTTCTTATCGTTTTAGCAACTGCTGTGTATTAACCGCATGGCCGCTTCAAAGAATCAGCCAAATGAAACCGCCCATTGTGACCAACCGCGGGGCGCTTAGTTCGTCCTCCTGACCGGAAGAATTGTTTCGACGGATTTCACAAACAAAGGATTGTTTACATAAGCGCATTAACACGAACAGGATCACAAATGCAGACATTGGTGAGCAGGAAAAAGATCGTGTTTACGCGCCGTTACGTTTTTAACACTATTATTGCACTAATTTGCGCTTTGCAATCCATCAACGAGTAGTATAAATACGCTCAGTTACCTTCATTTAATTTATGGACACCACCGTTGAAACGTAGTCTGCTTTTTTCTGCCGTGCTGTGTGCGGCGTCATTGACCTCTGTCCACGCGGCGCAACCTATCGCCGAACCTGAATTCGCCTCTGATATTGTTGATCGCTATGCCGATCATATTTTTTACGGCAGCGGTGCCACCGGGATGGCGCTGGTCGTTATCGACGGTAATCAGCGTGTCTTTCGCAGTTATGGCGAAACTCGCCCTGGTAATAACGTTCGCCCGCAGTTGGATTCAGTAGTACGTATTGCTTCGCTCACCAAGTTGATGACCAGTGAGATGCTGGTGAAATTGCTGGACCAGGGGACAGTGAAGTTAAACGATCCACTGAGTAAATATGCCCCGCCAGGCGCACGCGTGCCAACTTATAACGGAGCCCCCATCACATTGGTGAATCTGGCAACCCACACCAGCGCCCTGCCCCGTGAACAGCCCGGTGGCGCGGCAAATCGTCCGGTGTTTGTCTGGCCGACGCGAGAGCAACGCTGGAAATATCTTTCTACGGCAAAACTAAAAGCCGCGCCAGGCAGCCAGGCCGCGTACTCCAACCTTGCGTTCGACCTGCTGGCGGATGCGCTGGCGAATGCATCCGGCAAGCCTTATACCCAGTTGTTTGAAGAGCAAATTACCCGTCCGCTGGGGATGAAAGACACCACCTACACACCATCGCCGGACCAGTGCCGCCGTTTGATGGTTGCCGAGCGCGGTGCCAGTCCGTGTAACAATACGCTGGCGGCCATTGGCAGCGGCGGCGTTTATTCCACACCTGGCGATATGATGCGCTGGATGCAGCAATATTTGTCTTCTGATTTTTATCAGCGCAGTCACCAGGCGGATCGCATGCAGACGCTGATTTATCAGCGTGCACAGTTTACGAAAGTGATTGGCATGGATGTGCCAGGCAGAGCGGATGCTCTCGGTTTAGGCTGGGTGTATATGGCACCGAAGGATGGACGTCCGGGTATTATTCAGAAGACCGGTGGTGGCGGTGGCTTCATTACCTATATGGCGATGATCCCGCAAAAAAATATCGGTGCGTTTGTGGTCGTGACCCGCTCACCATTAACACGGTTTAAAAATATGAGCGATGGCATCAATGATTTGGTGACCGAACTTAGCGGGAATAAACCGATGGTCATTCCCGCTTCCTGATTAATACTCTGAAGGCAAACGGTTGATAGCGACCAGTTTGCCTTTATTCATTTCGATATAGCCGCCCTTGCGTAAAGCCGCAAGAACTTCTGCCACGACGGAACGTGATATGCGTGTACGTTGATGGATATAATTCATTACGCCAATGCGTGATCGTAATTCATCATTCCAATCAATCATTGATAATAATGTCGCACGGATTTGCTCGTAGGAATTATGCCCAATGAGCTGAACGTCGCGTAATTCCAGGATTTTATTTTGCCAGGCTAACCAGTAAAAAGCGTCACGCCAGAGTTGATTTTGTTCAATAAGAGTAATGGTTTGTTTGGCTGGTAGATGATATCCCGTACAGTTTCCTTCTGATATTAATTTGTATGGTATATCGTTTTTCATTAAACCATCAGTCAGTCCCATAATATAAGGGGCTTGCGTAATACCGATAAGTACGTTTTCTTCTCTACGGAGAGAGATAACACCTTCTAAAATAACGAATGTATCTTCGCTGTTTACATCACTGGAGAATATGACTTGTTTTTCATTATTAAACTCGAAGCGCGTGCCGTATCTGGACAAACATTTATCGAGCTTACCAAATTCCTGAAGAGGTTTAACTACAGATAACATTTGCGCGTCCTTTGCAGTAATGCCCGTCAAATCCTTGACGGGCATTATTTAGATTAAATTACCAGTATTTCTTCAGAGTGAAGAATATTACCAGGTATATTTAACACCCACGTTCGCGGACCAATCTTGATCTACGTCACCACCACCGAGGTAGTTAGCATCGGTATAGGCGCTGAAGTTCTTGGTGAAGCTGAACTGAGCCCCCAGACCAACACGTACCGCAGACCCTTCAGTACCGTTATCGATGGAATCGCCGTTCACATCGTTATCGTTGTTAGAGTCGTCGTAGACGTAAGCCAGTTTGAAGTACGGAGTCAGAGCCTGGTCTTCGCTGTAAGTGAAGGTATAACCTGCATCTACACCCAGTTCATAACGCATGCTGTCGTAAGACTGACCGTCAACTTTCATGTCGTTGCTCAGCTGGTAGTCATCACCAGACTGGAACAGACCAGAAATGCTGCCGTAAGGAGTTACGTAACCAGCATCACCCAGTTTGAAGTCGTAACCGGCTTTCAAACCGAAGCCCCACGCGTCAGAGTTGGTGCTACCGTCAACGTAAGTACCGTTGCTCATGGTTGCAGACAGATCGTTGTTGAAGTGAGAGTAGCTCAAGCTACCATCAACAAAGATATTGTTCGCGAAGCGAGCAGAAGAGTAGATGTAGGCAGACTGGCTGTCTTGATCCACCTGACCAGAACGGTCATTCATGTCGCCTTTACCGAAGCCTGCAGCCGCACCGACGATCCACTTAGCGTTGTTACCATCAATTTTGGTATCAACACCGACCATGATGCCGTTAACATCCTGATCGTAGTCAATGGTACCGTTGTTGCCGTTGAAGTTACCACCGAAGTAGCTTACCCATGCGCCGCCGTTATCAGCCAGACCATGACGAGAGTTGGTCAAACGAGTACCAACGGTGTCTTGTTCCAGGTTCCAGATATTGGTGTTTGCAGACGGGATGCTCAGCGCCATGTTAGCGTAGTCAGTCAGCTCGGTCTGATGCAGAACAACGGTGTTACCTTCCTGACGAGCTTCGTAGGTGTATGCACCCAGGTCAGCTTTGTTAGCAGCAGAGAAGGTAGCGTCGGTGTTGACGTCGTTTACATAGATAATTTCTTTATCTTTGTAATCAGCGATTGCGCCAGCGCCAGTTGCGTTGTCGATACGAACTGGAGTGACCACATTCCGGTA